>CAUJJW010000173.1 GCA_963205105.1 Verrucomicrobiota bacterium | reverse complement strand
CCCAATTCGGGGGCTGCGAACTGACACTGGAGGCGCTGGAAGGAACCCTGGATGCCGTCACCCGGGCAGACATCCTCGCCCAGAACGCGCCGCCGCCTCTCGATCTGGCCCCCAAAGAAGTCACAGGCCAGATCAGTCTGGCGGCGGAAACCCTGCGGCCCTCCGACATCGCCCGGGTGGGCGGTAAGGCGGCGAATTTCGGAATTTTGCGGCGCCGAATTCCGGACAATGCGCCGGCGCCGGCACTGGCCCTGACGTTTGATCTTTGGGAAGGGTTCATGGACCAGGCGCTTTCAGGAGGGGAGACCTTGAAGGGGCGGATACAAAGCCGACTGGAGGGCTTCTCCTGGCCCCCGAACATGGAGTCGTTGCAGGCCGCGCTTCGCGAAATCCGCGACACGATCACCGACACCGCCGATTTCTCGGCCGCTCAACGCGCCGCGGTTCTGACCGCCCTGCAGAACGCCGGGTTCGCGACTGACCGCAAGATCCGCTTTCGCAGTTCCACCAATGTGGAGGATGGGGACCAGTTCAGCGGCGCCGGCTTGTACGACAGCTACAGCGGTTGCCTGGCGGACGACCTGGACTCCGACGATCAGGGGCCGAGCCGGTGCGACGCCGGGGAGAAGAATGAACGGGGTGTGTTCCGAGCGTTGAGGAAGGTCTACGCGAGCTTCTACAACGACAACGCGTATCTGGAACGGCTCCGTCATCGGGTCGATGAAAGCGTGGTGGGCATGGCGGTGCTGGTGCACCCGTCGACCCCGGACGAGATCGAACTGGCGAATGGGGTGGCGACCCTGAGCGTGACACGGGAGGGGACCGAACGATACGTGACCGGCACCCTGGTGACCCAGGTGGGAGCGGTGTCGGTGACCAACCCGGATTCGACGGCGGTTCCGGAGCGGGTCGCGCTCCATTTCTTTGGGGCAACCCCGAACCTCACCCTCGAACAGGAATCCAGCTTGGTGCCCTTGGGCGGCCGGGTGATGACTTGGACCAGCGACTACTTGAAGTTGGCCAACTTGCTGGATCAGGCGGCCCTGGCGTACGAGGCCGAGTTCCCGGGGAGGAAACGGTTTGTTCACGACCTGGAATATAAGAAGGACGCTCCCGAGGGGAGGTTGGTGGTGAAACAGATTCGGCAAGTGCCCGAGCCGCCGGAACGGACTTACGTGCCCTGGTTGTTGTCCACGAGCCACCGGTACGCAGTGTTTCAGGGGGAACACGGGGATTTGATCAGTCACCACCGGCTGAAATCCGAGTGGGCGTTTCACTTGCGAACGACCCGATTGGCCGAGACCAACCTGGGCCAAAGCCTGTTCACGAGCCTGGAAGGCGCCTGGCTGGACGGAACGAACCGAGTGGAATTCGGGGGCACGCCGACGCAATTGCCGGGCTACGTGTTCCGTCCGGGGCCCGACTATCTCGCCGACGGCTGGATTCAGGGGGTCGGGGAACTGCGCCGTGACTTGGAACTGCGCACCTACCGTCGCGGGCTTGCGTCCAGCCGGGAAGGTCCGCTGCTGATCCTGCCGGATCACTCGCTGCAACTGGCGGTTCGCTATGCGGTGGATCAACCCACGCTGGGTTATCGACCTGAAACGGGCGAATTCGGGCCGACCAACACCCGCGAAGAATACGTGTATCTGGCTCCGGTGACTCCGGTGACTTCGGAAAGCCTGCGGCAGGAACGTGAGATCACTTACGGACCCGTCACGGTTCGGACGGTTTTTTGGTGGCCGGCACCGCCCAAAGGCATTTCGGCGGGGTACACCGCCCCGGTCCAGGCCTGGGTTGAAACCCGGATCAACGGTCTGGCCAGCACCGAGATCGTGCTGCGGAACGAGTGGTCGCAAACGTACCATCCCGGCCACCACAACTTCTTCGAGGAGTTCCTGTTCGAACCGCGCCTGGAGCCTTCGGTGGGCGAAGACGTGCTGCGGGAACTGGAAGCCCGGAACATCAAGGCCATCGCCCTGGGAACGCCCAGGGGCGGGGGCGGGGAAGTCTTCGCCTACGTTTGGGGGTTGGACGGGGTGTTTCGGAAGTTGTGAATCACGCTCGCCGCCGGTTTTTCCGGGTGCGTAACCTCCGGGACGCCTCAGGCCGTCCTTGGAGGTTCAACGCACCATGAATGAGTTGCTGCAAGGATTGTGGAACAGCGGGCCTGAAATTGTTCCCCGGGATGTGGGAATACGGCTGGCGGGATCGCTCCTGGGAGGCTTCGCGGTCGCCCTGGTTTACCGCCTGACCCGGCGGGACGACGGTTCCTCCCATCTCCCGGCAACCCTGGTGTTGCTGACTATCCTGATCGCGGCGGTGACCCAGGTTATCGGGAACAATGCCGCCCGGGCTTTCAGTCTGGTCGGAGTGCTGAGCATCGTACGTTTTCGCACGGTGGTTCGGGACACCCGGGACACGGCGTTCGTCATCTTCTCGGTGGTGGTGGGGATGGCGGTGGGCGCGGGGAGCATGGTCGTGGCGGCGGAATGCCTCGTGGCGGTGAGCGCGGCAGCATGGCTCCTGGGAACGCGGGGTGCGACGTGGGGCGGGGCACGGCCGGAGTTTGATCTGATTCTGAGGTCGGGCATCGATCACGACGTGGATCTCATTGCCGGGGATATTCTTAAGAGCCATGTCGGCTCCCGGGAAACCATCGCGGTGACCACGGCCAAACAGGGGACCGCTCTGGAATACACCTACCGGGTGCGACTGGCGGCGGGGCGTCGGCCCGAAGATTTGATTCGTGCGCTGAACGCTCTGGATGCCATCGACAGCGTGGAACTTCGCGGGGTCGAACTGTAGGAAAGGTTGGGGCTGAAGGGGGCTTGGTCGATCGAGGAAGAATTTGACAGGGCGCGCCGTCGCCTCAAGTTGCGGCCCGTATGGCATTCCCCACTCGACTGATGATCATTGCCGGCGCTTTGGCGGCGGCGGTTTGTTTTGCTGATGCTGTGAAAAACGTGGCTGAAATCCCCCTCAAGGACATCGACGGCAAGGAAACCAGCCTGAAAGGGCAAAAGGCCAAGGTGATGCTGGTCGTCAATGTGGCCTCCAAGTGCGGGTTGACGCCGCAATACGACGCGCTCGAGAAATTGCAGCGCAAGTACAAGGACAAGGGCTTCTCCGTGGTGGGCTTCCCGTGCAACGACTTCCTCGGTCAGGAACCCGGGACACCGGTCCAGATCAAGGAGTTCTGCAAGTCGACCTACGATGTGTCGTTCCCGTTGATGGAAAAAATCCATGTCAAAGGCGGGGAACAACATCCGTTGTACGCGGCGCTGACCGGCAAGGATGCCGCCTTCCCTGGCGAGATTGAATGGAACTTCGGCAAATTCCTGGTCACTGCCGACGGCAAGGTCCTCAAGCGTTTCAATCCGCGGACCACGCCGGATGCTCCGGAAGTGATCGGCGCGATTGAGGCGGCGCTGTCGGGGAAGTGACTTGTTTCAAACGGGGATGGAGCCGCCCCTGAGAACTTCGCCAGCGGGCGGCTTGTCTTTTTGCAGGGGGGGCACCACAGTCCCATCCATGAAGCAGGACGTGGTGCCGGTGCACGTACGCGGCATCCTGCCCGCCGCGGGGGGCGTTGCCGTGTTCATTGGAAACGACGAGAAGGTTTTCGTCATTCAAGTCGAGAAGGGCATCGGAACGGTCATTTCCAACTTCTTACGCAAGGCGCCGAACGAGCGCCCTCTCACCCATGACCTGATTGGGAATATCTTCAAAGGGTTTGGCATTGTTCTCGATCGGGTGGTCATCACCGATCTCAAGAATCAGACGTACTTCGCCCGGTTGATCCTCCGAGAAGAGAATGAACTGGGCATCAAATTGGTCGAGGTGGATGCCCGTCCCAGCGATTGCATCGCGCTCGCGGTAGCCCAGGGCCGTCCCATTCTCGTCGCCCGACCGCTCTTCGAACGGGTCGAGGACACGTCTGATGTCCTCCAACAGTACCAGGACCAAGCCGAATCCCAGGATCGGCCCGAGGACGAAGGCCCCTGATGTCTGACGCTGCCAGTCCGGCGCCTTTCGTGCTGGTTTG
The DNA here is from genome assembly GCA_963205105.1 of Verrucomicrobiota bacterium. Lineage (GTDB taxonomy): Bacteria > Verrucomicrobiota > Verrucomicrobiia > Limisphaerales > CAIMTB01 > CAIMTB01. The sequence goes on along the minus strand of CAUJJW010000173.1, from coordinate 22,652 downwards.
GGGAGATGACGACTTCGCCGTTCAACGGCGGGCGAGGCAGATCTTCGACCAATGGCTCGCCGCCAGCCCAGGTGGTGACGAGGAATTGTTGGACGCCACCGCCGCCAATTCGGAGGAAGTCCTCAAGGCTTTGCGCCGCCTCCGGGAAGCCCTGCAAACCCTCCCGTTCTTCGGTGGTGCCAAGACCATCTGGTTTCGGTCCTGCAATTTCTTTGGCGAGGATCGTGTTTCCGAAGCCCAGGCGGTGGTCGAAGCCGTCGCCGACCTGGCCAAGGATCTGGCGGGATTCCGTTGGGCGGGAGTCCGGTTGTTGATCAGTGCGGGCAAGATCGACCGACGCCGTGGTTTTTATCGGGCGGTGGAGAAATTGGCCGAAGTGGAGCACTTCCCGGGTCTGAGCGGCGAGGATCGGGACTGGCGCGACAAGGCCGAAACCATGGTGGCTGGCGAGCTGAGGGCGATGGGGCGGCGTCCCGATGGGGAAGCGCTGGCGTCCATGGTGGAGCAGGTCGGCCCGAACGCCCGCTTGCTGTCGTCGGAGGCGCAAAAACTCGCCGCCTACGTGGGCGACCGCGAAACGGTGACCGTGGCGGACGTCGACGCCATTGTGACGCGTGGCCGGCACGCGCGCGCCTTTGCCCTGGCGGACGCCTTGGGTGAACGGCATCTGGCCCGGGCACTGCGCCACTTGGATGAGGAGCTGTGGTCGATGCAATCGGATCGGCAGAAGAGCGAGATCGGGCTCCTGTATGCATTGATCGGCAAGGTGCGGGCCATGTTGCTGATCAAGGAAATGATGCGTGAGGGCATGGTCCGGTTGAGCCAGGACTACCGCGGTTTCGCGGCGCAGCTGAAGAATCTGCCTGCCGATCGCCTCCCCACCGACCGTCGTTACAACCCTGCCGACATCAACGCCTACGTCCTGTTCCGCGCCGCCCAGCACGCCGCCAACTACACCCGTGAGGAGTTGGTGAAGGCCATGGACGAACTGCTCCGCAGCAACCGCCAGCTCGTGGGTGGGTCCCAGGACGGAGGCTTCGTCCTCCAGTTGGCCCTGACCCGAATCCTGGGTGGAACCGGGCGGCCACTTGAAGCCCAGCGGCGTCGGGCCTAGAGTGTTGAGCAAGCTATCGACGCCGATGAAGAATCCTCAGGGCACCACCTTTCCTGCTTTCGCCTCGGGAGATCTTGCGTGGGTTGGGGTGAGCGGTCCGGGCATTTGCAAGGAGAGTGGTCGGTTCGAGACCCTGCTGGACCAGTTGGTGCTCCGTGGCTATTCCACCCTCATCATGGATCTTTCCAGCTGCCCTCGAATGGACAGCACCTTCGTTGGTGTCCTGCTGCGCCTGGCCCAAGGTTCCCTGATCCCGGACGGTTCCGGCCCCCGGTTGCGCATCATCCTCAACCGGCCCACCGACCAGGTACGTGAGCTGCTCGACACGCTGTGTCTGGACCAGTTTTTCGAGATGGCGGACATGCCGGTCCTGGACGGCATGGATCAACTGCCCCTTGAGGATCGCGACTTGAGCAAGGAAGAAATCATGGCGTTGAGTCTCGACGGCCATGAGCGCCTTGCCGCCGTCAACGCGGGGAACGCGGCCCGATTCGCGAACTTGTTGGGCGTGCTTCGACAACAGCTCGCTGCCACTTCGTCCACCCGTCCGACACCCGGCATCTAGCGGGCGTCTTGGTCGGGGGTCAGCCGTTGAAAGACGGATTCGTGGCAAAAGCGAATTCCGCCACGATTCTTCCGCCCACGAGGTGTTCCTCCAGGATTCGTTCCAGCACCGCGGGCGAACAGGAGTGGTACCAGACACCCTCGGGGTACACGACCGCGATGGGCCCCCTCAGGCAGACTCGCAGGCAGTTGGCCTTGGTCCGATGAATCGGTCCCTGGGGTGGGGCCAGGCCCTTTTCCTTCAGTCGACGCTTTAGAAACTCCCAGGCGATCCTGCCGGCCTCCCGGTCGGCGCATTTGGCCTCAGTGGGATCCGCACACAGGAAGATGTGCCGGTTGGCTTTTCCGACTCCGACGGCCGCGGCGGCGGCGACCAGGGGATCGGGAAGGGATTCGGGGTGGGTCATGAGGACATTCCGAGCCAAGGTTGGAGTGCGGGGAAGTGGCGTCGCACGGCGCGGGTCAAGGCCACGGGAACGAGAAGTCCGGTGACCAACATGAGGACCACGGCGGGCCAGAACCCGATGCCGAGGGCGCGGAAGAGGACGATCTTCACGAACATCTGGGGAAACCAGGACAGCAGGTAGATCTGGAAGGAAGCGCCGTGGATCCAGGGCATCCGGTGAAATCCGCGAGCCGTGGCCCAGCCAACGAGGCCGTAGGTGGCGAGCACTCCGGTCCAGGCCTGGGCCAGTTGCACGACCGCTTTTGCGACCGGAATACCCGGAACCCACTGAACTTGGTGGGCGACCCCCAGGGCTGTGAACAGGGTGAGGGAAGCGGCCCCGAGCCTGGCGAGTCCGGCGGGGGTGAGGGCAGGACCTCGCGCCCGCCACAGCATGCCGAGCCAGAAGGTGCCGGCATGTGCGGCGGCACCCCGGTAGTTGAGCGGATCGTTCCAGAACACGGGCGTGATCAGAAGGGCTGGCAGGATCAGGGCGGCTGTGATGGCGGCCAGGGTGACCTTCGAACCCTCAGCCACGGGTCGCAGGAGCAGGGGCGCCACCAGAAACAGGAGGAACAGGGTCGGCAGGAACCAGAAGAAGATGATGGTGTTCTGCCACGGAAGCACCAGTGAGGTGGCGTAGCCTTGAAGCGAGAATTCCAAAGGCCTCGCCGCCTGGCTGTTCATCCAGGCCTTGAGCGGAAAGGCCGCGGTACTGATGGCCCAGTACGGCAGCAGAAGCCGTTTGGCCTTCGCACTCACGAAGGCCGGGTAGCCTCCATTCTCGCCACGCCGGTGCGCGTGCGAGTGAACCAGAAGATAGCCGCTGATGAAGAAGAACAGCGGCATGTGAAACAGGCTGATGACCGCAAGCAGCCCCCGGAACCCGGCCATCGCTGCGCCCGTGACGGTGTCCAGCGAGGTGGGCGAAGAATGGCCCAAGACCACCAGCACGATCCCGACGCTGGCGAGATTCGCCATGCCGGCATCGTACGGGCGGGCGGTCGGAGCCGGGCGTTCCGTCATGAGGCGTGTGGGACTGCCCCGCTGCGATTGGGGCGGTGGACTGTATCGGCGGGCCAACTGCCGGCGCAAGCTGAGCCACCGGCTGGGGTTTCCGGAAATGCTCTCGACACCCGGCTTGTCGATCCCAGTAGATCCTCCCCGCCAATGTCCGACATCTACGAGCTGATCCGTTCATCGGGGGCCATCCCGGCTGCATGAAACGCGACGAACTGCCGGCCCTCACCGGCGCCCGTTTTTATGCCGCGGTTCTCGTGTTCCTGAATCATGTCGTTTTCCTTCCCGGCTGCGAGAGCTGGCGGTCCATTCCCGGATTCGGCCTGGGTGGTTTGGGGGTGACCTTTTTCTTCGTGCTGAGCGGATTCATCCTCGCCTACAACTACGAGTCCTTCTTTCGAACCACGGTTTCCGCACCTGCCTATCGACTCTTCCTCTGGGACCGGTTCTCCAAGATCTACCCGACCTACGTCGCCACCCTGTTGTTGTCCATCCCGGTGTCCGTCTTCAGTCCGACCCTGCCACTGGATTGGGTCGCCGTTCCCGTTCAAGCTGTCTTGATCCAGTGCTGGCTCCCCTTCGCCCTGCCGCCGTACTTCGCCTACCTCAACTCCGTCGGATGGAGCATCAGTTGTGAGGCCTTCTTTTATGTCCTGACCCCGTTTCTCATCGCCGCCCATGCGCGGCGCCCGGGTGGATGGGCAAGCTGGGGCGCCACCGTGACCGTGGCTATTCTGGTCTATGGAATCGCCCGCCGCCTCGTTCCCGCTGCGGATCCCGCCTTGGAATTGTATTTCCTGGAACGGTTCGCCGGAGTGCGGATCGCCGACTTCGCGGTGGGCGTCTGCCTCGGGATGTCCGTGCCCCGCCTGGGTCCGTTCCTTGGTCGACACGCCCGGCTGTGCCAGGGGGTGGGACTGGCGTGGGTGGTGATCGTGCTGGCTTTCGAAAGCCGGTCGTCCTTCGGGAGCCTGGGCTCCGTGGGCGTGTTACCGGGGGTCGGTGTGCTGATCCTGGGGTTGACCACGGGGGAGGGGATGCTGGGCCGCCATCTCAGTCATCCATGGCTGCGAATGCTGGGGGTGAGCAGTTTCGCCTTCTACATGCTTCACCACCTGATACTGCGTTACCTGAAGGGGGCGATGCTCCGGATTCCGGTGGAGCTGGGACAGGGTGGGACGCTCGTTCTCGTTGGAGTGACCTTCGCGGCGACCTGCGCCTTGTCCTATGGCGCGTATGCCTGGTTTGAGATGCCGGTTCAACGGTCCATGCGGCAGTGGTTTCGAAAGCGGTTTCCGCAACGCGGACCTTGAACAGCGATGGGAATCCTCCGATGGCGGATGTTGGTGCGAGCCGGACGCCGGCGGTGCGCCGGGAAAAGGGTTGTTGAAGCGGGAGGGGGCTGGTAGGGCAGACCGCGGGTCGGGTGTCCGAGGTGAATACCGGGACCGACGACCCAAGACGCACACGCCAAGAGCCATGCCGCAGCAGACTGTTGATGCCGGGACGCGAGAGTTGGACTCTCGGGATCGGGCGGTGAAGCCCGAGGAAGGGGCTACTTTGGGGGGCCGCCTGTTGGCCGTGGTGGCGCAGGATGCATTCGTCAACCTGCTGGTGGTTGCCGCGCTGGGGATTGGTTTCTTCCATGGCTGGCTGAAGCTGCGCTTTCGGTCGCCGATCACCACCTTCGCCTACGATATCGTGCTGATTGTGGCGCTGGTGGTGGTGTACCTGCGGTCTGGATCGATTCGGCGCTTCTTCCCACCCGGCCCGACCACCCAAGCCCTGATGGCGTTTTACGGCCTCTGCCTGGCGTATTTGCCGTTCTCGTTGATTCCGGGAATGCCGCCCTTCCTGGTGGCACTGTCCACGCTTCGCGGCTGGATCTTCGCCACCCTGCTGTACGGCCTGGGTTACCAGATCATCCGCGGGCGGGCGCAGATGCACGGCTATTTTCTGGTCATCCTGACCCTCGCCCTGCTGACCGCCCTTTATGGCATTCAGCAGAGTGACTCCGAGGTGCTCCAGATGATGAGGGAGGACCCGTTCTTCGCCCGGCGTTATCGGGGGCAGGGGTATGTGGACGCGGAAGGCGATTTCCATGTGCGCCGCTTTTCCACCTTTATCAGCTCGGGGGCGTTCGGTGCGACGATGGCGACGTCCATCATTCTCGGCAGCGCACTCTTCCTCGCTCCCTCGGCGCGCCGTCTCGAACGGGTGGTGATCGCGTCCATGATGGTCCCGATCGGCTACGGCATGGTCCTGAGCGGTTCCAGGAGCGCGGTCATCATTGCGGTGGCGGGCTGCGCGGTGCTCCTGGCGGTGCGACGCAAGTTGATCCCCGGTTTGGTGATCCTTGGGGTGATTGGAGCGGGGGTGGTCATGGCTTCGCAGGCCACGGGCGGCGGGGTCCTCGACCGGCTCGCGACCCTGAACGTGGGCAACATCTTTTACCGGTTCTGGTGGCCAACCTACCTGGGTCTCGATTTCATGCTGGGCCATCCGCTCGGCGGCGGTCTCGGCAAGACGGGCTTCAGCCCCACCTTCCTGCTCAACCTCAGCAGTTATTCCGACTACCTGGCTCCGGACGGCGATCTCGGGCGGTTGATGGTGGAGTTTGGGGTGCTCGGGATCCTTCTCTTCGGACGGCTTTCCTGGAACGCCGCCAAACTCATGTTTGAGACGGTCAAGTTGACCCACAACCTGCCTTCCGGTTCGCTGATTCTGGCGGCGGCGACCAACCTGTGGATCAGCATCGCCTTTGTCGGCGTGGGCTCCCCATTCGTGGGGATCCCCATGGGGGTGCTGGTCTGGTTCTTCGTCGGTGCAGCCCAACGTCTCCGGGAAATCGAAACCGCCGAACCTACGTTGCTCCCGTCACCCGTCGGCCAGAGCCGAACGCGAGCGTTCACCCGCCTGGTGCCCGCACCCGAAGCCGCCCCCGGGCCGCAGCAGTCTTCCCGTCGTCACTATTTGTTCCTCGACTCCCGACGCGACGACACCGCATCGCCGGCTCCTGCCGCGATCGTCGATCGTCCCGCGGTTCCCCCGGCGACCGCGCCCGACCGAATCGACGCAAGGGCGGTCGATGCCCCGGCCAAGCCCACGGTGAAGGGTCGGAAAGTCTTCCTTTACGGAAACCCTGCGCGTGGGGATCGGTCGGCGGGCCATTCGGATTCCAGCACCCCCAAGAAGGGGCTTTGAGATGCTCTGGAGGGGGAGGGAGCATTGGAGTGGGCGGGCATCGCATACCCCGGATCCCGCCGATTCGCTGGGCCGGATTCTTGGAGACCTGATGGGGCGTATCTCCGAGTTGTGGATGGGTGAACCAACCATTGGATGGGTTTGGACAGGATGCACAGGATGAACAGGATGCTGAGGAGCCTCTGCGGAACGGCATTTCATCCTGTTCATCGTGTTCATCCTCTCAAAACGAGGGCCGTGTCTTCGGACAGCACGAAGATGTGCGCACCTGATGCGCGGAGAACGGAATCGCACCGGCGGATCGCGCTGGGTAATCTGGCGCCGTGTCCACCCCCGAGGCATCGCGGCATCCCCGGCAAGAGCCACCCGAACCGCCGTCCGATGACGCCGTGATCGGCCGCGCGTTTTGGTGGTCGGTAGGGGCCTTCTCACTCCTGGGCCTGCTGGTCGGCGGGATCGTTTGGGCGGGGCGCCAGTCGCCCCGGAGCACGTCGGGTCCTCTGGCGGCATTGGCCTTGCCCAAGGATCCGGAGGCTGCCGGACGGCTCCTGCTGCCGCGCGTTGCGTTCACTGATATCACCGAAGCGGCCGGGGTGCGGTTTGAGCACTTTGGAGGGGCGACCGGGGACAAGCTGTTGCCCGAGACCATGGGATCGGGAGTGGCTTTCCTGGATTTCGACAGCGACGGCGATTCCGACCTGTTCTTTGTGAATGGCGCCTCCTGGAACTGGACGCCTGCCGATCAGAAACGGGCGACTCGTCCTGCACTTTACCGAAACGATGGCGGGCGGTTTGTGGACGTCACGGAGGGATCTGGTTTGGAGGTGCCGATCCAGGGCATGGGCGTGGCCTGTGGCGACTTCGACAACGACGGTTGGGTGGACCTTTTCGTGACCGGCGTTGGGGATCAGCGGTTGTTTCGGAACCAGGGGGACGGACGGTTCCAGGATGTGACCGCCACCGCGGGGTTGCAGGCGGGTGCGGACGATTGGGGGACCAGCGCGGCGTTTGTGGATTACGATCACGACGGCGACCTGGACCTGTTTGTCTGCCGGTATCTTCGCTGGTCACGCGAGATTGATTACGAGGTTGACTACCGGTTGGTTGGCATCGGTCGGGCGTATGGGCCGCCCATGAATTTTCCCGGGACATTCCCGCGGTTGTTCCGCAACGAGAGCGGGGGGCGGTTCACGGATGTGTCGGCGTCCGCGGGCATCCAGGTGCGCAACAAGGCCACCGGTTTGCCCATGGCCAAATCGCTGGGGGTGGCACCGGTGGATTTCAACACCGACGGCTGGATCGACCTGATTGTGGCGAATGACACGGTTCAGAACTTTGTCTTTTCGAACCGTTGGGATGGGACCTTTGCCGAGGTGGGTGCGGAGTCGGGGTTGGCCTTCGACACGTTTGGCGCGGCGCGCGGTGCGATGGGCATTGATGCCGGCCGATTCACGGAGGACGAAAGCCTGGGTGTTTCGATTGGCAACTTCGCCAACGAGATGCTCGCCCTGTATGTCACCCAACCGGACACGCTGATTTTTGCGGATGAAGCGATTGGACAGGGAGTGGGTGCGGCGAGCCGTCTATCCCTGACCTTTGGGGTCTTTTTTTTCGACTACGACCTCGATGGCTGGCTGGACCTGTTGACGGTGAACGGGCACATCGAGAGCGACATCCACCTGGTTCAATCGAGTCAGCGTTACCGGCAGCCGCCGCAGCTGTATTGGAACACCCGGAGCTTTCGAAAGCAGGGCGGGTTTCTGGCGGTGCCTTTGGAGGACACGGGCGGTGGCATGTTTCAGCCTCTGGTCGCTCGCGGTTCGGCCTATGCGGACCTGGACGGGGACGGGGACCTGGATGTGGTGATCGCGCAAAACAGCGGGCCAGCTCTCCTGCTGCGCAATGATCTGGAACCGGGGAGACCTTGGATTCGATTCCGACTGGTGGGCACCCAAAGTAATCGGGATGCCATTGGGGCCTGGGTGCGGCTCCATTCCGGAAACCACACCTGGTGGCGTCAGGTGATGCCGACGCGGGGCTATCTTTCGCAATCCGAACTGCCGGTAACGTTTGGGCTGAACCCCGGGCGGCCCATTGACGGAGTCGAAATCCGCTGGCCGTCCGGGGTGCGCCAAAAAATCGGGGTTCAAAACCTCCGCACCAATGCGGTGAATCTCATCCAGGAGCCGCGCGGATGAGCGCGGTTCAATCCTGGGGCAGCTGAATCGTGCTGTTGGGGCCGTTGGTCCACAGCTTGCCGGAGAGCGTTGCGGAAGGCGGCATGCCGACCGAATTGATGTTGTAGGTCTCGCCGGCGATGGCGCGCGGCCATCCATCGTAAGGTTTCAGTTCCTCGGAAGAGGGAGTTTCACCGCTTCCTTTGTTGTTCTCGAGCGCCCAGAGGTTCTTTGCGGCGTCAATTTTGCGCAGATTCTGGTGGATCATCTGCAATTGGGCGCGTTCGCGGTTCTTGCTGATGTTCGGGATGATGGCGATGGCCAGCAGCCCGATGATGCCCACCACGATCATGATTTCGATCAGGGTGAAGGCGGAGCGGCGGATGGCGACGTTGGGAGCGGTGGCTCGGGTGGATTGGATCTTCATGCGTTGGCGAGGGACCTAGGGTCAATCGGTGGTCCGTTTCGGTTTTGAGGCACGCTAGGTTCGGGCGTTGCCGGACGTCAATGGGAACACCGAACCCCACCACAAGTTGCGTCCGAGGTCGAAGGCCGGACAGCGACATGAAACGGGGTGCCGATGGATGGCGCTGAGGGTGCTTTGCCTGCAGCGGAGGTTCGCGACAGACTGTCACCGGATGCCCGACACCCGGTCCATCGGACCCGCGCCCGCCCGTTCCGTTCTCGTGTACGACGGTGAATGCAGGTTTTGTCGGATGTGGATTGAGCGTTGGCATGACGCCACCGGGGATGCGGTCGAGTATTTGGCGCAACAATCGCCGGACTGTACGGCGCGCTTTCCGCAGCTCGACCCTGTTGCGCTGCAGGAAGCGGTGCATCGGGTGGACACCGGTGGACGCGTGACCCGTGGGGCGGAGGCGGTGCTGCAGACGTTGGCCGAGGCGCCGGGTTGGGGGCGTGTGGCGCGGGTGGGGCTGGAATCGCCGGTGTTCCTGGGAATCGCCGAGCGACTCTACCGTTGGGTGGCACGGAACCGCGTGCTGTTCTCCCTGGCGACCCGTGGCTTGTGGGGGGATTCGGTTCGACGCCCCACCTGGTGGGTATCGCGCGAGGTGTTTCTGGTGGGGTTGGCGGCCGTTCACCTGGTCGCGTTTCTTTCGCTGTGGGTTCAGGTCGACGGGATGCAGGGGACGAACGGGATTCTGCCGGCCTCGGAGTTCATGGCGCGGGTGGGTGAGCAAGTGAACGAACAGGGCATCGGCTGGGATCGCTATCGGTTGCTGCCCACCTTGGGCTGGTGGGGGGCTGGGGATCGTGCTTTGCACGGACTGTGTGGGCTGGGGGTGTTGTTGGCGGTGTTGGCGGCGACGGGTTACGCACGGGCGTTGGCGCTGTTCGGGCTTTGGCTGACCTACCTTTCGCTGTCCGTGCTGGGGCAGGATTTTTTCGCGTTTCAGTGGGACACCCTTTTGTTGGAAACGACCTTGCTGGCGGTGTTCCTGGCGCCTTGGCGGTTGGGGCGAATGGCGGCTCGAAGCGTGGCTCCGTCGCGGTGGGCGCGAGGCTTGCTGGTGTGGCTGCTGTTCCGGCTCATGCTGGAGTCGGGCATCGTCAAACTGGCGAGTGGCGATCCGGTGTGGCGCTCGATGACGGCGTTGGAGTTCCACTACTGGACCCAGCCGTTGCCCGGGCCATGGTCGTGGTATGTCCATCATGCGCCGGCGTGGCTGCATCGGGCGTGTTGCGTTGCGATGTTCGCCATTGAACTGGGGCTTCCGTGGCTGGTCCTGGCACCGCGCCGATGGCGGGGGCTGGCGTTCCTGGGTTTCACCGGACTTCAGGTCGCCATTGTCGCGACTGGCAATTACACCTTCTTCAACCTGCTGGCGCTGCTTCTGGGAATGCTGTTGGTGGACGACGCGACCTGGGCGCGGTGGTGGCGGCGTGGTCGCTCCGAAAGGCCGGTCGCGGTCGAGGGGCGGCAGGTGGTGTCCGGGGGGGAGGCGTGGCGACGTCGACTGCTGGTTGGTGTGACGGCCGTCAGTCTGGTCATTGGGGCGAGGCCGCTGGTGGGCTTTCTGGCGCCGGGATGGGGCGGGTTGGCCTCCGGATGGGACCGATGGTTGGCGCCGCTTCGGACCTTCAACGACTATGGGCTGTTTGCGGTGATGACGACCTCTCGGGCGGAGATCGTGGTGGAAGGGAGCTCGGACGGGCTCGTGTGGAAGGCGTATGAGTTCCGGCACAAACCGGGCGCGCTCGACCGTCGGCCGGGGCAAGTGGCACCGCACCAGCCGCGACTGGACTGGCAGATGTGGTTCGCGGCGCTGGGGGACGTTCGGCACAACCCGTGGCTGGTACGGTTGGGCATCCGGCTACTGGAGGGCTCGTCGGAGGTGGTGGGGTTGTTGAGCGACAATCCGTTTCCGGAATCGCCGCCGAAGTACGTCCGGGCGCGGTTGTATGCGTATCGGTTCAGCACGCCGGCTGAGCGGCGGGCGACGGGGCATTGGTGGGTGCGGGAGGAGAAGGGGCTGTATTGTCCGGCGTTTTCTTTGCCGGACGTGGTGGAGACGGCTCGGGAAGATCGGTGACGGAAGGCGCATCTCCGTGTTGTCGGAGGACACGGTCCTCTTTTTGACAGGACGAACACGATGAACAGGATGAAATGCCGTTGCGTTGGATTCCTGAGCATCGTGTTCATCCTGTGAATCCTGTCCAAAACCCTCCGATGCTTAAATTTCCCATCCCCACCACGGAGAGATGCCCGGTGACGGTGCAGGAGCGTCTCGGGGCTTTCAGACGGTGGACGTAGGCGGCTACCCTCGGGACACCGATGTTTCCTTTCCCATTCACTCGTCTGGCGTGGGTTCGTTCCTGGGCTTCCTGGGGAGCGGCGGTGTTGGTACTGGGCGGCGGTGGGTTGGAAGGGCCGAGAGCGGCGGCGGCGGAAGCGCGTCCACCCAACCTGGTGCTGATCCTCAGCGACGACATGGGGTACTCCGACATCGGCTGTTATGGCGGAGAGATTGCGACCCCGAACCTGGATCGGCTGGCGGCAGGTGGACTTCGTTTCACGCAATTCTACAACACGGCCCGTTGCTGTCCCACGCGGGCCTCGCTGCTGACCGGTCTGCATCCGCATCAGGCGGGGGTCGGCCACATGATGGAAGATCGGAACCTGGAAGGGTATCGGGGCCGGCTGAACCGACAATGCGTGACCATCGCCGAGGCTTTGAAGCCCGCGGGTTACCGGAACTATGCGGTCGGCAAGTGGCATGTGACTCCGGGTGCTTCGGTGAAAGCCCTGGAGAACCGGGACAACTGGCCCTTGCAGCGGGGCTTCGACCGCTACTACGGGACCATTCATGGGGCGGGCAGCTTCTGGGATCCGAGCGCCCTGGTGCGTGACAACACCTCCATCACCGTCGCCAACGACCCCGAGTATCCGGCGTCCGGGTATTACTACACCGATGCCATTGCCGATCACGCGGCGCGGTTCATCCGCGAACATGGGAAGGAGAGCGGCGAAAAGCCCTTCTTTCTCTATGTTGCGTTCACGGCCGCCCATTGGCCGATGCACGCGCGGGAACGGGACATCGCCAAGTACCAGGGGCGATACGCAGCAGGCTATGAGGCGATCCGGGCGGCACGTTGGGCGAAGCAGAAGGAGCTGGGATTGGTGGAGACGAATTGGGAACGGACGCCGACGGTGGGTGACTGGGCGAAGGTGAAGAACCAGGCGTTCGAGGAACGGTGCATGGAAGTGTACGCGGCGATGGTGGATTCCATGGACCAGGGAATTGGGCGGATGACGGAGGCGCTCAAGCAGTCAGGGCAGTGGGAGAACACCCTGATTCTTTACCTCCAGGACAACGGAGGCTGCGCCGAGGGCAACGGGCGAGGGACAAACTTCACCGCGCGGGGTGAAGGTCCGTCGCTAGCGCCCATGAATCGAGATGAGCCGCAACAAGGCAGTCAGCCGAAGCAGACCCGGGAGGGTTGGCCGGTTCGGCAGGGCTACGGCGTGATGCCGGGGGGGCCGGATACCTACGTGGCGTATGGGCGGGAGTGGGCCAACGTGAGCAACACGCCGTTTCGCGAGTACAAGCACTGGACGCATGAAGGAGGCATTGCGACGCCGCTCATTGCCCATTGGCCGGCAGGAATCCCCCAGAGTCGACGTGGACGGCTCGACGCCACGCCGGGTCAGTTGGTGGACATTTTGGCCACGTGCGTGGACCTGGCCAAGGCCGAGTACCCGACCGAACGGGAAGGGCGCTCGATCCCACCGATGGAGGGAGTGAGTCTTCGTCCGGCGTTCGAGGGCAGGCCGGTACTCCGCCCGCAACCGCTCGTGTGGGAGCACGAGGGGAATCGGGCGATTCGGATGGGGGATTGGAAACTGGTGACGAAAGGGCCAGCGGGGCCTTGGGAACTTTATGATCTGAAGCGGGACCGGACCGAGACCCGGGATTTAGCGGCGGGCGAGCCAGAGCGGGTGAAGGAGATGGCGGCGGCTTGGGTGGCGTGGGCGCAACGGGCGAAGGTGTTGCCGTGGCCGTGGAAGGGTGAGGGAAAATGATGAAGAACGTTGATGGGTTGGAACGGATGGCTGGGCTTGGGCCGAGACGAGCCTTCGGCTTTTCTTGCGTCCTGTTGATCGTGGCCTTGGTGGATGCCGTTGCTGCTTCGGTTCCCCCCAACATCCTGTTCGCGATTGCGGATGACTGGGGCCGGCATGCGGGGGCGTACGGCACCCGCTGGGTTCGAACGCCGGCCTTCGATCGGATTGCCAGCGAAGGTCTGCTGTTCACCCACGCGTACACTCCGAACGCCAAATGCGCGCCGTCACGTTCGTGCATTCTGACCGGACGCAACTCGTGGCAACTGGGGCCGGCCGCGAACCACATCTGCTACTTTCCGCCCGAATTCAAGGGATGGCCGGAAGTGTTGGGCGAGAAGGGCTGGTTTGTGGGGTACACCCAGAAAGGGTGGGGTCCTGGAGTGGCCACCAACGCGCAGGGGCAGGCGAGGCAGATGACGGGCGTTCGATTTGATGCGCGGAAGACAACCCCGCCGACGAGCGGCATCGGGAACAACGATTACGCGGGCAACTTCGAGTCGTTTCTGGACGCGGCACCGCCTGGGAAACCCTGGTGCTTTTGGTACGGATCGATTGAGCCCCACCGCGGGTATGCCTTCGGTTCAGGCGTCGCCCAAGGGGGCAAACGACTCTCGGACATCGACCATGTGCCCGGGTATTGGCCGGACAACGACATCGTTCGGAACGATCTGCTGGACTACGCCTACGAAGTCGAACACTTCGACCGGCATTTGGAGCGGATGCTGGCAACCCTGGAACAGCGGGGCATGGCCACCAACACGCTGGTGATTGTCACTTCGGATCACGGAATGCCGTTTCCCCGCGTCAAAGGGCAGGCCCACGAATTCGCGAACCACGTGCCGCTCGCGGTGCGCTGGCCACAAGGCATCACCCGGCCCGGTCGGACGATTTCGGACCTGGTCAGTTTCGTGGATCTCGCCCCGACCTTGATGGAGGTGGCGGGTCTTGCCTGGGCTGATACGGGCATGGCGACGTGGACGGGGCGGAGTTGGCTGGGAATTTTCCGGTCGGAGCGGGCGGGCCGGGTGGAATCGTTTCGTGACCACGTTCTGATCGGTCGGGAGCGGCAGGACATTGGGCGTCCCGGGGATGTCGGCTACCCGGTGCGCGGCATCGTGACGGCCGATCGAGTGTATCTGGAGAATCTGCGGCCGGAGCGATGGCCGGTGGGGAATCCCGAGACGGGCTACCTGGACTGCGACGCCAGTCCCACCAAGACCTTGATTCTTGAGGCACGGCGTCGTGAGCCGACGGATCGGTTCTGGCAGCTGTGTTTTGGCAGGCGTGGAGCTGCTGAGGGGTACGACCTTCGCACCGACCCGGATGGTCTGACCAACTGCCTGGACCGCGCCTCGTGGCCTGTGGAGTTCGAGCAGCTCAAGCAAAGGCTTCACGCCGAGCTGGTCCGTCAGGGGGATCCAAGGATGCTCGGTCAGGGGGATGTTTTTGACCGATACCCGCATGCGAACCCGGCGCACGTGGGTTTCTACGAGCGGTTCCGGAGTGGGGAACCGCTCAAGGCGGGCTGGGTCAGTCCGGCGGATTTCGAGGTGGCTCCGCTGGACTAACCCGGATCACTCCGGGCCGTCGTTCATGTCGCGGAGAGGCGACAACCGCAGGATCTGGTCGGGGCCATTGAGAACCACGTAGATGGCGCCGTCGGGGGCGCAAGCAATGTCACGGACGCGCCCGGCGTTCTTGAGCAGGATTTCCTGATGCAGCACGCGGTCGTGCTCCACGGTGAGCAGTCGGACCTCTTCGTACTTGAGCGCGCCCACCATCAACTTATGGCGCCAGCGCGGGAACAACCTGGCGGTGATGAACTCCATGCCGCAAAGCGCGGGTGAAGGGTTCCAATAGGCGATGGGTGACTCGAGGCCGGGGCGTTGCCGGACGTCCGTCAGTCCGGACCCGGTGTAATCACGGCCGTAGGTGGCGACGGGCCAGCCATAATTACGACCACCGACGAGCAGATTCAGTTCATCGCCGCCCAGGGGGCCGTGTTCCGATTCCCAGATGCGGCCGGTGCGAGGGTCGGTGGCCAGACCCTGCGGATTGCGATGGCCATAACTGAAGAGGCTTGGGGCGACGCCCGGGACACCGATGAACGGGTTGTCCTTGGGAATGGAGCCATCGGGGTTGAAACGATGAATCTTGCCGTTCGGTTGGGCGAGGTTCTGGGCGTCCGGCGCCTGGCCGCGGTCGCCAACGCTGAGGTAAACATGCCCCTCGTGGTCGAAGGCGATCCGGCTGCCGTAATGATGGCGGGTGGTTTGCTGAACCTCCGCGGGTGCGCTGAAGAGAACCTGTCCATCCACCCACCGGTTGTCCGCCACGCGCCCGCGGCTCAGGCGGGTCATCGTCCGGGATGCCTTGGTAGGTATGTCTTCCAGACAGTGGGAATAGGAGAGGTAAATCCAGCCGTTGTCGGCGTAGTGCGGATCGATCGCGACATCGAGAAGTCCGCCCTGGCCCTCGGCATGGACGGTGGGGGTGCCTTGGACGGGTTGGGGAGAGAGTTGGCCGGCGACGACGGTGCGGAGTTGTCCGCCACGTTCGGTAATGAAGCCGCGTCCGTCGGGGGTGAAGGCGATGCTCCAGGGAATGTTGAGCCCTTCCTTCACCCAGGTTTCCACCTGGACGTCGTAATCGACGGTGGTGATGCGGGTCGGCGGTGGAGGCTTGGTGAAGCCCGAGGTTTTTTCCGCAGCCTTGAGGAAATCGATGATCTGATGGATCTCGGGATCGGTGAGGGCGGCGTCGAAGCCGGGCATGGAGAAGTCCGGGATGCCGTACTTGATATTGCGGAGGATGTCATTGCGGCCGGAGCCGAACTGCCAGACGGCATCGACGAGACTGCGGGCGAGTCCGCCTTCCAGGCGGAGTCCGTGGCATGTGGCGCAGAGACGCTGGTAAAGGACTTCGCCGGGAGGCTGGGTTTGGGCGTGGACCGACAAGGCCGAGAGGGCGATTCCGAGAGCAACGGCCGTGGGAGCAAGGGGCAATCGATTCATGATCAGGGGGGTGGCGAGGATCCTGAATGCCGCACCGGACGGGTGGGGCATCGACGGAGGGCGCATTGGGTTCTCTGGACGCGAGCGAGTCAAGGCCGGGTTGAAGCTTGCGACGTTCTGGAAGCTCCGCTATCGGCCTGGGGTGGCATTTGAATCGGGTTCGGAGAGTCGTTTTGCTTTCGAAAGGGAGTTGGTGGCACGCGGTCGGGTGCGCATCGCCGGAGTGGACGAGGCGGGACGCGGTCCGCTGGCGGGACCGGTGGTGGCTGCCGCGGTGGTGCTGCCGCTGGCCTGGATTCAGGACGGACTTCCGGACGGTCTGCAGGGCTTGAATGATTCCAAGCAGGTGCCGGCCGGACGGCGGGAGAAATTCTATCAGATCCTGGTCACGTCATCCGACCTCGCCTGGGGCCTGTCGATCGTGGACGCGGAGGAGATCGATCAAATCAACATCCTGCGGGCGACCCATGCCGGCATGGTGCGCGCCCTAGCGTCGCTGACGGTGCCGCCGGACCATGTGCTGGTGGATGGGCTGAATGTGTCAGCGATCACCATCGACCAGACGGCGATCGTTCAAGGTGATGCGCGCAGTTACTCCATCGCGGCGGCGAGCATTCTGGCCAAGGTGACCCGGGACCGGCTGATGGCCGAGTACGAGGTTCAATGGCCTGGCTATGGGTTTGCCCGGCACAAAGGTTATCCGACGGCGGGTCATCTCGAAGCCCTGCGTCGTCTCGGGCCGTGTCCGATTCATCGGCGATCGTTCGCACCCGTGGCGCTGACGCCAAGGCAACCCGAGTTGTTTGGGCCATGAGCATCTGGCGCCGAATCCAGCAATGGTGGGCGGAACGGAAGTTGCGGCCGACTGCCGAACACCTCCGACGCGGGCGGTTGGGCGAACAAGCGGCACGCGACCATTTGGAGTCTTCCGGCATGAAGTTTTTGACCGCCAACTACCGGTCGGCGCGGGGCGAGATCGACCTGGTTTTCCGAGACGGAGATTGCCTGGTGTTCGTGGAAGTGAAGGCGCGGTCGTCGGAAGCCTGGGGGCGGCCAGCGTCGGCGGTGAACGCCCGCAAGCGCAGGGCGCTGTCCCGTGTGGCGTTCGATTACCTCGGAGCGCTCAAGGAACCGCGGGTGAAGATGCGGTTCGATGTCGTGGAAGTGCTGCTGACGAACGGAGGCGTGCGCGAGGTGCGTCATTTGCCCAACACGTTTCCATTGTCGGCACCCTTTCGCCTGGGATGAAGTGCCATGCCTGAACTGCCCGAAGTCGAGATTCTGGTGCGTCACTTGCGGCCGCTGCTCGTGGGCAAGCAGGTGCGAGAGGTCACCGTGCTTCGACCGAAGGCGGTGCGTCCGTTGAGTGCTCCGGTTTTCGCCGAACAGCTGGAAGGGGCGGAGATCGCGGGTGTCGGGCGACGTGCCAAATACCTGTGTTTCGAGCTGATCGGGAGTCGGGGATCGAAACCCGGTCGGCTGCTGGGCCATTTGGGTATGACCGGGAGGATGTCGGTGCAAGCCGCGGGCGAGCCTTACGCGCGGCATGTGTCGGTGGTGATGGGAATGGGTGCGGAGGATTGGGTGTTTGTGGACCCCCGGCAATTTGGCGGGTTGACCTTCGACGAGCAGAGGTTGGAGGGGCTGGGGCCGGAGCCTCTGGAAGATGCGTTCACCGAGGCGGTGCTGCGGGAGCGCCTCGGGTCATCCCAGCAGGCGGTCAAGGTGCGGATCATGGATCAGCAGGTGCTGGCGGGGTTGGGCAACATCTACGCCAGCGAGGCGCTGCACTGGGCCGGCATTGCGCCACACCGGCCGACCGGGAGCCTCAAATCCGTTGAGATCGCGCGTCTGCGCGAGGGCATCCGTAGGGTGTTGGAGACCGCCATTCGCACGGGTGCATCGTTGGCGCTCGATTTTGCGGGAAGTGGAGGCGGGGACGGTTTGTTCTACTATGGGCGTGCCACGGAAGCGCCGGCATCGGCCGAGGAACGCTTCCGGGTTTACGATCGGGCGGGGCAACCTTGCGGAACATGCCAGGAACCCATCGAACGATCGGTTTTGGCCGGGCGAAGCACGTATTTTTGTCGGAGATGCCAGCGATGAAGCACGACAACACGATGACGGACGAGCGACGGAAACCGGTGCCAGTGGGTGGAGCGGCGAACGCTGCGGGTCCTGGTGAAGCCCGGAACCGGCGAAGGCCGATGGGCGAGCGAAAGGTCTGGGCTTTGGCCCGTGCGGGGATGGGCCTGCTGCTGATGGGGTGGGCGGGTACGGTGGTGGAAGGGGCGACGGCAGCCCCGGGGGTGGCGGCTGTCGGGGATGTGCGGCGGGACGCCACGGTGGCGGCGGTGGAGCGCGTGCTGCCGACGGTGGTGAACATCGCGACCATGACGGTGGAGAGGGCGGATCCCTACGACCAGATGCTGCGCGAATTCTTCGGGTATGGACGGCGGGCACCGGACACCGTTTACAGCAGCGGGTCGGGGGTGGTGATTGATGAGGAAGGCTGGGTGCTGACGAACTTCCATGTGGTACGTGAAGCGAGTCGGGTGCAGGTGATGCTGGCGGATTCGACCGAACCGATGGACGCCAGGGTGGTTTCGGTCTCGGAGGCGAACGATCTTGCGCTTCTGCAACTGAAGGCGAAATCAGGCCAGAAATTCCAGGCGGTGCAGTTTGCGCAGGACGACGATCTGCTGTTGGGCGAGACGGTGCTGGCGTTGGGAAACCCGTATGGTCTCGGAGGCTCGGTGAGCCGCGGTATTCTGAGTTCGAAGACACGCCGGCAGGAAAAGGATGGGGAGACGATGGAGGTCGAGGATTGGCTTCAGACCGACGCCTCGATCAACCCGGGCAACAGCGGCGGGCCGCTGGTCAATCTGCGCGGTGAACTGATCGGGTTGAACGTGGCGGTGTTGGCGCGGGCGCAGGGCATTGGCTTTGCCATTCCGGTGAAACGCATCGCGGCGACCCTGGCCCAAATGGGATCGCCCGAGGCGACTCGCGGGCTCTGGTTCGGCGCGGTGGTTCGTGGAACCAAGCCGCCGCTGATGGTGACCGAGATTCAGCGCGGCAGTCCCGCGGACACGGCGGGGCTCGAACCTGGTGACGAGATCCTCGCCGTGAATGGTGTCGGATTCCGGTCGTCGTTCCAGTTTCAGCGGCTCCTGGGTTCCGGGGGCGCCGATTCGACGCTTCAGATCCAGCGTGGTGATGAGCGGCGGCAGGTGAAGGTCCGGTTGTTGAAGGAGGCATCGGTGTTCGATGCGGACTATGTGCGTCGCCGGGTGGGGGCCACGCTGGAGCGGGTGCCGGAAGATCTGGCGCGGCAACTTCGGATTCCGTCGTCCGCAGGTCTCTGGGTGACCTCCGTGGAGCCGGGTGGGCCAGCCGAGAAGGCGGGATTGTTGCGAGGCGCGATCGTGACGGCGGTGGACGGGCAGTCGGCGCCCGATCTGGTGACGGTGGGGCGGGGCCTCAACCGGAAGAAGTCAGGTGAAACGATGGTGCTGGACCTGCTCCTGGCGCGGCGCCGTGGCATGGTTCTTCAGATTCAAGAGGGGCGGGTTCAAGTGAAGCTGCGGTGATCCTGGACGCGAAAAAGCCGACGGCTTGAAGGCCGTCGGCTTGCAGAAACCAGACCAGACGATGATGTGCTTTCCGGCAACCGGTTCCGCGGAGGCGGTCCGGGCTGGGGCGACTACGGCTTGACCAGCCGGTAGAACATCTTCTGGGCCGTGATCGGGGCGTAATACTTGTAGGTGCCTTCCGAGGCGACCGGCGTGCCGGGGACCGCGGCCCAGCTGGCCGGGGTTTCCGGGGTGGCCGTGGATTGGAGGACGTAGCCGGCGGGCAGCGACGGCCAGGCGATCTCGGCCACGGTTTGGATGGTGAGGGTCGGGGCGCTGGGATCGACTCCAGGGGTGGGGCGGAAGTCGAGGTTTTCGGGGGCCACGAGGCCCTTGGTCACGATGAGGCGATCGAGCTTGCCCACGTACGGGAGGCCGCCTGTGGGTTCGCTGCCGATGAAGAACTCGGTGGCGGTGCGCACGTCGATCAACACGCCGCCAGTGTAGGCGATGGTGTCGCCGAGGATGCCGTCGACGTAGAACCGGAACTCTTTGCCGGACTCATGGGCAACTGCGATATGATGCCAGCCGCCGTCATCCGGAATCGCAGCGTTCGACGGTCGATCGAGAATGCCGAGGGTGGTGACGAAGACCTTGCGGTTTTCGATGGAGAACGAGACGGCGGCCCCGGGGCCGTTGTTGAAGAAGAGCACCGAGCGGGCGGCCTGGGCACCGAACTTGACCCAGGCCTGGATGGTGAAGTCGCCATTCTCAAGACGGATGGCGGTGTTGGGATCGGGCACCACGACGCGCATGCCGCCGGTGGTGAAATTCAGGCTGCGATCGGAGGCGCCGCCGGAGGGGGAGTCGGTGTCCCAGAGGGGGGCGAGCTGTTGGCTGACAAAGTCGGCGCCACTGACCGTCGGACGGGGTGTGGTGGCGCTGCTTTGATACGGCATGGTGGCCTCGTTGAAGCTGTAGGCGACAAGCGTGTTGGCCAGCGGGCCTTTGGGGGTGGCGGCGACGCTGTCGAGTTGCTCGGCCGTGAGGACCCCGCCGTGAATGCGGAGGCGGTCGATGATCCCGGTGATCGGAGTGCCGAGGCGTTCGGCGCCGAGATTGAGGAAGTTGTTGAGGTAGGCGTTACTGGGGCGGAGTTCCTCCACGAAGCTGGAGGCTCCGTCGTAGTAGAACGTGACACCCACGCCCGGTTCCCAGACCGCGGCCACGTGGTGCCATTCGTCGGAGGTCAGGACGAACCCGCTGGGGATGTCGACGACGCCGAAGAGGGTGAAGATCAGTTCGCTGGCCTGGAGGCCGAGCTTGTAGGCGCCGCCGTAGCCCATGATGCCTTCGTAGGTGGCGATCGAGGTGCTGTCGCGCTTCACCCAGCCTTCGAGGGTCAGGGGGGTGGTGGTGGCGAGCAGGGGCGAGGGGGAGTCGTTGACGACGAGGAACGCGCCATTGGCCAGTTGCACGGAGCGGTCGGAGGCGGCACCGGAAGGGGTGTCGGTGGAGCTGATCGGGACGGCGTCCGGGTTGCCGGGGAGACCGAGATTCCCGGTGAGGTCATTGGTGAGGCTCCTGGTGACGGTACCGGAGCCCTCGTCGAATTTGAACTCGGCCAGAGTGACCTGAGCCGAGGCGGAGTTGCCGGAGAGGAATCCGGAGAGAAGTGAAGCCGCCAGCAGGGATACTCCGAATTTCTGTCGGGTTCGATTGCAGTGCATCATGGACATTTCAATTTCGTTGCGATCCACGGAGCCGGCGCCGAGGGGTGCGGCCGACCCATACACTTTCCCGCGTCGCTCCGTCGTGGAGTAAGGTGGGTCCGGTGACGACGCGGGAGCGGGACGATTGCAGGTTCCGGGAGGATGGTCCCGATCATCTCCGCTCCGCCTCCTAAGTACTGGCACGGGGACGTTGCTGACAATGCTGGGGGGACTTGTTGGAGGTTTTTTCGCCGGCGAATTTTATGGACAGCAACAACGCAACATCGCCGCGCCAAGAATCCTGGAGCGGGCCCTCGTTGGCGGAGGACGATTGCGGATGGCGAATCGGGAGGGGCTTGGGCAAGCTTGCCGCGTGTCGATTCATCCGAGTGCTGTCGTGCATCCTGAAGCGCGCCTGCATCCCACCGTCACGGTGGGGCCGCTGGCAGTGATCGACGGACACGTGGAAGTGGGGGAAGGCTGTCGGGTGGGAGCCATGGTGCATCTCACGGGACACACACGGATTGGGGCGCGGAACGTGTTTCACACGGGATGCGTGATGGGTGGAGAGCCGCAGGACCTGAAGTTCAAGGATGGGCCCACGCGGCTGAGAATCGGGGATGAGAACGTGTTTCGTGAGCATGTGACGGTGCACCGGGCGAATTCCGAGGCCGAAGACACCCGGATTGGATCCGGGGGCCTGTACATGGCGGGGGCGCACATTGGGCATAACAGCCAGGTCGGCGACCGGGTCATCATCGCGAACGGTGCCTTGCTGGGCGGACACGTGGTGGTGGAAGATCGCGCGTTCATTTCCGGGAACTGCCTCGTGCATCAATTTGTGCGGGTGGGCTCCCTGGCCCTGATGCAGGGTGGCTCGGCCATCAGCAAAGACCTGCCGCCGTTCTGCATTTCGCGCGGAGACAACAGCATCTCAGGCCTGAACGTGATTGGGTTGCGGCGTGCCGGAATCACTTCCGAGGTTCGGCTGGAACTGCGGCGGATCTTTCACGCGCTGTTCCGGTCGGGGCGCAGTTGGGCGGCGTCGGTGGAGGGCGCTGGTTTGGAGGTTCGGTCGGAGTGGGGCAAATGGATGGTGGATTTCGTGCGGGAGAGTCGTCGCGGGGTGTTGACGATTCGCTCGAAGCGACGGGAGTCCGACGAAAGCGAGTGAGGCGGGAGCGGGGGGGAGGCTGGGGGATGGAAGACGGAGGACGGAGGACGGTGGACGGTGGACGG
>CAUJJW010000172.1 GCA_963205105.1 Verrucomicrobiota bacterium | reverse complement strand
GTGGGGTAGCGGCGTACTTGGGTTCTGGGGGGAGACGTTGGAGGCGGCTGGGTTGGGGGAGTCGGTGGAGACGGCAGGGTTGGGGGAGTCGGTGGAGACGGCGGTAGGGTTGGGGGGCATTCTTTTTCCATGGCCGGGTTGGGTGATTCGGCCTTCTTCGACGGAGCAGAAGGGAATTCTCGGCTACGAACCTTCGGGTGGCGGCGTGAGGAAGGCTTCGAGCAGCCGGCGTTCGCGTTTCGTAGGACGGCCGGCGCCGGGAGGGCGCCAGGCGGGGTTGAGGGAAGCTTCCTTCAGGCGCTGGAGTTCCTCGGGTGGCGTGAGGTCTTCCAGGTATTCCGGGACCTTTGCGGCTCCGACCCGGTCTTCGAGCACGGCTCGGACGCGGACGGTTTTGGTGATGGGCCCGGTGCGGGCGGTGATGAGGTCACCGGGGCGCACGTCGCGGGAGGCTTTGACGGGTTTGTCGTCGATGCGCACCTGGCCGCAGCGGCAGGCTTCGGCGGCGATGGATCGGGTTTTGTACAGCCGAACGGCCCACAACCATTTGTCGATGCGGACCGCGGTGGGTTGTGGGTCAGCGGTGGGCGGCACGGGCGACACGATACGCGGCGGTGGGAAGGGTGTCAGCGGTCAAGCCGGTTGGGTGTCTCGGCGAGGTGATTCGGGGTGGGCAGCAGGTCCGCTGGGCGGTGTGGTTGGACGCTCGGGGCTGGGGTGTCGCACGGCTTCGAGATGGGCGCGGAGTTCGCGTTTGTTGATCTTGCCGACGCTGGTTTTGGGGATGGACTCGACGAACCGGAATTCGGTGAGCACAGCGCGTTTATGGATGGTGCCGCGGTCGATGAAGCCGTGGAGGAAGTGGATTAAGTCCCGGGCGGTGAGCTGTCCCTGAAAGCCGTCGCGCAGGATGACTTCGGCGTGGGGGCGTTCGTCCCATTTGGCGTCGGTGACGCCGATGACCGCGACTTCCTTGACCGCGGGATGCTGGCTGAGGGCGTTCTCCAGTTCCAGGGACGAGATCCATTCGCCGCCGATCTTGATGACGTCCTTGAGGCGGTCGGTGATGCGGATGTAGCCCTCGGTGTCGATGTGGGCGAGGTCGCCGGTGTGGAGCCATTTCGTGCGCCAGAGTTCGCGGGAACGTTCGTCTTCGCGGTAGTAGCCGCGGGTGAGCCAGGGGGCGCGGAGGACCAGTTCACCGGCGTTCTGGGGCCCGGGTGGAAGAGGTTGGTCGTCCGGGGAAACGGCGATGGCTTGGACGAGCGGGACGGGGAATCCGGTGCGGGTGAGGAGATCGAGTCGGCGTTCCGGGCTGGCCTGGAGGTCTTCGGGTTTGATGTGGGAGACGGCGACGATGGGGCAGGTCTCCGACATGCCGTAGCCACCCATGACGCGGATGCCGTGGTCGATGGCCTGTTGCGCGAGGCCTTGGGGCAGGGCGGAGCCCCCGATGATGATCTTGAGCAACGACCAATCCATGGAGGCCGAAGCCGGATGGTGGAGCAGCATCTGGAGGATGGTTGGGACGCAATGGGAGAAACTGACCCGGTGTTGACGGATGAGGTTCAACAGCAGCTGAGGTTCATAGCGACCCGGGTAGATCTGGCGCATGCCGAGCAGGGTGGCGAGATACGGCACACCCCAGGCGTGGACGTGGAACATCGGGGTGAGCGGCATGTAGACATCGTCGGCGCGCAGGCAAACCGGATCATGGAAGGCGGTCAGGCCGAGACCGGCACCGAGAGTGTGGAGCACCAGCTGTCGGTGACTGAAGAAGACGCCCTTCGGGATGCCGGTCGTTCCGGTGGTGTAGAACAGCGTCGCCGGAGTGTCTTCGGGGAACTCTGGAAACTGGAACCCGGCGGGGGCTTGGGCGAGGAGCGTCTCGTAGTCGCCGGCCAACGGGATCTGAGTGGCCGGGAGGGTCCCGTGGTCGGTGAGGGCGACGCACGCCTGAACCGACGGCAACTGGGGAAGCAGACCTTCGATCAGCGGGAAGAAGTCCGGATGGACGAGCAGGATTCGGTCGCCGGCGTGCTGGATGGTGAACAGGGTCTGGTCGGGGGAGAGCCGTACGTTGACGGTGTGGAGGACGGCCCCGAGCATGGGCACCGCAAAGAAACATTCGAGATAACGGTGGCTGTCCCAATCCACGACACCGACGCGGTCCCCGGGGCGGACGCCGAGTTGGGTGAGAACATGGGCGAGGCGTTCGACGCGTTCGAAGAACTCCGTGTAGGTCAGTTCGCGGATGTCCCGGTAGATGATCTTCTGGTGGGGCGCCCAGGCTCGGGGGCGATCCAGCAGGCGATGAATGAGGAGTTGGGAGGGCTGACCCGCGGACGGGAAATCGGTGGGTGTCGGCATGGAGACCCGGCGATCCTACGCAGGGTGACTCCCGGGGTCATCTCGGAAAAGGGAGGTGATGCAGCTTCGACGACGCGAGTTCCAACAAAGGTTCGAGGTTGAGACGGGCGGAGACGATAACCAGTTCGTCGCGTTCCAGGACGAACACGCAGGCCTGGGCATCGCGAATGTTCGACACGTTTTTGGGCACAAAGACACGCACGCTCTGGTGGCCCTCCTGGACGGCGACGACGGGTTCCCAGTCGCGTTCATCCATCGCTTGGTCGACGTCGGCGAACATGGCTCCGGGTGAGGAAGAGGCTGCGGAGCGACGTCGCTGGTACACGCCCACATCGGCGGAGCGGAAGGCGTCGACGCCGAACCTGGCTTCGGGTGGGAGGTTGAGACGTGATTCGAACAGATGAAAACCCGTGCGGGCGATCCAGGCGGGGAGTCGGCCGACGCCGAGTTCGATTTTGGGCGACCACTCGCCTGGGGCGGCGGCGAAGACGGCGTGCCGGACGGCACGGGCTTCACCGCCCATGCGGAAGGAGAGCAGCAGGGTGATAAAAAAAACGGCGGCAAGGGTGGTCAGGCCGCCGATGGTGAGCACGAGCCAGCGCCACCGGAAACCGCGTCGGGCCGTGGAATGGGTAGCGGCGGCGTACGTCGCGAGAGGGTGGGTGGCGAGAGCGTTCATGCTTGGGTTGGCTGAGGGTGTCAGGAGTGTGATCGATCCGGACCGTTGTGCTCAGGACTTCTTCTTGGTGGCGTCGCCGAGCTTCTTGAGGGGGTCGATGCCGAATTTCTCGCCGAGCAAGGCGATCTTCTCGGGACGGATATCGCCGACCACATTGACGAGGACGGCTTCCTTGTTGGGTTCGATGACGGTGACGACGACCCCTTCCACGGCTTCCTCGCCGCGCTGCTTCAGGTAGACGCCGACGTCCTGACCCTTTTCCTGGACGGTGACGATGCGCTCCCAGCCTTTGGATTCGAGTTCGGCGCGGATTTTGAGCAGGCGCTCGCCGAGTTCGGCACGGTTGGCGTCATCCAGGCCGATCACGTTGACGCGGACGGAATGGAGCCCGCGGAGGAGATCGGCGACCTCGGGTTCGGCTTTTTCGGTGAGGCGGATGACCATGCCGATGAGGGGGGACTTGACGTTGACTTCGACGAACTGACCGCCGCCGGAGGGTGGCGTGAATTTGCCGAAGTCGACGAATCCGGCGGAAGGTTCCTCAGCGAAGACCTGGAAGGAGAGGCAGGCGAGGGCGATGGCGGAGGATGCGGCGAAACGTTGGAATGTTCTCATGATGATGACGATCCCGTGAGGGAGGGTGTTGGATGTTGGTTGAAGCACCGGGGCCGATGTTGGCCGCGGTGGCGAGAACACCCGGGAAACGGGAGACAAGTTTCAGGTGATTTTGGGGGCCTGACTTTGGAGGACGGAGGACTGAAGACGGGGGACTGAAGACGGAGGACGGAGGACGGAGGACGGAGGGCGGAGGACGGGGGACGGGGGACGGGGGACGGGGGGCGGGGGGCGGAGCGTCAGCGGTTGAGGCGGTGGCTCATGGCTCGCTGGAGGTCGCGATCGGAGTCGCGTTCACGGAGGTCCTGGCGTTTGTCGTAAAGCTGTTTGCCGCGGCCGATGGCAAGGGCGACTTTGACGCGGCCGGTTTTCCAGTAGAAGGAGAGCGGGACGAGGGTATGCCCCTTGATGGCGGAGGCGGCGGCGAGTTTTCGGATCTCGCTCTTGTGGAGGAGGAGTTTCCGGGCGGCCTTGGGCTGGTGATTGTTTCGATTGCCCCAGGAGTATTCGTCGATGTGGGCGTTGTGGAGCCAGGCCTGGTTCTTTTCGACGCGGGCGAAGGCGTCGGCGATCTGGGCTTTGCCGGCGCGGAGGGCTTTGACCTCGGTGCCGTGCAGGACGATGCCGGCCTCGAAGGTTTCGAGGATTTCGTAGTCTCGCCGAGCTTTCGGGTTGTTGACGATGTCGGCCATGACGTGGGTGGTAAAGAAAAGCGCCCCGGTGGGGGTCCGGGGCGCGTTGGACGGGCCGGGCCCGCGGGATGGGTCAAATTAGTCGAGAACGGAAGGCTGTCGACGACGGCGTTTCCGCTGGGTTTCAGCCTCGATTTCGTCGAGGGCATGTTCCCAGGTGATTTTATCCTCAATGATCTCGACGAGCGCGATATCGGCGACACCGAGGCCGATCGTGTCGGAGATGAGGGGGCGTCCCATGCCGCCGCCGCCGCCGTTCAATTGCTTGACCCGACGGGAGACGAGGTTCACGAGGACGTTAGGATTGCCCACCTTTTCGAGGGCTTTGCGGATCAGGTCAGAATTCACAGTCGGGGTATCCCTTGTTGCGTCAAAGGAGGGTCAGAGTAGTGGCAGAAGTGAATCGGGCAACCTCAAACTTGAAGGGAAACACCTTGCCCGGTGGGGGGTTGGCTCCCTATACGTCGCCAGACATGGCACGCACGACGTCGCCCGGCGCTTCCGGACCGGGGTCCCAATTTGATCTGGAAGGTTTCCTGCGCGAGCGGACGGAGACGGTGAACGCGGCGTTGGATGGGTTTCTGCCGAAGGCGAACGCCCGGCCGGCAACCATTCACAAGGCTATGCGGTACAGCCTCTTCGCCGGTGGTAAGCGGATACGTCCCGCCCTGGTGCTGGCGGCGGCGGAAGCCTGCGGTGGTGCGCTGTTCGACGCGTTGCCGGCGGCAGCCGCGGTGGAATGCATTCACACCTACTCGCTGATCCACGACGACCTGCCGGCGATGGACAACGATGATTTCCGCCGGGGCAAGCCGACGAACCACAAAGTTTTTGGTGAAGGCATTGCGGTGCTGGCAGGGGACGCCCTGCTGACGGTGGCGTTCGAGATTTTGGCCCAGGCGCCGGAGCGGAAACGCTATCCGGTGGCGGTGCAGATCCGGGAACTCGCGCAGGCGAGTGGGTCGCTGCAACTGATCGCGGGTCAGGTGGCGGACCTGGAAGGGGAAGGCAAGAAGCTCGCGGTCCCCCAATTGCGCTACATCCACGAGCGGAAGACCTCGGCGTTGCTGTGCGGGTCGGTGCGGTTGGGAGGGATGAGCGCGAACTGCACGGCGGGGCAGTTGGAGGCTCTGACGGATTTCGGGTACCACGTCGGGCTGGCGTTCCAGGTGATCGACGACATTTTGGACGTCACGCAGACCAGCGAGAAGCTGGGCAAGACGGCTGGTAAAGATGTGGTGGCTGAGAAGGCGACCTATCCTGCGATCGTGGGCCTGGAGAAATCGCGGAGGATTGCCGAGCAACTGACGGCGAAAGCGTTCGCCGCCCTGAAGCCGTTTCGTGGCAAGGCCCCGGCGTTGCAGGCGTTGGCGGAGTACCTGTTGAAGCGGGACCGGTGAGGCCGGACCAGGCCACGTCGGAGGGCTAATGGCCGCCGGCTTGGGCGGCGTAATAGGCATCGACCCGGGCGGCGATATCGCGGAAGCCGATGTCGTTTTCGTAGATTGCCTTGAACTGCTCGATGGCTTCGGCGGGCTTGCCCATTTTTTCGAGCACAACGCCCAGCTCGTAGAGCAGCTCCTTTTTTTCGTCGTCGAAGACGAGCTTCTCTTTCAGGGCATTCTGGAAGGTACGGGCGGCGAGATCATTCATGCCCCGATGGGCGAAGCAGCGGGCGAGCAATCCCATGGCGGCGAGCCGGCGATGGGGATGGGACTGGGCCTTTTGGAGTTCCTGGATGGCCTCGGAAATGCGCTTGGTACGGAAGTACAGCTGTCCCAATTCGAAGCGAATTCCGAGGTCGGTGGGGAAGCGCTCAACGCGCTGACGGCAGTCGGTGAGTTCGAATTCGTCGCGTTCCCGTTCCAGAGTGGCGCGGCGTTCGGGGTAATTGGGTTCCCCGGGATCGAGCGCTTCGATGCGGGCGGCGAATTGGCGCAACCGGACGTCGGCGATGGCTTTGTCGAGCGAGGGATCCTTCCGGCCTTCCAGCTCGATGATTTGCTGGTAGATGGCGAGGGATTCGTCATGTCGACCGGCCTGGGCCTGCAGATCTGCGAGGCTCCGGAGGACTTTGGGGTTGCCGGGTTCGCGGGACAGTCGTGCCTGGTACTCGGCGAGCAGACGTTCGGTGACATCCTCGGCTTTGAGGGTGCGATTCTCCTGCTCCAGCGTGACGGCTTCCTCCTTGTCCTTGAGTGCGTCCCGGTAGGAACCGGTGTTGGAACCGAAGTCGGCGTAGCCCTTTTCGTGGATTGTCCGACGGGCGCCGAGATCCTTGTACGCGCGGGCGACTTCAAGGTCGGCCGGGTTGGCGGCAAGCAGGTCGGAGTAAATCTTGTCGGCGCGCTGGACCTGGCCGGCGGCGACGAGGGCCTGGGCGAGCCGGATGGCGACGCCGCGGTCGCCGGGGTTGGCTTTGAAGACGATTTCGAGGGAAAGGACGGCGGTTTTCGGCAGGCCGACGTTCATGGCGGCCCGGGCGAGCAATTCGTGGGCGGCATGATTTTTGGGGTCATCGTTCAGGACTTCTTCCGCGCAGTGCAGGGCTTCCGGGGGGTTGGTCCGGAGGGCGATCTGGGCTTTGGCGAGCACCGGTGAGGCCTGACCGAGGAATTTCTTGAAGATACCGGAAGCCTTGCCGCCCTTGCGGAACTGGGCGGCGCGGAGCGCTTCCCGGCAGTCATAGAACGCGGGTTCCTTCTGGAGCGCATCGGTGAACAGGGTGATGGCGTAGTCCAGGTTGTGCTTGTTGTACGCCGCCATGCCGCGGTCGAACTGCTCGCGCAACGCGCGTGGGATGTCGGTGAGTGCTTTTTCCGCCATAGAAACGAGCAGACTCTACCTGTAGTCGGGAAGGATTCCAAACCCGGAACTCGGCTCGGGGGGCGCTGGGGTTCCGGGCGGGACGGGAATTGCGGCTGGGGGTCGGACATTTTTAGGATGGCAGGCACATGAAGCTCTCCGTCCGGTGGCTGTACCCCACCGCCTTTGTCTGTCTGCTGCTGTCGGGGGTGGCGGGGCTGGTTTACCAGGTGGTGTGGGCGCGGTATCTGGCGTTGTTCCTGGGGCACACGAGCTACGCGGTGGTGGCGGTTCTGGTGGCGTTCATGGGCGGTTTGGCCTTGGGCAACGCGTGGCTGGGCCGGTTTGCCGATCGATTGGAGCGACCTCTGGCGTTGTATGCCTGGCTGGAGATCGGCATCGCGGCGTATGCACTGGTGTTCCCGGCCTACTTCGAGATCTGCCAGAGCGCGTATGTGGCGTTGGGACGGGGGGCGACGCCGGGGAGTCCATGGCTCCTGGCCTTGAAGTTCGGCTTCAGTTTCGCCGCGATTCTGGTCCCGACGACCCTCATGGGCGGCACGCTGCCGATCCTGACCAAGTTGGTGACGCGGTCGCTGGGGGAACTGCGGGCGCGCGTGGCGGGGCTGTATTTCGTGAACAGCGCCGGGGCGGTGATCGGGGTGTTGGTGGCGGATTTTTGGTGGATCCCGGTGTTTGGGTTGGATGCGACGGTGCTGGGAGGGGCGATTCTGAATGCGGCGGTGGGCGCGATCGCGTTGCTGGTGAGCGCGGGGCTGCGGGAAGGGGCGGGGTCGAGGGAGACGAAGGAATCTCGGAGCGGGCGCGAGTCCGAGGCAGCGGCATCGGTGCACGAACCAAGCGGAATATCGGGAGCCGGGGGAGGTGTCGGGGAGGAGATCTATTCCGCGTTTGAACTGCGGCTGGCGGTGGCGGCGGCGGGGGTGTCGGGATTTGTGGCAATGCTTTACGAGGTGGTTTGGACCCGGCTGTTGGGTTTGGCGTTGGGGTCGTCGACCCATGCCTTCTCGATCATGCTGGTGACCTTCATCACGGGCATCGCGGTGGGGGCGTGGTGGGTGGGGCGTTGGCGGGGCCTGCGTCGGACCTTTGATGCGTTTGGTTGGGCGGAACTCGCGTTGGCTCTGACGCTGCTGGGTTCGATGTTTTTCTACCATCTGCTGCCGTATGCCTTCGTGAAGCTGGGTTCGATGGTGGCGCGGAGTCCGGGAACGCACGGGCTCTATCAGGCGGTGCAGTTCCTGATCTGTTTTGTGGTGATGTTTCCTCCGGCGCTCTGTCTGGGCATGACGCTGCCTTTGGCGAGCCGGGTGGCGACGGCGGAAGTGGCGCGGACGGGGCGGAGCGTGGGGCTGGTTTTTTCGGTGAACACCGTGGGCACGGTGCTGGGCGCGGCTCTTTCGGGGATGGTGTTCCTGCCGGTGCTGGGGTTGGCACGCTCGTTTGCGTTGGGGGTGGGCTTGAATCTGGCGATCGCGTTGGCGGTGCTGTTTCGGCGTCGGGCTGGATCGGCGCGGGCTGTGGTTTGGGGGGCGCCGGTGTTGGTGCTGGCTCTGATGGTGGTTGCGGGCGGTGCGTTGAACCGGACGTGGGAGCGGGCCTTTTCCCTGGGGCTTTGGCGGACCAAATCGGCACCGCGCTCGCTGGCGGATTATCGGGCGATGATTCGGGACCTGGACATTCGGTACTACCGGGATGGGGCCGGGGCATCGGTGGCGGTGAACACCTGGACGAACCCGGCGAACTCGAGGATGGAACTGGCGTTGCGGGTGAACGGGAAGACGGATGCGACGACGCAGGGTGATCTCTCGACCCAGGTTTTATTGGGGCAGCTGCCGCTGTTGCTGAAGCCCGGATCGGCGGACGTGATGGTGATCGGGGTGGGGAGCGGAACGACCTGCGCCTCGGTGCTGACCCATCCGACGGTCCGCCATGTGGATGCGGTGGAGATTCTGCCCGAAGTGGTGGAAGCGGCCCGGACGATGTTTGGGGTGCACAATCGAGGGGCGTTGGACGATCCGAAAGTTTCGGTGATTCTGGATGACGCGAAGTCATTTCTGAAGACCTCGGGTCGGACCTACGACGTCATCATCAGCGAACCGTCGAATCCGTGGATGGCGGGGGTGGCGGGGGTGTTCAGTGCGGAATTCTACGACACGTGTCGGCAGAGCCTCAAACCCGGCGGGCTGATGGTTCAATGGGTGCACGTCTACGAGAGCGACGACTCGACGTTGCAGACGGTGTTGGCGACGGTGACGGATGTTTTTCCGTTTGTGACCATCTGGAACACGCTTCCTGGCGACTTGGTGCTGGTGGGGTCGGTGGAGCCGGTCCGGTACGATCTGGAAGGCATTCAGCAGCGATTCGATGAACCGGCCGTGACCGAGGATTTACGGCGGGCGGACATCTTCCGGTTGTCCGTGCTGCTGGGGTTGCAGGTGGTCTCGGATTACAATGCGCCGTTCCTGAGCCCGGCGGACACGGTGCGGCACAGCGATTTCTTTCCTTCGTTGGAGTACATGGCGGAGCGCGGTTTTTTCGTCCGTGACGAGGCGACCCTGTACGAGGTGTTCAACGAGACCTTCTCACGCCGGCCGACGACGCTGCTGGGGGACTATCTGCGCCAGCATCCGTTGACGGTGACGGACATGCAGTCGTTTGCCCTGTTTCACACCACCTTCCGGCTGCCCCACCCGAAGATCCTGCGATCGATCCTGGAGCGATGGCGCGAGATGGATCCGGAATCGACGCTGGTGGCGGAATTCTCGGCGAAGCTGGACTTCCCGCTGCCCGTGTCGGAGTTGGAAGCACAGAGGATGGGGCGGGTGCGGGACGCGATCCTGGCCAACGCGCCCACGGAACCCGAGCCGTTGAGGATTTATTCGCGGCACCTGATGCATGCGTACCGCTACCAGCGAACGGCATTTTACCAGCCGGAGGCGCAGGAACTGGTGACGGTCCTGGAGCGGTTGGTGGAGGTGGATGGGGTGCATCGACAATCGCATCGGCTGCGGTTGGCGGAAATCGCCTGGGACCACGGGGAAGACAACCGGTTCTTTCAACTCGCGACCGAGGCGTTGTTGATGAACGCGGGAGTGCCGGCGGTGGGGCGATTCGAGCTCGATTACCAGGCTCCGGGGCAGGTGTTGTACCTGGTGATCGAGACGCTTTGGCGGGCGGGACGTCACGCCGATGCCCTGATGTGGTGTCAAGGCGCGCGGGACGGCCGGTATCTGGAACCGGGCGGGCGTTATTTCAGTCCGCTGCTGGCCATGGTGGTGCGGAAGGTGGAAGCCACGTCGCCCAAGGCGAAGGACGCCGGTGACGCGCCGGTGCGGTAGGCGGGGCGTCACGTCGGGGTCTTTCGCGGCAGGCGCGGCGGGGTCCACCCTACTTGCTGCCGGGTTTGGTGGGTGGCACGGCGGCGAGGTCGGGGGGGAGTTGGTCGGGAGAGAAGGTTTCGACCTTGAGTCGGAGCAGGTTGAAGGTGGGGACGCCCAAATCGACGGTGCCGCCGGAGCGATCGACGACCATGGCAACGCCGGCGACCTCAGCGCCTTTGTCGCGGGCGATGGCGATGGTTTCCCGAACCCGGCCGCCCTGGGTGACGACGTCTTCGACGACCAGGACCTTTTCACCGGGAGCCAATTGGAAGCCGCGGCGGAGGACCAGTCGGCCGTCCTCCTTTTCGGCGAAGATGAAGCGGACCTGGAGCTGTCGGGCGACTTCCTGGCCGATGACGAGTCCGCCCATGGCGGGGGCGATGACGGTGGCGACGCCGAGATGGCGGACCTGGGAGGCGAGGGCGGCGCCGAGGCGTTCGACGGTGGGCATGTCCTGAAGGGCGAGGGCGCACTGGAAGAACTGCCGGCTGCGGAGGCCGCTTCGGAGGATGAAGTGACCTTCCAGAAGGGCGCCGGAGCTGCGGAACACGTCGAGGACATCAGCGGTCGTCATGGGGCGGGAGTGAAGCAGTCCGGACCGGGGGGCGACAAGGCGGAGGAAGCGGGCGGGGATTGGTTTGGAGAGCCGCAGAGTTTAGCCTGGGCGCATGTCCGGTGGCACACAACGTGGGATGCGGGTGGATCAGCTGCTTTCGCACTTCGGGTATTGTTCGAGGCGGGAGGCCGGGCTGTGGGTTCGCCGGGGGCGGGTGTCGTTGGAAGGGCGGGTATTGGACGATGTGGGCGAGCGGGTGGACCCGGGTCGGGTGACGGTGGACGGGGAGGCGATCGAAGGACCGGAGGGTTTGTTGGTGATGCTGCACAAACCGGCAGGGGTGGTGTGTTCGCGGAGCGATGGCGAAGGGCGGAGCGTTTACGAACTGCTGCCGGGGCGGTGGTCGCAGCGGAATCCCCCGGTGACGACGGTGGGGCGGCTGGATCGGGACACGACGGGGTTGCTGCTGGTGACGGACCTGGGGGATTGGGTGCATCGTTGGACCTCGCCGAAGCATCACGTGGAGAAGACGTATGAGGTGGTGCTGGACGGGCCGGGCAAGGCGGAGTGGGTGGATGTGTTTGCGTCCGGGACCCTTCGGTTGGAAGGGGAGACGAAGGCCTGTCTTCCGGCGCGGTTGGAGTGGGTGGGAGACTGCCAGGCACGACTTCACCTGGTGGAAGGACGATTCCACCAGGTGAAGCGCATGTTTTCGGAACTCGGGCGCGAAGTGGTGCGCCTCCATCGGTCGCGGTTCGGCTCCTACGAACTAGGCGACCTGACAGAAGGCACCTGGCGAAAACTGGAACTGCCCTCCCTGGATCGATTGGCCGAGGCTGGTTAAGCCCCGCCATGGGCTACGGTTTGGCGAGTCGATAGAACGTATTGCCGGAGCCGATGGGGATGGTGATGGAGGTTCCGGCGACGCCGGGAACCGCCTGCCAGGTGCCGCCGGGCAGCTGGTCCGTGGACTGGAGGATAAAATCGGTGGCGGAGGCCGGCCACGAGAGCGTGATTTGATTCTCGTTCCCGGTGCGGGCGAGGCTGATTTGAGGGGGGGTGGCCGAATCGCCGAGGGTAACGGTTATCGGATCTGAAAGAGTGCGGCCTCCCAGTTGATCCTGGGCGATGGCGGTCAGGATGAACTCGCCGGGTTCAGCAAGGGTGAGGTTGGTGCGATAGGGCGCGTTGGTGACGGTGGCGGCGATGGCGCCGTCGATCCGGAATTCGACCAGGACGATGGATCCGTCCGAGTCGGTGGCGGAGGCCTGGACCTCCAGGGTGGAGGGCGCGGGCAGTGACGTGTTGGGGGCGGGGGCGGTGATGGCCACGACTGGCGGGGTATTGGTGGGCGTGACGATGCCGATCTTGTACTTCTCGCCGAGGTACAACTGGGCCTTTTCGAGGTCGGCGGCGGACAGACCGACATCGTAGATCATGAGTTCGGCGAGGTCACCTTGGAGGATGGTCACAAAGTCGTCGCGCGTGCCGATTTTGAGCGGGGTATCGAGGTCGGCTGGGGTGGCGGTGATGCTGCCGGTGGAGGTGACATTGCCGTTGA
Source organism: Verrucomicrobiota bacterium (assembly GCA_963205105.1). Lineage (GTDB taxonomy): Bacteria > Verrucomicrobiota > Verrucomicrobiia > Limisphaerales > CAIMTB01 > CAIMTB01. The sequence goes on along the minus strand of CAUJJW010000172.1, from coordinate 593 downwards.
GCACGTGGACCACGGTGCCTGAGGAGGAGGAGAACCCGGCGATCTGGAATGCGCCGGCGGTCAGAGGGGCGCCGCCATCCACGAGTCCGAGGCTTCCTTGGGCGTTGCCCCGGTACAGGCGGGGAATGCCGCTTCCGGGAAGGGTGTAGTAATCATTGGGAGCAGGCTGGTTGAGCTGGGTCTTGGCCCAAACCGAACGAAACGTCGAAAAATCGTCCATTTTCACGACGAACAGCGAGGTGATGTCCCCGGAAATGGACAGGGAGTCCGAATCATTCACATCGAGGTAGTCGTCAACGCCGTCGAAGCGGACGACGGGGTAACCGGCCAGGACGTCCTCGACCAGTTTCGGTGCAAAACCGACCTCGGTTTGGAAGGCGTCGTTGGAACTGCCGGAGCCGTCGAACCAGGAGGAAACGTCCCCTGCTTCCGTGGTGTTGACTCCGGCATCGGCCGCAAGTCGGAGGCGCAGGCCGGTCGTGACGTCGAGGGTTGGCGCGGCCCCGCCGCTCGAAGCCGTGAGCGCGACTTCGGTGGAGGTGGCCTTGCCGTCCTTGTCGTCGGTGGCGCGCGCGGCGAAGCGATAGGCTCCG
>CAUJJW010000171.1 GCA_963205105.1 Verrucomicrobiota bacterium | reverse complement strand
ATTGCAGATTTCTTCACCAAGACAACGGGCAGAACGAACCTTCACGATATTCCCGACAGTTTTCCATTGTTCAATCGAGATGTTCCTTTATTGGCGAGAACTTTAGCTCTGAACTGCGTGACGACGCACTATGCCGAGCTGTGGCGGGAGTGTTGGGACGAGGCGTTTCGGCAGGAAACGTGGCTGGGCGACGACCCGCGACTGGATGCGGAGTTCTGGCGGAAACTCACGCCGGAGTGGACACGGTACTGCGCTCTGCGCATGGACTTCGCCCGCCGTTGGACGCTCGTCGAGTTGGACGTGTTGGTCGCCCGCGCCCTCGGCCTCACGCTGGAGGAACTGCAAACCATCTACCGCATCCAGTTCCCCGTGATGCGCCAATACGAAGCCGATACTTGGTATGACCAGCGCGGCCGCATTATCTTCACCAACTCGAAAGGCCTCCCCGGCGTCGGCCTCCCCCGCGCCGAGTGGAACGAAGTCCGCGCCCTGCAATCCGGCACAGTCAAACGCACGGTCACCGACACCACCCTCCCCACCGGGCCAGTCGAGCGCGAAATCATCTACCACGCCCCCTTCACGAAGTGCGACCGGGAACGGGATTACGCAGACGTATGGCGAAAGTTGGAGGAGAAAGTGTAACCGCCTATGGACAAGCTCATCCTCAAAGATCTCCTCGCAAAGGGCTACTTTCCCCGTGAGCTTCCGCCGCCTTTTAAGAGTGGTTCCTTCGCGGATGCAGTGGTCAAAGCGGCAAAGTTCTTGCCAGCAGAATTTACACAGAAGAAAGACATTTGGTGTGGCTTCACGTCCTACAGCCTTGCCCGTCCCGGATCGCTTCGGCGACGTATGGCCGTTCTGAATCCACTCCCATTCTACCGTCTCGCAAAAGAAGTAGTGGCCAGCCAAAAGAGACTTCTTCGATTGGCTGCTCGTGGTGGTATAGCCATCTCTGCGCCCACCATCAAGGCCAAGAACAGCCGTGCGATTGAATATGCAGTTCCGCTCCGCGAGTTTCCGCGCGTTCGCGCGCAGAGGCGAGTTGCCAAATGCTTTGTGCTGACGACGGATGTCAGCAGATTCTATCCTTCCATATACACGCACTCGCTGGATTGGGCGATTGAGGGCAAGGCGAAAGCCAAGGCATCCTTCAAGGTTAAAGGAATGGTGACCTTGGGAACCAGGATCGACAAGCTCATTCAAGCTGGCCACGAGGGTCAGACGCGTGGAATCCCAATCCGTCCAGACACTTCAATTCTCTTCGCCCATGTATTACTGGGGGCAGTAGACAAGCGCCTGAAGGCAGGCGGCTTTGCCGTGGGAACCCGGTTCATGGACGATTATGAACTGGTTTTCGAGTCCCGGAGCGAGGCTGAGCGGGCATTGGCTGTTTTGGAGGAAGCCTTGGCAGATTATGAGCTGGAATTGAATCCGCAGAAGACCTCAATCGAGGAGTTGCCCATATCAATCGAAGACGAAGCCATTGAGGAGCTTCGCACCTTTCAAATTCGGACGACGAGCCAGGGACAACGTTTTGATCTTCTCCATTTTTTCAATCGCGCGTTTGCGTTGGCCAAGCAGAAGCCTGATAGGCCAATCCTCCGCTACGCTGTTGGACGACTGCGCAGGCTGAAAGTGACAAAGAAGTGCTGCGAGTTGTTGCAAGAGTTGGTTTTGCAGGCGGCGAGCGTGGAGCCAGGAGTGTGGCCGAAGGCCATCCCCTGTATTCAGCGATTGCGGGCGGCAAACCCGAAGATTTCCGCCGTCCCCATCGCTGAGGTGGTTGACATGTTGGTGCGCCAGCAGTCGCCGAGGGGTCACAGCAGCGAAGTTGCTTGGAGCCTTTGGGCCGCTGTTGTTTTCAATCTGCCCATCAGAAAGAAGGCGGCCAATGCGGTGCTTAACATGAGCGACGATGTATGTGCGTTAATTCTCCTCCACGCACGTGAGCTTAAGCTTGTACAGCAAGGCGTTAAGTGGAACAAGCTAGACGTTCATCTAACGACGCAGGAACTGCGAAACCGACACTGGCTGCTCGTATATGAAGCTGAGAAGAAGAAATGGCTGAAGCCGACCAGTGGAAGCCCAATCGCCGGTGATCCGGTATTTGATTTCCTGAAGAGAATGGGGGTTGAGTTCTACGATGTGACCGCGATTCCGGCGCCACCAAAGCCCATTGTTAAGAAGGTGGAAGTGGCGCCGTCCGAAGATGCATACGAGGAGGAACCGGACGTTGAGTTTGAAGAGGATGCTGAGGAATCTGATTACTAAACCGTTCATGATTAATCAACCAATTAAGCAGTATTTTGAAGCGCGTCGCCAAGCACTCATCGCTCTTGGTGATGCGGTAGTCCACACGCACGCGGGAATCGCTGGTTCTGCGCGCGAAGTTTTGATTCGAGAACTCCTGACGATTCACATTCCTCCATCTTTGGGTGTCGGCACTGGGCTGGTTTTTGGACACGACTGGGCGAGCCGTGGCAGTAAAGAGGACATTAGCACCCAGCAAGATGTGGTTATCTATAGGAAGGATTTTCCGGTGCTTGAGGTTGGTGGAGCGACTTTGTTCTTCCGGGAGGGTGTCGTTGCGACCATCGAGGCAAAGACCAATTATGAGAAAGCAAAGTTAGCGCAACTTTTGGAGGATGCCAGCTCTGTGCGACGCGTCAAACCTACGGAAATCAGCACCTTTCAAATGGGGCTTGGAGCACCGCAGTTCAGGGCTGCGACGCGTCGAGTCCTCTGTGGCGTGTTCTATTATCGCGGTATCGAGACCAGGTCTGCACTTGTTGCGGAACTCAATCGGCTGCTATTGCACCGTGCCTCTGAGTTAAGTGTGCCCGTGGACCAAGTTGCTGCGCCGGACTTTTTCTACTCCGCACAGGCGGGTTTAATAGTACGGAACGGTGAATTCAATACATTGTCCTCCAGCTTCGAGATTCCTGGTCTCGATGACGTGCATGGACAGCTGACGAAGGAAGAGCGGCTTTCAGGTGCCTATCGACGAGTGTTTGGCGGTGCGGGCAAATGGAGAGGCCTTCAGGCAATCATCTTGGAAGTTTCGGAAAGGTGTCAGCGATATGCCGCGTCGTATGCAAGCCTGTCGGAGTACGTCTAGAGTCTGCGCATGCTCCCCGCCCTTATCAGTCGAGAAATCGAAAATGGGATGAAGTCGTTCCTACGGACGACTTTTCCGTCCTCGACTCCAACTTTCGAGGATACACTGGGGAGATTCTTGGATCAGCCTGGACAGGTTTTTAAGGGTCCCTTCTACAGCTTACGGCTCCCGTTTCGACCCGCGCCTCTGGGCCATTTGCCGTTCGAGGAGATCGGGTTTCCTTACCGCCCGCATCTCCATCAAGCTCGGGCGTTCGACCGCCTGTGTGGGGACCAGGTGGTTTCGACGTTGGTGGCTACGGGCACAGGCTCGGGAAAGACCGAGTGCTTCCTTTTTCCGATCCTGGACCACTGTGCAGGCCAGGCACGATTTCCTGGCATTAAGGCGATTATCATTTACCCCATGAACGCGCTGGCGACCGATCAAGCCAAGCGCTTCGCCCAAGCCATCCACACAGACGCAAAGCTTCGAGGCAGGGTGAGGGCGGGACTCTTCATCGGCGGCGAGAGCGACCAGTCGGTGGAAATGACGCCTGACTGGTTGATCACGGATAAGGGGCATCAGCGGGAGAATCCGCCGGACATTCTCCTGACCAACTATAAGATGCTCGATTTTCTGTTGCTCCGTCCGGAGGAGCAGGGGCTTTGGCAGCACAACACGCCGGAGACGTTGCGTTTCCTGGTGGTGGACGAATTGCACACATTCGACGGTGCCCAATCCACGGACCTGGCGTGCCTGATTCGGCGGCTTAAGGCGCGGCTTCGTACCCCGGACCGGCGGCTCTGCTGTGTGGGGACGTCGGCCACGCTGGGTTCGTCGGGTTCGGTCGATCCGTTGGTGCGGTACGCCAACACGGTGTTCGCGGAGCCATTCGGTCCGGACAGCGTCATCGGAGAAGACTTGCTGAGCCTGGGCGATGTCGTCGACGGCTGCTTCATTCGATACCATGGTATTCCAGAACCCGGCTCACCGGCTCTGGTACCCCCCGATCCTGAGCGAAGCCCCGAGGCGTACCTGACACACCAGTATCGGCTTTGGTTCGAGCATGAGCCTCCGGTTTCCCTGACCGAGTTGGAAGGCCGGTTTAGTCTCGGGGACCGACTCCGCGAGCACAGCTTCTTTCGCAACCTGTTGACCCTCGTGGAGCGGTCAGGGCGGAAAGTGATCGCCGAGGAATGGTTGCTCCACGAACTGACGCAGATGATCCCCAGGGGCGGCGATATCGGCCTCACCCGTCGCCTGCTGGACAGCTTTCTGTCCCTTTGTTCCCATGCGCGCTACCGTTCACCTGGACTGTCCTCCGGGACCCAAGCTCGGCCTTTGCTTCGGGTGCACGTTCACCTCTGGTCGAGAGAGCTATCCCGGTTGGTGGCGTCGGTGGCTCCGGAACCCAAGCTCGCCTTCTCGGACGATCTGAAGAGCGATTCGCTCAAGAGCCATTTGCCGGTGATCCATTGCCGGGAATGCGGCGTCATGGGGTGGGGGGGGACGATGCGGGCCAACTCGGACAAGGTGTCCCCGAGCCTCCAGGACTTCTACAAGGCGTTCTTCGGAGGCCTTCCCAGCGTCCGGTTCCTTTTTCCCCTGCATGAGAGTGGTCCTGCGGGCGGAACCGACGGCGAGTTTGACCGTCAGGTGTGCGGCCGGTGCCTCACGATCCATGCGGGGATCGCCACGAAGTGCGTGAGTTGCGGAGATGCGGGAGGGCTCGTTCGGATTCTTCTGCACGATCGAACCCGCCGTGAACAGGACCGGACCAAGGCCGACATGGCCTGCCCGTTCTGCGAGAGCGCCTCGGGGCTGACCATTCTGGGTTCGCGCTCCGCCAGTCTCACGAGCGTCGCGCTGAGCCAGCTTTACACCTCACCCTTCAACGAGGACAAACAGGCGCTCGCGTTCTCCGACAACGTACAGGATGCGTCGCACCGATCGGGCTTTTTCGCGGCGAGAACCTTTCGGGTCAATCTCCGCACGGCGATTTGGAAAGCTCTCTCGGGCAGCGAGAGCTCGCTCAATCTCGCGCAGTTGGAAGCCCGCTTTCTGGAGTTCTGGAAGGCCGAGCTGGGGACGCTGGACTTTATCGGGCTCTTCCTCGCGCCCAACATGGAGTGGCTTTCGGATTACGAAAGCCTGGTGAGGGAGGGACGGCTGCCGGCTGGATCCAACCTCATGAAGTTGGTCGAGCGACGGGTGGCGTGGGAGATTTCCGCCGAGTTTGGTTTCAACAGTCGAATCGGCCGGACCCTTGAGAAGAGCGGTGCCGCCATCGCCTTTGTCGATGCACCTCTCGTTGCGAACCTCGGGGAGAAGCTGACCGAACGCCTTCGGGAGAGAGCCGGAGGATTTGGGACTGCCAGCGACAAGGAGGCCAATGCATTGCTCCTTGGGTTGGTCCATCGACTTCGGACCCAGGGAGGAATTCTCCATGAGGAACTGGAGACCTATGTGGACCGGGGTGGTGACACCTACCTGCTGAACCAACAGGTCCACATGCCCGGTTTCGGGAAGTTTGGACGGGCTCCTTCGTTCTTCTATCAGGGGACTAAGCCGCTCTCGCGCTTCGAGAAGGTCGTCGCAGGCGGAACCGCCTTAAGCTGGTGCCAGCGCTGGGTTCTCAAGGTCCTCCGCTCCGTCACCGGGCTCTCGGCCGAATCGGCGGGTATTGTCCTGGAGGAGGCCTTGAGCGTCCTCGTTGACGCTGGAGTTGTCGTCGAGCGCCCAGTGCTCGGAGACCGTGTGTGGGGCATTCCGCCGCACCGACTTCAGTTGACGACCGACGTTCAACTGATGACCTGCGGACGTTGCGGCCACTCCATTTCATGCGCTGGCCCCGAGGTCGCTTCGTGGACCGGTGCACCGTGCCTGCGAACCACGTGTTCGGGGGGGTATGCTGCGCAACCTCCCATTCGAGATTACTTCGGCGACCTCTACCGCTCTGGCGACGTTGTTCGTATCCGGAGCGCCGAACACACGGGAATGCTGGATCGCGAAACTCGCGAGTGGGTGGAGAACCGATTCATGGCCCGGCCTCCCGACCGACGCGCCACGGATCCTAATCTGCTCTCGTGCACGCCAACCCTTGAAATGGGCGTCAATATCGGCGACCTATCGAGCGTCATCCTCTGCACCGTTCCACCAGCAACCGCCAATTACGTCCAGCGCGTTGGACGGGCTGGGCGAAAGGAAGGGGCGGCCGTAAGCCTGACCATTGCGTCGGCTCGTCCGCACGACCTGTACTTTTTCGAACTGCCTGAGGACATGATGGCTGGAGACATCCGGCCTCCGGGCACGTTCCTCGATGCGCCGGCCGTCCTGGAGCGCCAGTTCACGGCGTACTGCTTCGATCGCTGGAGCGAGCAGACGAGTACGAAGCCGACTCTGCCCCATCGAATTGAGGCCGCGCTGGAGGCGGTGCGGAATCCGGACGGCAAGACGGGATTTCCTTACGACTATTTCCGGTTCGTCGAGTTCAACCTCGAACCCTTGCTCGCTGGCTTCCTCGGCCTCTTTCGGCCGGAAGAGCTCTCAGCGGAGTCTCGCAAAACCCTGGAGCGCTTTGCCCGAGGCGGCTCCGACACCGAAGTCGGTCTGACATCGAAAATCCTTCGTGAACTGACCCGGCTGGCGCAGGAGCGCCAGGACTTACGGGACCGGCTGCAGCGGATTGGCCGAGCGATCCGAAAGAACCGCGATACGACCGCCCGCGACGAGGCCCTGGATGCGGAACTGGACGAGCTCAAGCAGAGTCGGGATGGCATTCACGAGATGATCAAAGAGATCAGCGGCCAAGTGACCCTGAATTTCTTCACCGACGCCGGATTGTTGCCCAACTACGCGTTTCCGGAAGAAGGGGTCGAGCTGCGGAGCGTGATCCTCAAGAAGCGGGAACAACCGAAGGCTGACGAAGGCAAGTTCCAGGCGCTGACCTTCGAATACATTCGGCCGTCCGCCTCCGCTATCACCGAGCTGGCACCCGGCAACATTTTCTACGTGGCAGGGCGACGGCTGAAGATCGATCAGGTGGTCGTGAACGAGTCCACGTTGCAGAAATGGCACTTTTGCGATGCCTGCAGCTACATGGAACTCGTGAGCGACTCCCAGAGCGGGCGCTCCGAATGCCCGGCCTGTTCTAGCCCGAACTGGACGGATGCGTCCCTGAAACGGGACCTGATCAAGCTTCGCCAAGTCGTGTCCACGAACACGGATCAGAGGTCCCGCAGCCACGACGACAAGGAGGAACGCGAACTGACATTCTTCAGCCGTCTGGAGTCAGTGGTCATTCCTGAAGGCGCGGAACGCATTGCCTATCAGATCCGTGGCGCTGCGGTGCCGTTCGGCTTCGAGTTCCTGGGTAAGCTCATCTTCAGGGTGGTTAACCTGGGACAGGACAGTCCCGAGGTGCATCCGTTCCGCCTGGGTGGCCGGGACGTTTCCAGCGCCGGCTTCGTCCTCTGTCCTAGCTGCGGCAAGGTGCAGGGAGCGAAGAGCGCCAGCGGAGAGGACGAACTGAAGCATGACGTGTCCTGTCGCCATCGGGGCAAGGACGCTACCCCACTCAAGGCGGTGTTCCTCTACCGCGAGCTCAATTCGGAGGCGATTCGTGTTCTTCTGCCCTCCAGCAGTGCGGATGAGGACTCGAACATGGCTTCGTTCATTGCCGCCCTGCATCTCGGCCTTCGCCTGCATTTCGGCGGCAACATCGAGCACCTCAGGGGATGCGTGGATGAGCGGGTTGTCGAAGGCACGGACCTGCGGCGCAAGTACCTGGTCCTCTATGATCAGGTTCCCGGGGGCACCGGCTACCTGAAACAGCTTTCCCAGAAGCCTGAGGTCTTCCTGGACGTCCTGCGCAAGGCCCTGAAGCACCTGCAGGATTGCCAGTGTGCCACCCGCAACGATCACGACACCGACGGCTGCCACCGTTGCATCCTTCAGTCGAGTCGCATGCGAGATCATGCCGGGCTTTCCCGCACCACGGCTATCCGACTATTGGAAACCATCCTGGAGGCAGCGGATCAGCTCGAACGCGTGGACAAGGTTTCGGATATCGATATCCACCCGCTGATCCAGAGCGAACTGGAACGTTCCTTTCTCGAAAGCCTCCGGTCGGTTCCGGGTGCTCAGCTGGTATCCAAGATCGTCCGCGGTAAACTGGGATTTCTATGGCGGCTTGGAGAAGTGGCCTGGGAGATCGCACCTCAAGTCGAGGTCTCGGACTCGGCGGGCGTTGATGTTGCCTCGATTCCGGATTTCGTCCTCTACCCAATTCGGTCGGAGCAGGGCCGTCCCCTCGCGGTCTTTCTGGACGGATTTCGTTTCCACGCAGACGAATCCGCCGGTCACAACCGAATCGCGAAAGATGTCCAGCAGCGGCAAGCGTTGGTGAGGTCGGAGAAGTTCTGGGTGTGGAGCTTCTCCTGGGAAGACATCCAGTTTCGAAATGATCCGGCAAAGATTCCGGTGACACTCCTCGGGGAGGCTCATGCCGCGCGGCGCAACGACATGGCGCGCCAGATCCTGGCCGGCGACGAGCTGGCACTGGCGCAGGACCTATCGGCGCAGTCGACTTGGGGGCTCTTCCTCGACTATCTGACGAGGCCTCGCAAATCACTTTGGGAACGGATTGCCTATCTTTATGCCCTCGCGTTGCCGGAGGTCATTCGACCGGTCGCCATGGTGAGTGTCACCGACGCGATCGAGACCTTGAGTCGGGACCTGGTGGCCGCTGTCAGCTTGCCGGAGGGCGGACGAATCGACGGCTTTGGATCGGTGTGGCAAGCGGAGCAGTGTATTGGGGTCGCCGTGGTCGCTCAGGCCGGAATCCGGGAGCGTCAGGTCGGCCGGGTGTTCCTCCTGCTGCGATTCGACGACGATAGCGGCCTTCGGGAGCCGACGTTTGCCCAGCACTGGCGTGGATTCCTGCGGCTCCTGAACCGGGTTCAGTTCTTGCCCCACGCCCACATCATTACGTCTCGTGGCGTCAAATCGGGATCGGTTGCAGGGATCGGGGATGCGTATCGCTATTTCGTTCTCGATGAGGGTGAGCCGGTGCGTGCTGCGGCTCCCGAAACCGAAGAGGAATTGCCTTCCGAAGCGGAGCTTGCCGATCGAAGAGTGCTGCCGTTCCTCCGGCAACTGGTTGCGAGCCAACGTTCCTGGCCTGAGATCGGGTTCGAGTTGGAAAGAGACTGCCGAGTCACTGCCACCGCCGAGGCTGCTTGGCCCCAGGCTCGGATCGCAGTGCTCAGCCACGAGTCCACCGACGATCTGGATACCTTTCGCGGCCTTGGGTGGCAGGTTTTCGTCTATAGCGATGACGGCTTGGCTGCTGCTGATGTCTCCACCCTTTTGTCGATTCTACCCGCACGTTCATGAGCTCTGTTGTCCACGACATCAAGTTGGCCCTGGGAGCCGACTTTCTGACAGCCTTCAGCCGTCTTCCACAGAAGCAGCAGAAAAAGGTGCGGCGGTTTCTCGACGAGTTTACGGCGACTCCCGATGCCGCGACGCACAACTACGAAAAGATCAAGGGCGCCCGGGATCCCAATCTGAGGTCCGTCCGAATCGACCAGGACTACCGGGGAATCATTCTCGCCCCAGATCGAGGAGACGTTTACGTGCTGCTCTGGGTGGACAAGCACGATGATGCCTACCAATGGGCCAGCCGCCGCGTCTGTGCCGTTCATCCCTCGACGGGAACGATGCAGGTGGTTCTCACCGAGGAAGCGGCCACCGAATCCCTGGCCCAGAACCCGCCACCAGCGCCGCCCTCTGAGACTGTGGGGAATCCCCCGGCTCTTTTTTCCAAGATCTCAGACGAGGACCTCGTCTCCTTGGGCATCCCTGCGACGCTTCTTGTCCACGTACGGGAGATCGGCTCTGAAGCCGAATTGGACCGGTTGGAATCGATTCTGCCTCGTGAGGCCTTCGAGGCGGTGTTCATGCTGGCGGCTGGATACACGGTGGAGGAGGCGCGGGCGGAGCTTGGAATCGCCCGCCAGGGCACCGTTGACACCAGCGACTTTGCGGCGGCGGTCGAGCGCGACAGCACGCGACGGCATTTCGTGGTCGTCACGGATGCTGCGGAGATGGAGAAACTCTTGGCGGCGCCTTTGGAGCAATGGCGGGTGTTCCTGCATCCCTCGCAGCGCCGGTTGGTCGAAATGCGTGCGGCTGGGCCGGTTCGGGTGCTGGGAACGGCAGGAACGGGAAAGACGGTGGTCGCGATGCATCGCGCTGCCTGGCTGGCGCGCACCGTTTGCGCCCCGGGTCAGAAGGTTCTCTTCACCACATTCACCAAGAATCTGGCGGCTGACATCGCGTCGAACCTCAAGAAACTGTGCTCTCGGGAGGAATGGGAGAAGATCGAGGTGGTCAACCTCGATGCGTGGGTTCGACGGTTTCTGGAGAAACAAGGCTTCCCGCTCAAGCTGACGTATCAGGATTCATCGAGTGACGATCTGTGGAAGAAGGCCCTCGAGCTCGCTGGAGCCGGCGTCGCTCTCCCAGCTGACTTCGTACGTGGCGAATGGGACAATGTCGTTCAGGGAAATGGCGTCGAAACCTGCGACGCCTACCTCACGGTTTCCCGGGTTGGCCGTTCCCAGCGCCTGAGTCGCCAACAACGGAAGGAACTGTGGCCGGTGTTCGAGGAGTATCGTGCGTTGCTGAACGAGCGGGGTCTGAGCGAGCCGGCTGATGCCTTTCGGACCGCGGCAAAGCTCATCATCGAGCGAAAGATCACCCTGCCGTACCGAGCCGTGGTGGTGGATGAGGCCCAAGATTTTGGAAATGAGGGGTTCCGCTTGATCCGCGCCATCGTCCCCACTCGGGAACACGATCTTTTCATCGTGGGGGATGCCCACCAGCGGATCTACGGCCACCAGGTTGTCCTTTCCCGCTGCGGGATCGACATCCGCGGACGCGGCAAGAAGCTTCGAATCAACTACCGGACAACCGAGGAGCTCAAGAACTGGGCCACCGGTTTGCTGAAGGGCCTTTCGTTCGACGATCTCGACGCCGCAGCCGACGACGCGGGTGGCGTTCGTTCCCTGGTACACGGGAAACCACCGATCGTTGTGTCCTGTCCGAATGAGACCTCCGTTTCCCAGTCGATATCGGACCATGTGAAGAGGCTCATCGACGTCGAACAGGCCCGTCCGGAAACGATCTGCGTCGTGGCGGGAACCCACCGGGAGCTGGAGCAATTTCAAAAAGGTCTCAAGCAGGTCTGCTCCGCGGTGCATCAGATCGAGCCCGGAAAGGCAGAAGACTCCGCGGCCCCTGGTCTCCGGATGGCTACCGTGCACCGAGTGAAAGGCCTGGAGTTCGACCATATCATCCTGGCAGGCCGCTTGGACGACCTTGAACATCTGGTCGACACGTCCGAGCGCACGAAACAAAGGCGGGCCCTGCTTTACGTGGCAGCCACCCGGGCGCGATGCTCGCTTTTTGTGTGCCGGAACGCAGCCGCCAGAGCTTCAGGCGCGAAGGAACCATGAAATCCGAGGAGGCGCCCACATTGCCCAGCCTGCGGCCGAAGGTGTTGCTGTCCGCCGAGCCTCCTTATGTCTGGCCGGAGCCTCGCTTTCTTGCTGGGCAGGCCGAATACACCGCCCATCCGCCGTTCGAGTCAGTGGTAAGGACAGCGGACTTGGTCGCAGGCGTGCTTGTGGGGGTTGCGGAGAAGACCATCCGGTGGCTTCAGACCCTGGTTGCATTGCCTGGTCCACGACGGATCAGCCTTGTCGTCGTGCTTTTTCCAGCGGGCCCTACTCGCGAAGATCACTTGATCACCCTGAACACCCTTCAGGCCCAAGTCATCGGTCCAAAGCAGGATCTCCAGATCCGCCTTCTTCCAGTCTCTCGCGCATTTGGTCCGGATTACGAGACGATGATCTTGCCCCCGACTTTATTGCAGGCCCACGAGTCGGACACCGGCAGAACCACCCTCTGCATCGGATCTATTGGCGACAGCGGAAGGAACGCTGTTTGCCTGGCAAGTTTCAACGTCGTCTTCCGGCCCGACGATGCGCTGCGTGATGCCTGGCGCCGCTGGTTTCAATACCTGTTCGCCAGCGCGGTTCCGCTCACGACGGAGACAGTCCATATTCCCCAACTCGTCCCCCCGCAAGGCGACCCCGCTGCCGCCGCAATGTGGAAGGCATACGAAGAATCGTGCCGCCTTCCACAACCGGATCAGCCCGCCCGACCAAAGGTTGACCCGCAGACCGGAGACGTGACCGTCGAGGCGGACGGCACAAAAGTGAAGCCCTGGGACGAAGGAAAAACCGCTCTCGATCCGCTGGCCCAGAAGCTCCAACAGATCTACGCGCGCGGCTGGCTCGTGACGGTGGATGAAACCACGCGCATTAAGCCGCTGGCCATTCCAGTCAAAGCAACGCTGCTTGGCCAGCAGTCCGAGCGAACCCTTGGCACGCTCACGCAAAAGCAGTCCTTCAGCCTCCAAGTGCTTGATGAGGTAGGTGGCAAGGAGGTCGAGAAATGTCGTCGCGTCAACGATATCATGGATCTGCTCACCTATTTGTTGAGCATGGGGAGCCATTGGTTGCCGGAAGGGGCAAAGACCTTGTTTGAGAAGGAACTTGAGACCCGCAACGCGAAGGGGTTGGCAAATCTCAAGGCAGCGCTGGGCGGGGATGACGTGTCGCAGTTTGTCGAGAAGCGGAAGAGGAAAATCCAGGAAGACCTCGATGCCATGTATAGTCAGTTGGGCCAAGGAAAGGCCGTTCCTGCTGATAAACTGGCCGCTGTTTTCGCCGAAGTGCAAGACCGCCTCACCACCGCGTTAAATTCGCGCATCACTCCCCGTGCCGTTTACAACAAGATCGCGCCGCCCGACCTCACTGCCAAGGCGCCCGACGAAAGCTGGACTCAACCCCTCTCGCTGCTGTTGCGCTCCGCTAGACTGATGCGCGAGTCCTTGACCGACGCATACTTCCCCCGTCGGCTGTCCGGCGTCTCATTCAAAGCACCGGCGTTCCAAGCCGCAATGGACATCTTCGGCGACGCCATCCTGAATGACGCCGATCCTCGCCGAGCCAGAGCCGAACTGGACGAACTCGCCAAAATCGAAGTCAGCGAAGGTAAGCCGAAAGAGAAGTGCGCCGCCGTGTGGACAATCATCACCGGAGAGACCAAATCATGACCAGAGACGAAGGCGCACAATTGAGGATCCGGCGTTCCCCGGGTGTTGTTCGCCCGCTTTGGATGCGGAGTTATCTGAACGATTACTGCGGCGGTCCTGAGACGTTGCTCGAATGGATCGAGACCCAGTTGGGTCTTCCCGTGGCCCGGATTCACCAAGCCAGTCGCGTTTCAGAATTCGCGGCCGCGTTGGACGCCACGAAACATCCGCTGTTCGCGGAGAGCCTCAAGGCGGATCGTTGGGCGACGGCTTCAGAGCTGCTTTCCAGACGCGACGAGTTGCTCTTGTCGGGCTGGGCTGGGGCGGCTTCCGATGCGCATCCGGTCCTGGTTCGAGCCCTGGCCTTGGTCGTGGCCGGCAGGACGTCTCAGTTTCCCGGTGAGGCGGAGCGCCTGAAGCGGGTGCTTGATGCCCTAGATGCCGGGCAGGTCCTGCCGCCGCATCGTTGCCTGTTGCATGATGCGAAAGAGGCATGGCCTCCAGTATGGCAAAAGGTTTTGGCAAGAATGAATGTGGCCGGTGCGCCAGAGCAGATCGCGCATGCGCCCAAGGATTCGGCCTTGCAGAAGGCGCAGAGATTTCTGTTGGGCGGCGCCATGACGGAAGTTGGATCGGATGCAACGTTCCCTCATGTCCGAACCCGTAGCGAAGCTGCCGCCGTCGAATTCATCGCGGCCGCCCTGGCGAAGTCTCCCGACAAACTTTCCACCACGGTTGTTTGTTGTGAAGATGACGAACTGGCCTTGCGGTTGGACGCGTGCCTCAGCCGGATCGGCCTGCCGACAACCGGAGCATCCGCGTGGTCGCGGGCGCATCCGGTTTTACAGGTTTTGCCGTTGAGCCTGGCCCTTGGTTGGGCGCCAGTGGACCCGCAGGTGCTGCTTGGATTCCTGACGCTGCCCGTGCTGCCAATTCCCAGGAAAGCCGCCTTCAAGCTGGCTAACGCCCTGACCCGCGAGCCTGGCCTGGGAAGCGGTGAGTGGGATCAGGCCGTGGCGGACCTCTGCAGTGAAGAGTCTGATCCAAAAGGTGAGCTCCGCGAGCGACTAGAGGCTTGGTTTCACTGTGAGCGCACTCCAAGAGGAAGCGACATGCCATCACGGCTCAACCGCACCCGCTGCGGCCTGGTGGCCCAGTGGGCTGCGGGCCGGGCGGCATTGCTGGAGCAGGATGCGGAAGCGCCTCCAGGATTCATCGAAGCATTGCACGTCGCGGCGGGACAGGCGGCTCTGCTCGGCGAATTGGCGGAGTGTCAAGGAGGGTCATTGTCGGAGCCGCAATTGGCGCGACTGCTTGAAGAGGCTCTCGCAAACGGAGCGGAAACCAACCCGTTTATTGAAGCGGAGGGAGGCCCTATCCGGGTGAAATCGCTCTCCGAAATTGATGGGCCGTGCAACCGGATGATTTGGCTCGGCCCAGGGACAGAGGATACTGCCGGCTGCCGTTGGTCCGCCGGTCAGCTACGCGAGTTGAGAGCTGCGGGTGTGCTGATGGATGATGGTAGTAAGTTGCTCTCGTCGCTTCGTTCCGCTGAAACACGTGGCTACTGCCAGGTGAAAGAATCCTTCCTTGCCGTAGTCCTGCCTCAGGACTTGGAAAAAAGATGGCACCCCCTCTGGCTTGCAGTTCGTGGCTTGCTCCCGAAGCCAGAGGTCGAGCATC
Source organism: Verrucomicrobiota bacterium (assembly GCA_963205105.1). Taxonomy (GTDB): domain Bacteria; phylum Verrucomicrobiota; class Verrucomicrobiia; order Limisphaerales; family CAIMTB01; genus CAIMTB01. The sequence continues at coordinate 14,667 of CAUJJW010000171.1, read as the reverse complement.
CCCCTGTCCTCGAAGACCTGGTTATGACCGGCGATGCGACTGCTCTCGCACCATTCGGATTTGAGCATCACGACGTCGTCATCGAACCTCCGCAAAAATCACGGCCACTCTGGAACATCCCAACCAATCTCCTTTCAGACCACGATACCGTCTCGGCCAGCGAGTTGCATGATCGGCTCGCCTGTCCGCTCAAGTGGACACTCCACTACCCGGCGAAGATTCGACCGGGCTCAATGGCCGAACTCCCCGACGATCACCAGCTCAAGGGAACTTTTTGCCACAGCATCTTGGAGCGCGTTTTCGGTGGAGGAGGCGAGTTGCCCGCGCTCGAAGCCGCAGTGGCGCAGGCGCTCACTGTGTTTGACGAACGATTGCCTCTTGACGCGGCGCCGCTGGCCCAACCCAACAAATATCTCGAACGACAACGACTTCGCAGCCAGATCGAAAACGCCACCCGCATTTTTGTTCGCACCCTGGCCAGCGGCGGTTATCGAGTTGTTGGAATCGAAGTAGCGTTGGCCGGCAATGCGTTCGGCAAGCCACTGAACGGTTGGATAGACTGCGTGGCCAAGAGGAATAACGGCGAAGAAGCCATCATCGATTTCAAGTATGGCGGACGGTCCAAGTATCACGCACTGATCGCGGAAGGGCGGGCCGTGCAGCTTGCCACCTACGCCTATGGGCGCTCGACGGCAGGCGGCGCATTTCCAGCCGTCGCTTACCTGGCTCTTTCCGATGGCCTGCTTTTCACCCCCTCCGGCAGCGCCGTTCACGGGACCGCCCAGCATGCCAGCATCAGCGCACCGGCGATTCAAACGGTGTGGCAGAAGTTCTCCGACGCCGTCGAGGCTGCCGGGGACTGGCTGACGTCGGGTGCTCCCGTTCCCGCCCGTCCGCTTCAAGATTCATCCGAGTGGCCGGCGGGCGCGACGATCGTGCTCAAAGAGGTGCCCAAGGCCGACGAAGTGCAGGAGGTCTGCCGGTTTTGTGGTTTCACCCGTATCTGCGGCCTGGAGGAAACGACATGAGCAACACCCTCGAACTGGTTCGCGCGGGCGCGGGCTCCGGCAAGACGACCGATCTCTGCCGCATCGTGGACGAGGCGGTCAGAACGGGCCTGGACCCTGCGCGTGTCCTTGCCACCACGTTCACGAAGAAGGCTGCGGCAGAGCTTAAGGGGCGCATGCAGGCGAACTTCTTCGCGGGAACAGCTGACCGGCTGGCGGCCGGCCGGAATGCCGAGCGGCTGGAATTGGCGGCCATCGGCACCGTGCACAGCGTGGCGCATCGGCTCTTGTCACGCTACGCGATCGAGCTCGGGTTGTCACCGCGCCTGGAAGTCGTAACGGAGTCTGCCAGCGAGCGGGCGTTGGGCCATCTTATAGGGGCGCTGCCCAGCGCGGCGTGGCAGCCGCTCACAGACCTCGCTGGGCGTCTGGGCCTCGATGATTTGCCTCAGCGCATATTGGGCCTGCTGGCGGCGAAGCGAGGCAATCAAATCGGTGACGCGGAATTTGAGGCTCAGATGACGGCCAGCGCGGTGCGGGTCTGTGAGTTGCTGGCTCCCGGCGGGCCCTCGCTCGAGGAGCCGCCGATTGGTCGTTTACACGAACTCGGGGAAGCCGCGTTGGAGAACATCGGAACCCTGGTCGACGAAACCCAGGCGACAGACAAGGCGCGTCAGAAGCTTCGACAGCTAAAATCAAAGAACCTGCCGCTTTGGGGCAGCTACATCGAGGCCCTGAAGATTACTGCGGGGAAGAAGTCTGGTGCCAATGCGATGCTGGATCCTCTCAGAATTCATGCCGCTGACGTGTGCCGCAATCCCAGGCTACTCGCAGATGTCAGGGAGTTTTCGAAGCTCCTGGCAGAGGAGACGAATCGGCTGGATTCAGAATACAAACGCTACAAATCCGAGCGCGGACTGGTCGATTTCACCGACTTGGAGATTCTCCTCCTTCGACTTCTTGATGATAAGTCTCTCGCGGCTCGTTTGCGGGAAGATTTCGACCTCGTTCTGGTTGACGAATTTCAGGATACCAACCCGCTGCAGCTCGCGATCTTTCAGCGGCTCCGGCGTATCTCCCCTCGCAGTCGTTGGGTGGGCGATCCTAAACAGGCCATCTACGGCATCCGCGACACGGACCCGAAACTGGTCAAAGACCTCTGGAATGACACAGCTGACGCCACGCGGGAAGAACTGCCCCACAACTACCGTAGCCATAAGGGATTGGTCCAGTTTGTTGGCACCGTCTTCGCGCCTGAGTTGGGAGACGACGCCCGACAGAAGCCCCAGAAGCCGGGCGTACCGAGGGGATTGGAGAGGTGGGTGTTTGACACGAAGAATCAAACGGATGACGCAACCGCACTCGCCTGCGGAATCGCCAGGCTGAAAGCGGAAGGGATACGCTTCGGTGACATTGCCGTCCTGGAACGAACCAACCGCCTCCTCAAGCCGATCGCCACAGCTCTTGGAAACCTGGGCATTCCGTGCTTGCTGGAGAGCCCGGGCCTGTTGGCCACGCGCGAGGGGGCGACGGTCTTGGCCGGTTTGCGCCTCGTGGCGGATCGAAGCGACTCCCTTGCTGCAGCAACGCTCATCCACATCATGGGCGATCCCGAAAAGGACACTCCTGATTGGATCGAAGAGCGTCTCCGGGCTCTGGCCGCCCAGAGAGCATGTGATGACGCAATCTTTTGCCAGCCTTGGGAAGGTGATCCGCGCCTGGCCCGCATTGAAGAGATCAATCGTTCGCTCCTGTCACCAGCGCAGATCGTGCCGCAAGTCTTCGAAGCTCTGGGGCTCCCGGCACTGGTGGCCAAATGGCGCGACCCCGCTCGGCGCTGCTCGAACCTGGATTCGCTGCTGCGTCACAGCCGCGAATATGAGGACTCCGCCTTCGAAGCAGGCGAGGCCGCAACGTTGAGCGGGTTGATTCTCTATTTCGAGCATCTCGAAAAGGAGAAGCTTGATCTCTGCTACCCACCGCAGGGACACGACGCGGTAACGTTGACGACCTACCACTCGGCGAAAGGGTTGGAATGGCCGGTGGTCGTGCTCAGCGGATTGGATTCTTCCCGCTCGCCTGACATGTGGTCCCCGGTTGTCACAGGAGGTGGGAAGACGGATGCGGATCCATTGGCAGGACGGACATTGCGATCCTGGACCTGGCCGTTCGGAAAGACGGACGGCGAATTCCAGAAAATGCGCTCGGGAAGCGGCCTTGAAGACCGAGCGCTGGCGTCGGCCGAGGGCCGGGAACGCGCCGACAGGGACAGCAATGAGAATCTCCGGCTGCTTTACGTGGGATGCACCCGCGCCAAGAGCAAACTCGTGTTTGCCCATCGCGAGGATAAATATGCGTGGCTCGCGCAACTCCCCGCCGTGGATTCGTTGCTCAAATGTGGTCTGAGCGATGGCGAACACGCGTTACCCGGGATCGACACATCGTTCGTTCTCCGGCGCCTGGACATCAGCATGGCGGAGAACTGCCGGGTGGCTGCGACACAGCAGCAACCCTGGCTCTCATTGAGTGGAGTCGCAAACCCGCCTGAATTCACACCACGTCTTCACCCACCCAGCCAGGCTCCCAAAGAGCGAAACGTAGTCGTGGCCCATTCAGAGGAACTCCCTGGACCGTCATTCTTCCCGGCCGGAGCCGAGGAAAGCCAATACGCCTCCATTGGTGATGCCGTGCATGCTTACCTGGCCGCTCTTCCTTCGATGATCTCAATTGGCGATAAAGAAAAAGAGACCATTGCCGCACGCTGCTTGTCCGCCTTTTCGGTGACCGGAATTCTTTCACCGGCGGATGTTGCTGCGGCAGGCGATCGTTTCTTGAAGTGGGTTGCGAATCGCTATCCCGGAGCAAAATGGCATGCGGAAGTGGTGGCCAGCGGTCCACGGGCAGCGGGTGGCCGTTGGCACGGGGCGATTGACCTTCTACTCCGACTCGCAGACGGCAGCGTGGTTATCATCGATCACAAAAGTGCTCCCATCCGCCGCGAGCACTGTTTGGCGAAGGCCCAGCAGTTCACGGGGCAGATCGCTGCCTACCGCGAAGTGGTTGAGACGGTGCGGGAGACGGTTGGAGCCGCATGGATCCACTTTGCAATGGCGGGCGTCATGGTGGAATTTGATCACTCACCAGGCAACCACCGATCAGATAGTGTGAAGACATGATTAGACACTCGAAATTCATATGCATTGATCGGTCCATCGAACTCCGCAGCGCAGCGCGAAATAGATATACCTAAAAAGTGAAATTCCCGCCGCAATGGACTCGCCGAGTGGCGATGGATGGCTCGGGGCGTGACCCGCTTGGACTCTCCCGCGTGTCCGATGCGCTTACCAGTTTCCTGCTCCCCAACATCATCACCACGACCGACCGGGCGCGGTACTACTCCTTCTACACTTGGGCCGTCGCTGACATTGAAGCGCTCCGTAACACCAAGGGTCGGCGCATCTCGTTTGAGGAGGAATTCCAGCGGCGCGAGTCGGCCTTCGCGCTCGCTTCCCGGCTCGGACAAAAGACTGGTCTGCCGATCGTAGGCGTCCGCCAAGTGGATACGATTCTGGCGTCCGTCGACAACGGCGATAACGTGGAGACTGATTTCCGTGTGCTGCCGTCAAACCCGACCGGAGGTTACGGCCAATACTACGGTGGCTGTCTTCACGGGTTGGACCTCGTCCGGGTGGACGAACACGGGGAGTTCGTCGTCTCAACGGAGCAGGGGCGAAAGCTTGCCGACGCATTTGCAGCCGCCACGGCGAAGTCGCCTTATCTGAGCGGCGCTTGGAGAACCCGGCCCCGCGTTCCCAAGACGGTGCTCCAGGAGTCGGTAGAGGTTTTCTCTCTGGATGCGCTCGCGGGGCGCCCGGCCGACACGGAAAGGGAATTGTTGATTAGCCTTTTCTTCAATTTGGGTGAATCCCCATCCGCCACCCGGCCATTGAACCGGCAGGCCACCCTCGGCATGTTCCTCCATGTTCTGCGGTCGTGTGAGGCGGCCGGCATTGAAGTGATCCGCCGGGACGTGGATGGAGGGGCGGTCTTCTGGCCTCATTACTACAGCGGACTCGCGGATGATGACCATGCATTGCTCCCATACCAGCCTGCACCCGCGTTTGCAGAAGCTCACGCCTTCTGGCGACAGTTCTCCGCCCACCAATTTCTCGCCTTCGCCCTCGAAGAGTTTTTCGCGGCGGTGCTTGATGCGTTGACGCCCCATCCCGAGGGGCTCACCCAGCCAGCCTTGTTGGATGAATTGGTGAGCAAGGGCTTCGTGCAGGACTTGAAAAGGGTAATGCAGGCCGATTGTTCCACGCCGGCTGCGCTACTCAAGGCCATCGGCATCACTGAGGTGCCTGATGTCGCCACCTGTCTCGCGGTGTCCCAACGGTTTCACGGTGAAAGCGCCCTGAACGAATGGAGCGTTTGCCGGGATCGAGAGATGTCACCCGAGACTCGTTTGGGCCGCGCCACTGTCCTGCTCGCCTTGCTCTATGGAAAATGGCGGGGGCGTAACGACGAGGACGCGTTGCTCCGCGTCGCGGACCAAGCCAAGAACGAGTTGTGGCTCGGAACCATCTTTTCCTGGCTGGATGAATGGCAGGCCGGGCAGGTGGACTGGCGCGCGGCTGTCGCGCATCTGTTGGAGTGGATCGCCATGCGTCATGACCAGGTGAAGTTCCAAAAGCGAAGACTCGACGCGAGCTGGTTCGAACTGGCTAACGGGCGCTTCGTCAAGCAGCAGGACATCGTCCCCGGTTTCCGTGCCTCCCGTCACGGGAATGCGACCACGGTGCTTCAGGACCTTGGCTTGATCAAACACTGCGGTCTCGACGATTCGCTCCGGCTTACGCCCCGGGGGCAGCAGGTTCTTAACGAAGTCATCAGGTTGAGGACGTGAACCAGCAACCCTCCAAACTGAATCTGCACGACCGGCTGAAGAAGCATGCCTTTGAGCACGCGCTCATAGCCACCTACAATTTCGGTTCGAGGTTCTTTGAAGACTATGCGCTAGAGAATTTCAAGAGCCTCCAGGACAACGGCAACATCAGCGTCCTTCTGGATGAGGGCGAGTATCAGGACCTGCTGAAGGCTGCGGGAGAGAATGCGGAGTCATTTCCAAAGCTGGCGAATCTTCGCTACCTGCTGCATCCGATTCGCGTTCCCGGAGTGTTTCACCCTAAAGTGTTCCTGCTGGCCGCAAAACGGCGGGGCCTGTTGCTGATTGGCAGTGCCAACTTCACCCAGGAGGGTCTCGGTGCAAATGCCGAATTGGTTGCTGCTTTCGATTACGAGGACGAAAAGAGCGAATCCGCGTTGCCTTTGTTTCAGTCGGCCCTGCGCTTCTTCGAGCAGCTCGCCGAACGTTGGCCGGCGGAACAGCTCACCTCCAACCTCAATACTCTTGTGGCCGAGGTGCCTTGGCTTTCAAAGGTGGCCTCGGACTCTGCCGCCAGCGATCTGCCGGTTCTGCTAAGCAACTTGGAGAAGCCGCTCTGGGATCAAATGGTCGCACGACTGCCGGGGCCGGCGGCGCACATTTCCGTTCTGTCGCGCTTCTATGATGCTCAGCCTGCGCTGGTAGATTATGTCCGGGATTCAGCGATGGCCAAGCGGCTGACTCTCTACACGCAGAATGGCATCACCACTTTGACCAGGGCTTGGCTGGAAGTGCCCGCCTTTGCCGACGGCGAAATGGAGATTCGGCTCTGCCGATACAGCGACAACGAACACTTCCAGCAACTGCACGGTAAGGCGTATGCCTTCATCAGCGGCAAACAGGTCGTGCTGGCGATGGGCAGTGCCAATTTCACCTCGGCCGCGTTGCGGCGGACCGCCAGCAATGGCAACCTGGAAGTGTTGCTTTGCTATCCGCCGGTAGCGGCAAAACAGGTTTCCCCCAAACTCTGGTTTGATCCGGAGGAATCGGCGGTCGTCTTGCGCGAGGCCAGCCAGCTTCAAACCGCACCGGACAACACCGACGAAGCCGCCGCCCCGTCCGCCAGTCTTCTCGTCCGGATTGCCGAGGCCTTGGTGGAGGAGAACTGGTTGAAATTGAAGGTCGACGCCGGCCAGGTTTCCGGCGCCGCGAGTTGTCGGATCGTCCAAGGTGACCATCGTCCGTTTTTCCTCGCCTTCGAGACGTCTGGAGCCGGCTCTCTGCGTTGCCGCCTCAATGAGGTGGACCAAAAGCGGCTGCGTGCCGCACCTGCCCTAGCGCAGTTGGGTGTGCAATCAAGCGGACTATGGGCACCCCAGAGCCATCCCGTGCTCGTCACGAATCTCCAGGACATTGTCACGGGGCGTGACGTCCGGCGCGAACGGCAAATCCGGGAAGCCCGCGAAAGCCCCCAGCGCTTCATGGACGTCCTGACCGTGCTGTGCAGCGGCGATGATGAGGAACGGCTCAAGCAGTTTCTCACTTACTGCGACATCCCGATTGACCTGCCCGCCCGGCTCCTTGGCCGGCGGACTCCAACCAGTGGTGTTGGCTCCGCAAACGGTGAAGCACTACGCATCCTGGGCGCCCGCAATCTGCGGCATTTTGAAGTCCTGCATGAGGCTGTAATGGACTTTGTGCATCGGCACCAACGACGTCTCGACCGCCATGTGGAGCTGGGCACTGCAAAGGGAATTCGAAATTTCCTACATATTTTGCTGACCGTCGGCAATCTCCTGTTGTCGCAGATCGAACGCATCGTGGCGGCCTTGGAGGCGGATTCAAAACTTGAGATCAGCCCGGACCGCTGGCATCAGGTGCGTGACAACTTGGATGCCTATTACCGAGTTTTGAACGATTTGCTGCAGACGACAGCAATCGGTTACGTGGATGCACTTCTCGAATGCACGATGGTATCAAAGGTCGCAGCTGAGTTCGAGGATGGATTGCCGGAATTGGATAAATTGCTGGACCGCGCTCTGACCAATCGCGAGCGTTTGCTGGAGCTCCAGAAGAACCGGTTAGTTGTCGAGACCCCCTCGGGTGCCGTCGTGGGTCCTGGCTTTTTCAAGTCTCTTTTGTCCCCCGGGAGGTGGCCTGTGTTTGCCCGTGATCTGCGTGGCCTGCAAAACTCCCTGAGGATGCGATTTGCGGCATAGTGCGCTCAAGGTCCAAAGGAATTCTCGACCATGCCAGGCTTCCGTCACTCGCCTCTCGATGACATCCAGCGCATCCGGCAGGACTTGCGTGACCGGTATCAGGACGGCTTTCCGATCCTAAAGGAGTTGCTCCAGAACGCGGATGACGCCGGCGCATCGGAACCGAACGGGGCCGCAAGTCAACTGGTGCTCGTGCTGGCGAAAGACGGACTGACCGCGGCGGAGCACCCCTTGCTGACGAATGCAGGGTTGGTCGTGCTGAACGATGGCGCTTTCACCGCCAACGACGCGATCAGCATCACGTCGTTGGGCATGAGCAACAAGGCGGGGCAGGTTGGCGCTGCGGGCAAGTTTGGTCTCGGGCTCAAGAGCATCTTCCATTGGGCCGAGGCGTTCTTCTATTTCTCGCCGCACACTTTTCCTAAGGCGGGCGCGAATCGGGCGGACCCGTATGGGCTGTTGAATCCATGGTGGAATCGCGAATCGTCCGATGGACGGCACCGCGAGTGGGAGGACGCTTGGGAGCGATGGCGTGACGCGGACCTTCAGGCCTTCGCGCAGCTTGCCCCACGGACGCTGGAAGGACGTCGCTGGTTCGGCCTCTATATTCCGCTGCGCAGGTCGGAGCACCTATGGGATGGCGAGCAGGAGATCAAACCCATCGAACAACGGTTTCCCGCCGCGCAGTTTGACGAGTTGCTCGGGGACGACTGGGAGAGGCGCTTGGCGGAGACAATGCCCTTGCTGCGTCGGCTTCGAACCGTGCGCCTCCTGCAGTTGAACGGCGACGCTCTTGTGGAGCGGGCCACGTACAGCATTTCAAACGGTGCGCAGCGATTGCGATTCGGGACGAACGGAGCGATTGAGGGGAACGCGTTCCGTCAACCGGTGTCCGGAGTGATTCTAGCTGCGAATCCGCAGGGAGCTCGCTGCACGTTCGTCGGAATTGAGGATCTCGGCGATGGGGCTTGGGTACCACAGCTGAAGCACCATCCGAGCTGGCCGAGCCAGACGGGAATCGGGCTCGACGGCGGCGACGTCCAGGTGCCGGAAAAGGGCGAACCCCACGCGGCGGTCGTGTTTGCGCGGCAGCCAGGATACCGGGGCGGAACCCTTCGCCTGCAACCGGCGGTCTTCCTTCCCCTGGGCGAACCGGAAGAGACGTCGCTGCGTGGGGACTGGCGTTACTGCCTTTACCTTCATGGTTTCTTCTTCGTCGATTCCGGGCGGCGGCACGTTCAGTCCTTCGAAGACCTTCCGGCCGGCCTTGCGGTTCATCAGGCCGCGACCGAACTGCAGGTCATCAAACTCTGGAATCGAACCTTGATGCGTGAGGTGGTTGCGCCGCTGATCCTTCCAAGCCTCCACGCGTTTGTGCAGCAGGCGGAGCTTCCGTCCGGTGAAGTAGGACAGTTGGTCAGGGCATTGAGCAATGCCGGGATGCTCGGCCCGCTTCTGCCGTGGATGTGTCGGGGCCAGCGGTTCCTGTTCCGCCTCCAGGCGGCCGGTGGTGGATGGGAGCATGAGACCTGGGATGCCCAAGCCGGGAAGCCGGGTTGCTGGATTGCAGTTCCCAGGCCTGGCTTCGCCGAGGGTGAACTCTTTGACCTCCTGCCGGCCCTCAGTGCGCTTTGCTGCAGGGCGATCGTATCCATCCACGACACGCCCTATTTGGCCGACGGGAAGCCGGAGCTCGTCGGGAAGTCCGACAGCGAGGTGACGATCCTCCTCGCTTCGGTACCGGAAATGGCTTTCGCGAATGCGAAGTATCTCGACTACCTCCTCAAGCTGATCCCCGACGATGCGGCCGAGCGCGAGCCTCGCTCCGAGTTGGTTCAGGCCGTGGTGAGACTGGTGAACCGAGCACTTGGCCGGCGACTCCCGGAAGACCGTGATCTGGCGCACTGCTGGAAGGGGCTCTTCAAACGACTGCCAAGCAGGGCATTCGTGCGCCTGCCCATCAAGTCGTCGGAGGCGGACCAGGGCATAAAGGGCCAGCTGTGTGATTCCGCATTTCAGGTAGCCCTACTGTGGCACGACTGCCAGGAGGGCGGAGGCAGCGGTGTCGTTCGGTGGGCGGATCTTTTACCGGTGCTGCGTGGTATTGGGCAGCTGACCCTGAAAAGCGAAGCAGCCGTCAATCAGCGGTCCTGGGTTACCGTCCGCCTGCTGGAAGCCTGCATGGATCCTCCCGAAGCGTGGCCCGACGATGTAGCTCAGCTATCGATGTTCGTCTCCCGGTCGGGCGGGCCGCGGACGGCGGAGATCAGTTTCGCGGACATTCGGCAGGCAGACTATGATGGCCGCCTGTTCACCGGCGGTGATACTTGGGCAGTAGACCTCGTGAAGGCCGCACCGGACGCGAACCCGGTCCTAATCGAAGCCTCCATCGCAAAGGTCCTGCGGTTGAAGACGGCGGCCTGCGACGCGGCCGCGTGCGCCGCGCTCCTGAAGGCGGCAGGTAGAGTCGTTCCGGATTTCGCTAGCCGGAAGCCGCTCTTCGAGAAGTTTCTGCTCTCGGCGGCGCCGCAAGATCGGGCGAGTTGGGCGGCTATGCGGTGTCTCCTCCACGGCCAGTTCGATGAGTGGGAGAGCCGGAGGCCCTTGTTCCGCGAACCTCATCGGCACGACGCCTTCGTCAAGTTGGCTAAATTGACGCTGGATGCCGCGACCGAATCCTGGCGGTTGATTCCAGATCACGCTGCCAGCCAACTGCGACTCGATGACTCTCAAAAGGAGGGCCTCAACTTGGTAGAGGTCTCCGCGGAAACTATCGAGGCTCTCGTGCAAGAGATCGGACCGGACAAGGTAGATTGCGCCACCCTATCCGCTGAGGAGGCTGACGCCATTCTGCTTCAGTTCAAGGACGTTGACATGCTCCGTGGCCTAAAGATCCACGAAACGCTCGACGAACGACGGGTTGGCATCGACCCGCACACGTATGTCGATGATGGATCCTTCACGGAACTGCCCGCCGCGTTCAATGCAGTCGTAACCCGAATCAAGCATCGGGCAGCCTACGGCAGAGCTGAGTTCCTCAATCCCGATGGCGCCAATCGGGTTGTCAAGAATCTGACTTGGGAGGCCGTTGTCGAAGTTGGACTCGACCAGCCCAATCCCGAGGCCTGTTGGGAGCCAATCCTGACGGCCATCGGGCGCTTGGGAAGTCTGCGCTCGGAATTGCGCGACCGCGTGCGACATATCGCGTGGTTGCCGCTGGCGGAAGGGGGATCGATCAAACCCGCTTACTTGCTTCACCTGCCCGGAGCGGAGGCCCAACTCGATCGGCTCCCTCCGGAGATGCTCGGAGGCAAAGCTCCCACTCTTCGGCTCGCTGCAGACGTTCGGAGCCACCCACGTTTCGCCACGTTTCTCGGTGCAGTCCTCCTTCCAGCCAAGGAGACTCTTGAAGCTCTGGCCAACCTCCTGCAGCCGCATTCCGCCTGGTCCACCGGGTTGATAGGTGAGTGGCCGGCGGAACTGGTTGCCGAGTGGTTGAGCGCCCTTGGTGATGCCCCTGAACAGGTGCTTCCATTGGCCACCCTTGCGAATGCGCTGCACGCCAAGAGCGAGCTGCGAAACCTGTTGTCCGGTTTCCTGGAAAGCGTTGGCGGCAGGATCGGGGAAGCAGCCTACGCGGCTGTCCTGAGGCACCTAGCATCGAAACACCAACAGGCAGATCAAGAACTTCAACAGACCATTGACGCCGTCTTCCGCCGGTACTTGCGTGCGATCGATGCCGCCGGAGCGCACTTCGCAAGGAGAGTTTTGGCGATCGACGGCGTCGTGTTGCCAAACGCCGCGGGAGAATGGATACCCGCCGGAACACTTGCGCCTGCGACCGCTGGATTGGGCGATCATTGCATGCTGGCTCCCCCATGGGCCGCCACGCTGCCGAACTTGATCGCTCCTCCTGCAGAGTCCACCGGCCAAGGGGCGGATCTCGGATACGCCCACGACCCCGGCACGTGGGATGCGATGGCTGCCGAGTTGCGGGCACTGTTAGAGCTGTGGCGGCAGTTCCTTCCCGCCCCCGAGCCGATCGGCGCACTTCTATGCCTCCTCTCCGCTCCTGAACCCGTGGGGCGCCTGGCGCACGAGTTCTTTCAAACGCACACGCCGAACACTGTCAGCCAATGGTTCGCTCAAAATTGCCCGGGCCTGCTTGATCGGCTGCGAATTGCACTACAGCGCCCCGTGCCCCTTTTCCTGATCGTGCGTGAACGAACCGTACGAATGCGCTCCATCCTAGGCACCGACCTCTTGGTGGAGCGGAAGCTGATTCCGGACCGGTTGATCCTCGGCTGTGATCCCAGCTTGGAGGTCGGTTCAGCGATGATCTCGAATCATGTCCTCCAACCTGGCCGAAGGCGGCGGGTGCTTCGGTTTCTGCCTTTGGACCCAGATGCCGCTGGCCTTTCGGTGCCGCAAGCTGTGCGCGTACTCCAGGAAGCCGCAGAGCAGATCATCAAGGGATTCATCAATGAATCTGCCGACCTATCGGCTCTATTCCACAATCTCTCCGAAACGTCGCAGATCGAGGTGCAGGTGGCCCAGAGCCTTGTCGTGGAGTCCGCTTTAGGGCTCTTACGCCAAATCGGGGGGCACGCACACGCTCAAATCAGGCTTGCGCTGGAACAGTGGGACCAGGCTCACCGTGCGGAAGCGAGTGCCGAGCGGCTCGGACTTGATTTCCAGCTCAGGCAGGCCGACGAACAACGGAGGACTGCCAAGTCCACGATTCGCCGCCTGTTGGAGAGCGATAGTGAGGCGCATCGGGCACTCCTGGGCGAGGTTCGGCGCAAGTTGGCGCAGTACCAATACGATGCCTCGTCCGTTCCTTTTGAGCTGTGGCAGAATGCAGACGACGCCGCGTGCGAATTGGCGAAACTGGGCGACCAGCCTACGACGGGAGCCAGAAATGCCTTCCTCGTGATGGCCCGAGCAGAGCGTCTGGACGTCCTTCACTTCGGTCGCTTGATCAACCAATACCGGCTGCCTGGAGGCACGAGCCGGGAGGACCTCGGGTTTAGCCGGGACCTGGAGAAGATGGTGGTACAGTCCATCTCGGATAAGGCCGAGGTCGGGTCTCAATCGGGCGGCGCACTCACGGGCAAGTTTGGCTTGGGCTTCAAGAGCGTGTTTCTGGTCAGCGATGCGCCTGAAGTGATTAGCGGAAGCGTGGATTTCGTTATTCGCGGCGGCATCTACCCCGTGCGGCTAGACCCGCAGCAAAGGGAGGCGCTCGTTACGGCATTGCATCGATTCGCTCCGGACCACTGGCGCCGTGGTACAATCATTAGCCTGCCCACCCGGGCGAGTGGAGGTCCGGCGCCGGAGGAAATGCTGCGTCAATTTCATCGGCTCGCGCCCCTCTTGGTGGTCTTCTCGCGCAATCTCAAGAGCCTCATCTGTCGATGGGAGGGCGAGGGCGAGGGCGAAACAGAATCCCGGTGGCTGCCGGAACGTGTCGCCGACGGCGTCGATGTTGGCGCTCTGCCAGGTCTCGACGGGCAGGTTTCGCACGCCTTGGTTTTCCAGGCAGCGACCGGCAGTGACCGCTTGCAGTTCTTGTTGGGCTTGAACCCGGACGGGTTCGTGGATCTGCCGAAAGATGTGCCAGCGTTTTGGGTAACCGCTCCAACGCGGGCCACGCCGGATTACGGCTTTGCCGTCAACGGACCGTTCGAACCGGACGTGGGGCGCATTCAACTCGCTCACAACTCATCTCGGAACCAGCAACTGGCGGATGAAGTAGGTTGCTTCCTCACCGCGCGGCTGGAAACGCTCTGCCAACTCGGGCACCAGGATTGGCCCGCGTTGCGCGAAGCTCTCCAGCTGGCTTCGGGCACCACGGCCCTCGCGTTTTGGGAGAGCCTGTGGGAAGTGCTGGGTACACGCTTTGCCAAGAAGTGTCCGAAGTCCGATCTCAACCCGGTTGACCGTCTCGCCCGTCGGATCCTGTGGCACTCTGCCATCAGCGGTCTCCCACGGTTCTACTCCAGGACCAATTCCCTTCCGACAGGCTTGTGGGGCGATCATCAGACCTTGACGAGGTTGGCTGACATCCGGTTCGAAGCGGCCGGAGCGCTGGACCGCGAAGGCGTCTTCTGCGCCGTTGCTCAATGGCCAACTTTTAGGGCGCGAGTCACGGCTGCCCAGATGGTCTCAGGGGTGCGCGTGGCGATCGTGTTGCGGAGCCTGGATGCTCTAGGAGAAGAACTGGCCCCGATTCACCTCGTAACTACGATCGAGTGGGAACTGACGCAAGGCCACGACCTGCGGGCCGACCAGGAAACCGCGAGCCGACTCGGGCGACTCGTCACGCCGGAATTCCTCAAGACACTCAAGGAGGGAGGCCCCAGCCAGCGTGAAGAGCGGGAACACAAGGCCCTCAGCGACCTGCTGCCCAATGTATTGGTCCAATCCGCGGAGGGTTCGTGGCACAAGTCCTCCGAACTCGTGGTCGCGGAAGGAGAAGGAGTGGACATTGACGAGAAGATGCGCGCTGCGTTCGCGCCAGCGGGTAGTCGGCTACATCCGGCCTCCGTGGGTT
>CAUJJW010000170.1 GCA_963205105.1 Verrucomicrobiota bacterium | reverse complement strand
TGAGCCGTGGGAACTGGGCCCGAGGGAAATCCCAAGCCCCGGAGGGGCGATCAGAACTACAGGATCAAGGCCGACTTTCATCCGTTTCCCCACAACGCATTCCCAAAAGGCCGGTTCAGCCGCCCCTCCGGGGCTCGGAAGGACTTCCAACGCCTTACCCATGGCTGACGCCATGGGCTTCCGTTCTTTCGGCCCTCCGGGCCTCCCCCTGACCCGCGCGTCCGTAGCGGCGGGCGTCCCGCCTGCCGTAGAGGGGGGCGTCTCGCCCCCCGGATTCCCCCCAGGTTCGAGGTCCGTGAGCAGGTCGATTTCGAACAAGTGGCCTTCCATGCACGTTCCCATGCAAGCCATCGCGAGGGTTGAACCGGGCTCCCTCACCCCGGCCCTCTCCCGGGGGGAGAGGGTGTCGCGTCCTGACCTCGGCGACATGCCTGAACCCCGTCATTCCGAGCCGTCGCGAATCGCACCAGCCGACGCCCGGCTTGGCCCTGCGAAACCCGCGGAGACTGTTCTCCTTCTCCCTCCGGGAGAAGGCCGGGATGAGGGCCGCTCGCCTCACTCCTCGCGCCCCGGTTCAGGGCCTGCGCGCAGTCCATTGGCACACCGATCACATCTCATGAAAACCACCCCTCACCTCCCCCACCGGCTGACCGGCGTTCTCGTCGCCGCGTTGGCGTTCTTCGTTCTGGTTCCGCCTTCCGCGATTTCCGCCGACGCCACCCCGCAACGACTGCGACGCGCCGACAGTTACCTCGGCATTCATTTCGATTTTCACGCGGGCCCCGACTGCACCGAGGTCGGGAAAAACACCACGCCTGAGATGGTGGAGAACATTCTCCGCCGGGTCCGCCCGGATTACCTCCAGATCGATTGCAAGGGCCACCCCGGTTACTCCAGCTACCCGACCCAGGTCGGCCAACCCGTGCCGGGATTCGTCGGCGATCCCCTTCGCGTCTGGCGCGAGGTCACCGCCCGCCACGGCGTCGGTCTCTACCTGCACTATTCCGGCGTCTTCGATTCCCATGCCGTCCTCCAACCCGGCTGGGCCGCCCTCAACGCCGATGGCAAACCCAGCACCCAGGCCACGTCCTTTTTCGGGCCGTACGCCGACGAACTGCTCATCCCGCAGTTGCGTGAACTCGCCGGGGTGTATGGCGTGGATGGCGTCTGGGTCGACGGCGAGTGCTGGTCGGCGGTGCCCGATTACGGCGCCGCAGCGATTGCCGCGTTCCAGAAGGCCACTGGCATTCAGGTGATCCCACGAAAACGGGGTGAACCCCACTGGTTCGAGTTTCTGCAATTCCATCGGGAAGCGTTCCGCAACTACCTCCGCCACTACATCACCGAGGTGAAGAAGACCCACCCCGACTTTCAGATGTGCAGCAACTGGGCTTACACCGATCACATGGCCGAACCGGTCAACGCCCCCGTCGACTTTCTGTCCGGCGATTACTCCCCCGAGGACAGCGTGAACTCGGCCCGCATCTCGGCGCGTTACCTGGTGCGCCAGGGCAAACCCTGGGACCTGATGGCCTGGAGTTTCACCACCAAGCCGGGGCGCGGTCAGAAATCCGCCGTGCAACTGCAACGCGAGGCCGCCGTGGTCATCGCCCTGGGCGGTGGTTTCCAGGCTTACCACAAACAAAAGCGCGACGGCTCGATCTTCGACGAACAGATGATCGTGATGGGTGAGGTCGCCAAATTCTGCCGCGAGCGCCAGGCGTTGTGTCACCACTCGGAACCCGTTCCCCAGGTGGCCTTGCTCCTCTCCACCGCCGCCCACTACCGCAGGATCAACGGCCTCTTCAACCGCGACCTCGGCCACGTCCAAGGCATCCTCCACGCCCTGCTCGAAAGCCAGTTTTCCGTCGAGGTGGTCGGCGAACATCAACTGTCCGGGCGGCTGTCCGAATACCCCGTTCTCATCGTGCCGGAATGGGACTACCTCGAACCCGCGTTCAAGACGGACCTCGTCGCCTATGTGAAAGGCGGGGGAAACCTCCTCCTGCTCGGACCGCCATCCGCCAACCTGTTCCGGGATGAACTGGGCGTTGCCTGGCCTGAAAAGCAGAACCCTTCCGCCAAGTTCTCCCTCGACTACCAGGACAAACAAACCGCCCTCAACGGACCGATGCACCAGGTTCTCCCGGCAGCCGATACCCGCACTTTAGGGCGCCTCACGGCGGCCACAGCGGCGCAACCCGCTGCTCCCGCCGCGTCGATCCGCACACTCGGCCGCGGGAAAATCGCAGCCACCTACTTCAACCTGGGACCCACCTATCGCAGCGCTCCCTCAGATGCCCTCCGCCAATTCCTGAACGACCTCGTCCGCGAGCTGTTCCCGAATCCCCTGGTGGAAGTCACCGGAACCCACGACGTCGACGTCGTCCTCGCCCGTCAGCGCGGACAACTCCTGGTCAACTTGGTCAACACCGCGGGCCCGCATCGCACCGAGCCGATTCTCGAGGTCATTCCGCCCATCGGCCCGCTGAAGGTGGCCATCCGGCAGGCCAATCGGCCCACCAAGGTCACCCTCGAACCGTCCGGCAAATCGCTGGCCTTCGAACACCGCGACGGAATCCTCCGTGTCGAGGTCCCCTCCGTCGCCATCCACGAAGCGGTCGTCGTCACGCCCTGAGGCGAACGGCTTCAGCAACACCACGCACCCCGACATGAACCAAACCTCCGTAGCGGCGGGCCTCCCGCCCCCCGGAAGCCTCCCCGAGCACCCCCAGGGCCACCGAATGTTCCGCCGGGCAAGATGCCCGGCTCTACGGCAGGCGAGACGCCCGCCGCTACCAAATCCGGCAGCCCCGCTCTGCCCGGTTCGAGTGCCGTGAGTTGGTCCATTTGCCCAGGATGCTTGCCATGAACCGATTCTCCACACTTCAACGTTGGCTCGCCGGCGCGGTCATTCTCCTGCTCGGGATCTGCGCTTCCCGATCGGCTCTCGCCCTGACCGCCCCCACCTTCCTGCGCTGTGAAGATCTCAGCCACCCGCTGGGCGTCGACCATGCCCAGCCCCATCTGAGCTGGCGCCTGGAGGCAGACGCCACAACACCGTCCGCGCCACGAAGCCTCACACAATCCGGCTACCGCATTCTCGTCGCCACCTCTCTCGAACGTCTGTCCCAGGATCAGGGCGACCTGTGGGACAGCGGCATGGTGGCGTCCGCGCAATCCATCCACATCGCGTATGCGGGAAAACCCCTCGCATCCCGTCAGCGGTGCTTTTGGAAGGTGCGCGTGGTCGACGCTGCCAACCTTCCCAGCCCCTGGAGCCTCCCCGACTTCTGGACCATGGGCCTGCTGACCCCGGCCGACTGGCACGCGCGGTGGATTACCTCCCACGGAACCGCGACCAACTGCCTCCCCATCTTCCGCACCACCTTCCAGCTCGATAAGCCCGTGCGCCGTGCCGAACTGGCGATCTGCGGGCTCGGATTTCATGAAACCACGGTGAACGGCTCGCGCCTGGATGGAACCGTGCTCGATCCGGGGTGGACGGACTACCGCAAGACCTGCCTCTACCGCGTCCACGATCTGACCGATCGCCTGCTCCCGGGAGCGAACGCGCTCGGGGTCATGCTGGGCCATGGGATGTACCACGTTCCTGGCGGGCGCTACGTGAAGTTCACCGGCTCATTTGGCCCGCCCAAACTGATCGCCCAACTCGACATCGAGTTCTCCGATGGCACGACCGCGCGGGTGACCAGCGGGCCGGATTGGAAGACCACCGGCGGCCCGATCACCTTTTCGTGCATCTTCGGCGGCGAAGACCACGACGCCCGCCGCGAACAACCCGGGTGGGATCGCGCGCCCTTCGACGACGCCGGCTGGCACAACGCTCAAGTCTGCGATGGCCCCGGCGGCCGCCTCACGACACGGTCCGGGCCCCCGCTCCAGAGCCGCCAAAGCCTCGCGACGGTCCGACGCACCCAGCCGCAGCCCGGGAAATGGGTCTACGATCTCGGACAGAACTTCTCAGGCTGGCCCTGGTTG
>CAUJJW010000169.1 GCA_963205105.1 Verrucomicrobiota bacterium | reverse complement strand
GGCGGTATGCCCACTAACTCCTCTCGCATCGCCGAGCCAGAGACGCGACGGGCCGCCGCCGAACCATTCGGTCCTACGAACGGCGGTTTGACCGGGGCTTCCAGGACTGACCTTCTCCCCGCCGTCGTAGACCGAGGCGTTAGGCCGCCCGCGCATGCCCAATATCACAGCACTGATCCAGCGGACAGGTTCGACACCGGATTGTTTATTGATGCCGGCGTCCGGACTGCCTCTGCTCCCATCTGGCCTCGACTTGCCGGCGGATCTCAGCCGGTTCTATGAACTTTGTGGCGGTGGTGTGATTTACAGCCGACGCATCCGCCCCGCTCCGGCTCGCATCGTCGGACCACAGGAGTTTCAGCGTATCGACCTCGCGATTTGTGGAGAGGCCATTTCTCCAGGCCCATTTCAGTTTTGGTTTGCTGTCGCCGACGTTGCAGACGGGAATTATATCGCGATTGATTTGCATCCAGACAATCGCGGCAAGTGTTACGACTGCTTTCACGAGACGTTCACGATGCCTGGCTACGTCAGCGTCATCGCCAGTTCCTTTACGGATTTGCTGTTTCGCTTGGTTCACCACACGGATGATTCATCCTTCTGGTTAGAGAAACATTTTCAGCCACTTGGTGAGGCATTCAAACTCTATCGACATGAATCAATCGCCTAACCATTGCGTCGAGCGAACAGGAGGCAGCCTCCACGCCCGGTTCAGTTCTTGAGTCCGTTTCCCGCTGCCTCCTGTCGCTCACGCAGGCGTTCGGCGACAAGTACCAGTAACCGATGATGCGCTCGCCCCTACCGCGATATCGGCTCGTTGCCGGACTTGCCTTGCTACTATTTCTGGAATGGCTTCTGTTCGAGTTGGTTCGCGCGCCCCATCGACCTCCTCAGGACATGACGACGTTCTTAGGGACAGAGAAATATATGATCATGGCCATCATGGTTCTCATGGCGGCGACTTCAGGAATCTGGATCGCATATCTGATCGTTCACCACGCATGGACCAGTCAGGATATCGGCATCGTTCTGAGCGTAGGCGCGTCGCTTTCGCTGCTGCTCGCACGTGCGGCTCTCATGCCGAGTTGGCCAGTAACACCCTGGCACTTGATTCTGCGATGACAGAGCTATGCGTGCCGAACCATTGCGTCGAGCGAACAGGAGGCAGCCTCCACGCCCGGTTCAGTACTTCAGTCCGTTTCCCGCTGCCTCCCGTCGCTCACGCAGGCGTTCGATGCTACAGACCACACGCCGGCATCGGAACCGACACTCGTCGATTCGACGCGCAGCCCAGAAGAGGGAGAATCCTGAGCCATTCATCAGAGCCCATAATCGCCTTGCCGTGCGAACTCCCTAGGGCGTGTCTTCAAACCCTGAAGCAGATCCAGTCGAGTACAGCCACAAGGTGAACAGCGGATAGGAAATGAAGGCAGGACTTGTCATAGCGTGTGGCAATTGCGCGGAAGCGCTTCATGCGTTGGAAGAAGTTCTCTACGCGGTGACGAAGGCGGTACCGGCCGCGGTGAAATGGGACTGGTCCGCAGCGGGTGGACCTCGTTGGTATTCCTGTCCGCGCCCCGCCTCGCGCGAAGTGCGCGCGCAACCTGTTACTATCGTAGCCCTTGTCCGCGATGACCCTCTTTCCATGGGGCGGGACAATAGCTTCAGCGATTTGGAAGTCCGAGCGCTGCCCTGGATCAACCCGAACCTGGAGAGCTCGACCACGACCGTCGACAAGCGCGGTGAGCTTTGTATTGAGCCCTCCCTTGGTGCGGCCAATGGCCTGAAAACATTGGCCTCCAGCGGGATTTGCCGCGTCCTGGTGCAGTTTGATGTGGGTGGCGTCCAGATGCCGGAGTTGTCCTTCGGCGCATGGTTCGAGCCAACGCAGCACTGCGTCCCACAGGCCCATGCGATTCCAGCGCGACCAGCGGGTGTAGACACTCTTCCACGGGCCGAAGATCTCGGGCAGATCGCGCCAAGGGCAGCCGGTGCGCGCCCTGAAGATCATCGCCTCGATCATGCGCCGGTGACAGCGCGGCGGACGACCACAAGGCGCTATCGATATCGCAGCCGGATGGCTCTCCTTAATTTTTTTAACAGATCCCAGTCGGGATCCCGGAGGAAGAAACGTGGGCCAGATGACATGCTTATGACCGCAGAATCTGACAATAACAGCCTGTGTTTCGTTCACTCTTGAGGGGTTTGAAGACACGCCCTAGGGACGTTCCAGCCAGGGATCATCCAACACCGGACAAACCGCAGCCATAGATTACGCAGAAATGTAGACCATCATGGCCGGGCATTTCACGACAGATCCTGTACTCCACGGCGCTGAGGCAGAGCACCATGCATGAAATCAAAAGAGGCATCGAACCAGGCGCTCCTGCCAACCCCGGGTAGCCCGCAGCTTCCATGCTTGGCTTCCTCTGCGGGGTGGCAGAGCTGAGGCGTTCGACGGACGAGTCATCCATGACGCGCGGTTCCACCAGAGGCCTTACGGTCGTCACCAAGGAAGGCCATAGGCGCGATATACGGTGGGTTCCCGCAGAGCTGCTACCTGTCCGTTCGTTGCCACCGTCGTCCATGTGGCCGAGAGGCCGTCTCCCTTTCGGGCGAGCACCTTTTCGCAGGTTTTCGCTTACCTGCCGGTATGCCCCCCAATTCCGCTCCGATTGGCGAGCCTGCAACAACGGAAGACGCCGCCGAACCATTCGGTCCTACGAACGGCGGTTTCCCCACGGCTTCCAGGACTGACCCTTCTTCCCGCCGTCGTAGACCGAGGCGTTAGCCCAAAACATGCCATGAACACTCAAGCCGCCGAAAGTTCATCGACCAAGTCGGACACCGATCCGTTGGCATTGTGTTTGAGTTGTCTTCACCCAAATGACCCATCAACCCATTTCTGCCCGAAGTGCGGAGC
>CAUJJW010000168.1 GCA_963205105.1 Verrucomicrobiota bacterium | reverse complement strand
CCTCAGCCGTCCATCCCAGCCGCCGAACGGGAGCCCTTGCCGGAACTTGCCAGCCCGCTCGCCTGGACACCGCCGCTGCTGCGCCTTCGCGAGATTCCCGTCACGCCCGCGCGCCGCCCCCGCAGCATGGAAATGCATGGGATCATTCCTCGTGCCGCCCAAGCCTCCAGCCCTGGAATCGCCGGGTTCCTGCTGGGAATCGGCAACCTCCTCAACCCGTTTGCTCCGGCTTCCCTGGGCGTCGAGACCTCGGGCGAGAATTGGTACGACAACTCCGTTCGCTCCAACCCGCTGCCGTGGGGTCTGCGGGATGAACGCTTCCATGAGCCTCAAACCTCCGAGTTCTCCACCGAACTGAGCCGCCTGCTCAGCCTCGGAGGCTCACGCAGCGAGTCTCCTGCTCCCGGTACCATGCCGGTCCTCCAAGGACCGCTCCTGACCAATGTACCCTGAACCTTCCAGCCGGATTTCTCGGACCAGCGATCAGAGTGAGGGCTGAGCGCGGTCCGAGCTTCGTGGGTAAGGGCGCAGGCACGGGCCTGCGCCCTTTTCGTTGGCCCCGCATCCCGACCCACCGCGTTTCCACAGCCACCATTCGAAGAACGCAGCAAGGCCGGGGCCATGCTACGTCAGCCGCTGGAGCAACCATGGCTTCGCGTGGAGGAACTCGCCCGGCTGCTGGGCGACATGTCTCGCACCACGGCCGCCGCCAGACTCTGGGAACTGTCCGAGTCCAGAAAACCCGCAGCTCTGGACCTGCGCAACGCAACCTGCACCTTCGGTGACCATCCCGGGCGATGGACCCTGCCCATGTTTGAAAAGGCTACCGTCCTCCATGGCCGGGCATTTCATCATCGATGCCTCTGCTGCGGCGGGCGTTCCGGATCGTGGTCCCGCTCCCGGGCCTGGAAGCCGATCCGCTCCGCCTGCCTCCCAGCCACCGCCGCCAAACCAGGAAACCTGTGTTTCGGGTGATACCAAAATAAGTAAGGATTCATGCCCCTGCTCCCCACCCGGCCCACGCCTGTACCGGGTGAGATGAAAGCCTCCTACATCGTTCTCCGAAACTTCCGTTCCTCGACCCGCGACGCGTTTGGCTCGGCCCTCGGCCTCCCGGGAATTCAGCCGTTCAACACGTTCGTCGACTCGGTTCCGTCGCTTCGCATCGAAACCCTGGATCACCGGGATATTCCGTCTGTCACCCAGGATGCCGACGTCGCCGCAATCGCCCCGGTCATGCCCGTCCGGTTGATCCAGCCGATGGGAGACGCCGCGGTGGTGCCGGCAGCACCCGGTTCCGTCACCTGGGGCGTTCAAGCGGTGCGTG
The DNA here is from genome assembly GCA_963205105.1 of Verrucomicrobiota bacterium. GTDB lineage: Bacteria > Verrucomicrobiota > Verrucomicrobiia > Limisphaerales > CAIMTB01 > CAIMTB01. The sequence goes on along the minus strand of CAUJJW010000168.1, from coordinate 1,299 downwards.
CCGACACTTCGCCCTTCACAGGCAACGGAGTGGTGGTTGCGGTGCTCGACACCGGGATCGATCCGACCCATGCGGCCTTTCAAGGGGTTAGTCTGGTTCAGAAGAATTTCACCACGGAAGCGGACCATGACCTCGACGGCCACGGAACCCACTGCGCGGGGACGATCTTCGGACGGGACGTAGGGGGCACGCGCATTGGAGTAGCACCGGGCATTCAAAAGGCGCTGATCGGGAAAGTCCTGGGCGCCAGCGGTGGCTCCAGCGCGGGTATCGCCGATGCGATCTACTGGGCGCTGGAGAATGGGGCCGATGTGATTTCGATGTCGCTGGGTATCGACTACACCGGCTACGTCGCCCAACTCCAGGCGGCCGGTTTCCCGGTCGAACTCGCCGTCTCGCGGGCGCTGGAGGGCTTTCGACTGAACCTCGGTCTCTTCAGTGCCATGGCGACGGTTGTCAGGCAGCGGTCAGCCTTGGTCCGGCCGGCGCTCTTGATCGCCGCGGCCGGCAACGAGAGCCGTCGTGATGTCGATTCCTCCTTTGAAGTAGGGGTTGGCGTTCCGGCTGTGGCCGAAGGATTTCATGCCGTCGGTGCCCTTCGCCAGGCGACCGGCGGCCTGCGGCTCGCGAGTTTCTCCAACACGGGAGCGAATCTTTGCGCACCCGGGGTGAGTATCGACTCCGCGCGGTTGGGGGGAGGTTTGCGATCACTCAGCGGCACCAGCATGGCCACCCCACACGTCGCCGGTGTGGCCGCACTTTGGGCCGAGAGAATCCGTCGGTTCCGCACCCTGACCCTGGGTGAGTGGACCACCCGCCTCGCCGGTTCAGCCACGCTCTCTCCGCTTCATCCGGAGATCGACTTTTCGGACATCGGCCTGGGCCTCGTGCAAGCCCCCCAGGAGTGACCGCATCGTCTCTGCCGCTCCACACCTCCTCCTCGGACGCATCGGCGAACCGTCGATGCGTCCACCGCCCCACCCATCCCATTTTCAACCCACCCGATTCTCCACCATGAACCACGCCGAAACCTTGCTCGAACTGAACCAGCTCACTTTGGATCTCGTCGCCGCTGACTTCTCCGATGGTCACTCAGCCAGTCAGGCAGGACCCACGAAAACGTCCCGTGCACTGGCCATCATCCACCTCGCCATCCATGACGCCTACGGAATCCTCAGCGGAACCTTCGCGCCACAACTGAAATCCCCGCCCCCGTTGCCCTTCGGCCTGACTGCTTCCGAGGCGACCCTCACCGCGGCCATGGGCAGCGCGTGTTTTGCGACCTGCCGCGCACTCTAT
>CAUJJW010000167.1 GCA_963205105.1 Verrucomicrobiota bacterium | reverse complement strand
ATTGCGGTGGTCCTGCTCGTGGTGGCGCTTTTCGTCGCCTATCTGGTTTCGTCGCGGCTGGAGTTCGTGATTTCGGAACCGATTCTCGACTTGGTGCGGGCGACGCGGTCGGTGGCCAGGGATCGCGACTATTCGGTGCGGGTGACGCGGACGAGCGACGATGAACTGGGTCAGTTGATCGATGGTTTCAACGGGATGCTGATGCAGATCCAGGAACGGGACCGCGCCTTGGAACAGGCCCGGGTTGAACTGGAGGCCAGGGTCGAGGAGCGGACGCGTGAACTCAGCCTGGAGGTGGCGGAACGCCGCCGTGCGGAGGAGGAAGCCGAGCGGGCGAAGGATGCCGCTGAGGCCGCCAACCGGGCGAAAAGTGATTTTCTGGCGGTGATGAGCCACGAAATCCGCACCCCGATGAACGCGATCATCGGCATGACGGGGCTGCTTCTCGATACCGGGCTTCAGCCGCGCCAGCGGGAGTTCGTGGATGCGGTGCGCACCAGCGGTGAATCCTTGCTGGATATCATCAACGGGATCCTCGACTTCTCGAAGATCGAATCGAGGAAGCTGGTTCTTGAACCGACCGATTTTGACCTGCGCTCCCTGGTGGACGGGGTCCTGGAGTTGCTGGCACCTCGCGCGCAGGACAAAGGACTGGAGCTGGCAGCGGTGATGAAGCCGGAGGTTCCCGTGGCTTTGCATGGCGATGATGGCCGGCTTCGACAGGTGCTCGTGAACCTGGTGGGCAATGCCATCAAGTTCACCGAACGCGGCCAGGTCACACTGCGCACCACCTGTCTTACGTCCTCGCCCACGGAGGCGCGCATCCGGTTCGAGGTGGCCGACACCGGCATCGGCATCTCCGCCGAGGCCCAGCGGAATCTGTTCGCTCCGTTCGTTCAGGCGGATTCGACCACCACCCGGCGGTTTGGAGGGACCGGACTGGGTCTGGCGATATCCCGCCGGTTGGCGGAGTTGATGGGGGGCGGGATCGGCGTTCAAAGTTCGCTGGGGAAGGGCACGACCTTCTGGCTCGAGGTGGTTTTCGGGAGGCGAAAGTCCGGGGCTTCCATGCCGGTGCCGGGAGGATTGGTCGGCGCCCGGATTCTGGTGGTGGACCACCAGCCGGTGACGCGTGAGGGGATCAGCGCGATGCTGCGAGGCTGGGGCCTGGAGCCTCAAGAGGCGGAATCCGGGGAGTTGGCGATGCGCCTTCTGAAGGTTGCTGCGGGTGAACGGCGCCCAATTCCGTTTGTGATTGCCGAACGGCACCTGCCCGATCTCAGCGGCATTGCTCTGGCCAAGCAGGCCCAGGAACTGGCGCAGCCGCCCACCATCATTCTCATTTCCTCCGTTTCCGAGTCCCTCGTGCCGTGTCAGGCGCCGGGCGTTCTCGCCCAACTGCCGAAGCCGGTGAAGCAGTCGTCGCTGCTCGACACGTTGCTTCGCGCGGCTTCGCCGTCGCCGGACCGCGTCAACGGGGAGTCGGATTTTGTCCGTCGACCGGTTCCCACGGGCCCCATGTTGCCGCCGAACCTCCGCATTCTGGTGGCCGAGGACCACGACATCAACCGGCGCCTTGCCATGCTCATGCTCCAGAAGCTCGGGTATCGCCCGCATTTTGTGAGCGACGGAAGCGAGGCGCTCGAAGCCTGGGAACGGCTGCCCTACGACCTGATCCTGATGGATTGCCAGATGCCGGTCATGGACGGCTACACCGCCACCCGTGAGATCCGACGGCGCGAGTCCGCCGGCACGATACCGGGACGACGCCGAACGCCGGTGGTGGCACTGACCGCCAATGCTTTGCGAGGTGACGCCGAGAAGTGCCTGGCGGTCGGCATGGACGGGTACCTGAGCAAACCGGTGCGCCTCGAAGAACTCCAGGCCGCCATCGCGCGGTACTCGGCGCAGGAGGAAGACCCGACGTCACCGGAGGCTCCCTCAGACGCGGCGGGGATCGTTGCAGAATCCCTGGCGGCTCCTCCGACAGCCGAGGGTGGTTTACTGCATCCTTGTGTCGCCACCGTCCGACAATTGCAGGACGAACTGGGTGCCGAGGCGACCGCCGAGTTGTTGGCATCCTTCCTGACCGACACGCCGCTGCGATTGCAGGAACTTCGACAACTGGCAGAGGGTTCCGACCGGGTGGTGTTCGCCAGGGCGGCGCATTCGCTCGCGGGGAGTTGTGGGATCTTCGGCCTCGAAACCATGCGCGAGTTGGGTCTTCGCATTGAAAAACAGGCGGCCACCGCGGATTCCGAGGCGATGTCGGCGATGTTCAGGGACCTGGAAAGCGGGTTTGAATCGGCGCGCGGCGACCTGGAACGCCTTCAGGCTGAAGCGGCCTCAGCCACGCCAACGCCCGTGGCCTGAGCGGAACGAAGGGCAGGGCGTTCGCCCTGGCGTGGCGTGGTTCCTGAAAAAATCCGTCTTCCCCGGCCGTCCGCGTTGCCGTTGACTGCGGGCCGACTTTCGAATCATGAAAATCGTTCTCGCGTACTCGGGCGGTCTCGACACGTCGGTGCTGCTCTCTTGGATCAAGGACACCTACCAGGCGGAGATGATCGCCTTCTGCGCCAACATCGGCCAGGAGGACGAGCTCAAGGGGCTGGATCGCAAAGCCAAGAAGACCGGTGCCTCGGGTCTTTACATCGACGACCTCCAGGAGGAGTTCGCACGGGACTTCATCTATCCGATGTTGCGGGCCGGCGCCCTGTACGAGGGACAGTACTTTCTCGGCACCTCGATTGCGCGGCCGTTGATCGCCAAACGCATGGTGGAGATTGCGAAGGCGGAAAAGGCGGACGCCATCGCCCACGGCGCCACGGGCAAGGGCAACGACCAGGTTCGCTTCGAGTTGACGACGGCGGCGCTGGCCCCGGACCTCGACATCATCGCGCCCTGGCGTGACGAACGTTTCAGGGAACAGTTCCCCGGTCGCGCGGAGATGATCGCCTACTGTGATTCGAAGGGGATTCCGGTTCAGGCCTCGGCCAAGAAGCCTTTCTCCATGGATCGCAACCTGCTCCACATCTCGTATGAGGCGGGAATTTTGGAGGACCCGTGGTTCGAAGCCGGCAACCTCAAGCACCGGGGGCTGTTCAACACCCTGTCGGTTTTCCCGGAGGACGCGCCCGACAAGGCCGAGTACGTGACGCTGGATTTCGTGAAGGGCGATTGTGTGGCGGTGAACGGCAAGAAGCTTTCGCCTCTGGCCGTCATGCGCGTGCTCAACAAACTGGGTGGCAAGCACGGCGTGGGCCGGGTGGACATGGTGGAGAACCGTTTCGTCGGCATGAAGAGCCGCGGCGTGTACGAGACACCCGGCGGAAGCATCCTCCACTTCGCCCACCGCCAGATCGAGAGCCTCACCATGGATCGCGAAGTGATGCACCTGCGCGACTCCCTGATCCCGAAGTACGCCGAACTGGTGTACTACGGATTCTGGTTTGCGCCCGAACGCCTCGCATTGCAGGCGCTGGTGGAGGAAAGCCAGCGGAACGTGACGGGCACCGTCCGGGTGAAGCTCTACAAGGGCAACATCATCGCCGCCGGCCGCAAGAGCCCGGTCAGTCTCTACAATCCCCAGATCGCGACCATGGAGGCGGACCCGACCAAGGCCTACAACCAGAACGACGCGACCGGCTTCATTCGCCTGAACGGACTGCGACTCCGGGTGAACTCGACCGTCAACGGTCCCAAGAACCTGTCGAAACTGGCCTAGTTTCAAGGGCGAACCGAACGTGCTCACACGGCTCGAAGTCTCCGGGTTCAAGAGCCTGGTGGACGTCGATGTCCGCTTCGGGCCGTTCACGTGCATTGCCGGCGCCAATGGTGCCGGCAGTTTTCATGCTCCTTACCCGCTCCACTTGGCTGCTCCTGGTCCTTCTCCTCACCGGGTGCACTGCCGTCCAACACTCGAAGGACCCACTGGACTGGCTCGCGTGGCGGGAGAAACGTCATCAATCCATCGCCGGTACTAACGGCTGGCTGACGCTCGCCGGACTTCACTGGCTCAAGGAAGGCGACAACCGCGTCGGGTCCGATCCAGCCCACGACGTTGTCCTGCCCTCAGGCAAGTCCCCGGCGACGGTCGGGGTCCTCACGCGCTCCGGCAGGACGGTGCGTTTTCGTGCCCAACCGGATGCCGGTGTCACGATCGGCGGCGTACCGGTCACCGAGCTTTCGCTGGTCTCGGATCTCAGTGAAACGCCGACTCGGGTCGAGGTGGGCGGGCTGACCTTTTGGGTGCTCGATCGCGGGGATCGCATGGGGGTGCGGGTACGAGACCCGGAATCGGCAGCGCGTCGGGAATTTCTCGGACTGACCTGCTTTCCCTACGACCCCAGGTGGAGGCTGAGTGCGAGGTTCGACGCTTATGCCGAGCCCAGGGCGCTGCGGGTGCCGGATGTCACTGGAGGTGTCCAGGAACTCCGCGTGGTCGGTGAAGTGGTTTTCGACCATCGCGGGAAGACATTCCGGTTGCAGGCGGTGGAAGAACCGGGCGAGGAGGACCTGTTCGTGATCTTTCGGGATCGGACCGCGGGCGACGCCACCTACGGAGCCGGGCGTTATCTCTATGTGGCGCGTCCGACCTCGGGTGATGCAGTGGTGGTTGATTTCAACCGCGCGTACACGCCGCCCTGCGGTTTCACCCCGTACGCAACCTGCCCCCTGCCGCCGCGTTCGAACTGGCTGCCGATCGCGATCCGTGCGGGCGAACGCACGCCCCCGGGGCATCCTTGAGTCCAGGGCCACAGCCTGGGCCACGCTGGCCCTGCTGGCGGAGGTGAAACCTGGGGTTCCCGGGAATTTTCTCCCCAGCGGCGGTGTGTCCCCTAGAGTGCTGACGGATGTTATCGCAGAAGGCCAAATACGGAATTCAGGCGCTGATGTACCTCGGCCGGAAGGGGCAGGGAGTTCCTGTGCTCATCAAGGAGATCGCTGAGAAGGAGCGCCTGCCCCGGAAGTTTTTGGAAGCGATCCTCCTGGAGCTGAAGGGCGCCGGGATTCTGCATGCCCGGCCGGGAAAAGGCGGTGGCTACACGCTGAACCGCGAACCGCGGACCGTCACTCTGGGGCGGGTGATTCGATTGATCGACGGCCCACTGGCGCCGATCCCGTGTGTCAGCCAGACCGCCTACGCGCCTTGTCGTGATTGTCTGGACGAGCGCACCTGCGCGATTCGCGCAGTGATGAAGGAGGTTCGCGATGCGACCGCCAAGATTCTCGACGACACCACGCTCGCCGATCTGCTGGAGCAACAGGACCGGTTGGGTCAGGACTCTTCGGTGTTGGATTTCCACATCTGAGTCCGGCCGCCTGACTCCGCCCAGCCGCGTTTCCCCGAGCCAGGTCGGGTTCAGGGCTGGAACACCAGCGGAGCGAATTCCCCGAGGTAGGTTCGCCACACGGGCCAGCTGTGGTTCCCGTCGGTGAGGCGCCAATCGTGGCGAATGTTCCGTTCCTTCAGGAGCGCGATGAATTCCTCGTTCCGACGCAGCAGGAAGTCGTCCTTGCCGCAGGCGATCCAGAGCAATTTCAAACGGCCATTGGTGGTGTCGACGTGGTCCATGGCTTCCGCCACGGCTTCCCTGGATGGCACGGAAGCGCTGAAACCGCCGACCCAGGCGAATCGATCGGAGTGCTTCAGGCCGATGGTGAGGGACTGTCCGCCGCCCATGCTGAGTCCGACGATGCCGCGGTTCTCGGCGCCGGTTTTGAGGCGGTAGGCTTTCTCGACCATTGGGAGGACATCCTCCAACAGGTCGCGCTCGAAGAGCACCGTGTTGTTCTGAGGACCGCCGGCGCCGCCGGCAACTGCGGCATGACCGTCCAGCATCACCACCACCATGGGGCGGGCGCGTTTTTCAGCGATGAGATTGTCGAGGATCCAATGGGCCTTTCCGTGCGCGACCCAGGTGTCCTGATTGTCGCCGGAGCCGTGCTGGAGCACGAGCAACGGGTAGCTGGTATCGGGGCTTTGGTCGTAGCCCGGTGGGGTGTAGACGGCGAGATTGCGGAGTCGACCCAGCGCCTGCGAACGGTAGGTGTGCTGACGAACCACGCCGTGGGGCACGTCGCGAAAATCGTGAAGGAGCGGTGGCTGGCCAGGAAGATGCAGGATGCTGGTGCGCGGTTCGCGCATCGGTTTGATGGCTGGATTGCCCGGATCGATCATGCCGACGCCGTCGATCTGGATGCTGTATTCCCAGACGCCGGCATCGATGGGGCCAACAGTGGCACTCCAGACCCCGTTGGTGTCCTTGGTCATCGCGGTGCGGCCATTCGGCCACTGGCCGTTCACGACGACCTCCTCCGCCTGGTTGGCGCGGATGCGGAAGGTGACCCGACGATCCTCGCTGACTTCGGCGGAGCGCACCGGCTGCTGCCCCGTTGCCCGACGCGGGGCGGTGTTGGTGGTGGTGGGCGCTTGGGCGATTGCGAGTTCACTGGCCA
>CAUJJW010000166.1 GCA_963205105.1 Verrucomicrobiota bacterium | reverse complement strand
TCGGCGACGTCGGTGTGAACCGGCATTTTTGGGGAGGACCTCAGCTTGGATCAGAATCCAGTCATCACAGGTATGCACGAACTCGCCCTCGTCGCGGGAGCGTTGCCACAACTGATCGTCGATGCGGGACCGGCGGCGTCTCGGCGCTTCGTGGAGTTCTTCACGGCGAACATCCAGAATGCCAACACGCGCGCGGCTTACGCCCGTGCCGTGTCGCAGTTCTGTACGTGGTGCGAGATGCGCGGCTTCGAACTTCAGCGACTTCAGCCCGTGGTGATCGCGGCGTACATCGAAGATGTCGGACGCCGCAGATCCAAGCAGTCGGTGAAACAACACCTCGCCGCCATCCGCATGCTGTTTGATTGGCTCGTGGTCGGTCAGATCATCCCGGTGAATCCAGCGGCGTCCGTCCGCGGTCCCAAACACGTGGTCAAACGCGGCAAGACGCCCGTGCTTTCGCCGGAGGATGCGCGCCGATTGCTGGACAGCATCGACTGTTCGAAGCTGATCGGCTTACGGGATCGGGCGCTGATCGCATTGATGGTTTACAGCTTCGCTCGCGTATCGGCGGTCGTCGGGATGAACCTGGACGACTACTATCAGAACGGGAAGCGATGCTGGCTGCGCCTTCACGAAAAGGGCGGGAAGTTCCACGAGGTGCCTGCGCACCACAAAGCGGAGGAATACCTGGATGCCTACGTGCAAGCTGCCGGAATCGGCGACGCGAAGAAGTCTCCCCTCTTCCGGACGATCCCGGGCAAGACGGGACGTGCTTCCGATCAGAGGCTAAATCGCAAGGAGGCCCTGCAAATGATCAAGCGCCGCGCAATGGCGGCCGGGTTGCCCTCGAACATCTGCAACCACACGTTTCGAGCGACCGGAATCACGACGTTCCTGCTGAACGGCGGGACGTTGGAGAATGCACAGGCCATCGCAGGCCACGAGTCCCCGCGCACCACCAAGCTCTACGACCGAACCCGGGACGAGATCACTTTGGAGGAGGTGGAGCGAATCAGGATTTGATGGCCTACCACGGACACTCGCGTAACTTGTTGATGTTCAAGCGGCTCCAGAGGGTCTCCGCGCAGCGGTTTCGTTCAAAATAGGTTATCGGAAATAGGAGGGGGCAGAATCTGGGGGTTGAGATACGCTGGGGTTTGTTGTAAACTAGTCTCTGACTGGTCAAATTTTATGGAGACGTTTTCATGCTAACCACTATTCCCGCTTCGGAAGCCAAGGCGAAATTCTCGGAGCTCCTAGAGCGCGTGCAGGGCGGCGAGAGCTTTTCCATCACACTCCATGGCGAAGAGACCGCCAAGTTGGTGCCTGCAAGGCGGCCGAGCCTTGAGGAGGTCCAACGGACGATCGCCGAGATGAAAGCGTCTCGGAGCGTTCTCAATCCTCCCGGGCAGCCCAAACTCAGGGTCAAAGATCTGGTCAACGAGGGCCGGCCGTGATGTTCGTTTTGGATTCGTCGCTTGCGCTAACGTTCGTGCTCGAAGATGAGGCGACTCCCGAGAGCGATACCATCTTGGACAGCCTTGGGCACGGGACCGTCGCGCTCGTGCCGGCACTATGGCGCTGGGAAGTCGCCAACGCTCTCTTGATGGCCGAGCGCCGGAATCGCATCACTTCAGCGGACGGCCACCGGCACTTGTCCCATTTGAGGGCGCTTCCCATCGAGGTGGATGCGCCGGCTTTGGAGGAAGCTTGGAGCGGCGCGCAATCACTCGCACGAAAGCACAAGCTCACAATCTATGATGCGGCGTACCTGGAGGCGGCCATCCGCGGCGGCGTTGCCCTCGGGTCGCTGGACAACGGTTTGCGGGCCGCTGCGAAGGCAGAATCAGTGCCCGTTTTGCCGGAGAAATCGGGAAGTTGAGGGCGAGGATGGGGGGAACCGATGAGGACGAAAGAACCCATGGAGTCTCTGCGGCAAGATCGCGACGAGGCGATCGCGGGTATCCGCAGAGGGCTGGCAGAGGCGAATGCCGGCAAGGGCACGCTGGTGCTCGCGGCTGTCCTCGCCATTCGCGCAAAACGCCGAATTCCGGACGCTGCGTCCTTGAGGAATCACGAGCAAGGTGTGGAGGCCAAACGCACGGGGCGCAGAAGAGGCACAACCAGTTGGAGATGAGCAATCTAAAGGACGTTATAATGCACTAAGAGAGTGGACGAGGGAGGGCGGAACATTTAAACTGGTTATCGGTTTGAAGTCGGTTAGACTCCGTCGAATCCTGGCAGTAGCGAATGCACGTAAAGTATTTCCGCCAACAAAGGCCCGGACCCGAAGCGGCGATTGAGAATGCCGTTGCCAACCGCATTGGGGACATGTTCGGCCACGATGCTGGGCCAACCTGGGCGGCGGCGTCATTGCCGGTGGGAGCTGGGCTTCCAGACCTGCTCATTGTGAGCTGCCACCCAAAAGTCTTCGCGCTCTCGAAAATTGAAGTGTCGCCGACCGATATTCTCGCGTACCTCAAGGCTGTCAGCCGAGCGAGCGTCGAGACAATTACCGATCGAGTTCGGCAATCACGAGCGCGAGTTGAAAGGTGTTTGGACGAGCTGCTGGGAGCTGAAGTTGTGTCGAGCGATGACCGCGGGTTTTTCCTTTCACCGCTTTGGCGAGACATCTTGCCGGAAGTGGTGACCATCGAGGTGAAGGTTTCTGACTGGCGAAGGGCTTTTTCACAGGCGAGCCGCAATGAGATATTTGCTCATCGGTCGTTCGTTGCGCTCCCGCTGAGATTGGCGGAACGGCTTCACTCTGAGCCGGAGTTGACGCCTCCTGGAATCGGCATTCTGGGCGTGAGCGATGTCGGCGAAGTGTCTGTTCTACGGCGTGCGGAGCGGAAGCCGCCTCGGGTGTGGAGTTACTACTACCGCATCGCCTCCCTGGCCGCAGAGCATCTTTCTGAGGATCCGTGCCCTTCATCATTCCCATAGACCAAGCCCGGCGCGACCACCGGGATTTTGCCTTCGTTACCGCTCTCACACCGAGTGAACAAAAGGCGGCGTTCCACGTGAGGGACAAAGACGGGGCGGACCTCTGTCTCAAGATTATCTCTCCAAACTACTGCCTTGACCGGCTGCAAAGGGAGATCCGTGCGCTTCAGTTGATCACGCACCCGAATGTCGTCGGATTCAAAGAATACGTTTTCTCGTCGAAGAACGGTGTGCAGCAGCACTACATGATTGAAGAATTCGTGCATGGGGAAGATTTAGCTGGGAAGCTCCAGCCGGGGATGAAATGGGAGCGAAAGGAGGCAAGCGGATTTTTCAATGCGCTTTGTGACGGCCTAGCGGCATTGAAGCAGGCTGACATAGTTCACCGTGACCTAAAGCCAAACAACATCCGCGTTCGGCTGGACGGTAGCCCGGTAATTATTGATTTCGGATTGGCCCGGCATCTCACATTGCCAGCTTTGACAAAAACCACGGATGGCGCTGCCATTGGCACGCCGATCTATTTTGCTCCTGAGCAGTTCGACGGGACAAAACACGACATCGATCACCGGACGGACCTTTTCGCGGTAGGAGTTCTGCTTTTTGAAGCCCTTTGCGGCAGGCATCCGTTTTGGGATGGGAAAAGTACTTTTGACGCCCTACGGAGGGTGGTCTGCGAGTCGTCCGATTATGCGGCTTTCCCTGAATTCCTCGCGCTTCCTGATAAGTGGCGACTGCTCTTGGAGAAGCTCCTTTCCAAGGAACGGTCTGGCCGGCCAAACGGTGCCGACCAGGTCGCTAAAATTCTGAGGGCACTTG
>CAUJJW010000165.1 GCA_963205105.1 Verrucomicrobiota bacterium | reverse complement strand
TGAACGGGGCAGGGCTGGAGCCGGCGAAATCGCAGGGGAGGCGGACAAAAAAACCGCCCGGAGGGTGAGTCCGGGCGGTTGGCGAAACCGAAGAGTGTTCGGGTCAGACGCCGCGGCCGCGGCGTTTGACCTTGAGCTGGGCGAGGGAGTTGATGAGGGCGGCGTTCACGGACGCCATTTCCTCGTCGCTGAGCTTCTCGTTCAGACGAGCCTCGGCGCGTTTGCGGGCTTCCTCGGCCTTGTTCTCGTCGATGTCCTCCGCCTTGATCGCCATGTCGGTCATGATGGCGACACGATCGCTGGTGACCTGGACGAATCCTTCGCCCACGGCGAGGTGGAAGTCCTGACCACCCTTGAGGGCGACGACTTCGCCGGCGGCCACCTGGGTGAGGAGCGGGACGTGCATCGGGTAGATGCCCATTTCGCCCTCGACGCCCGGGAGGGTCACCATGTCGACGTCCTCGGAGTAGATCTTGGCCTCCGGGGTGACGATTTCCAGTTTGAGCTGGTTGGCCATCGGGTCTTGGGGTGGCGGTGCGTGGAGTGCGGTTGGTGGGAGCCTGAGCTTAGGCTTCCTTGATCTCGTCGATGCCACCCTTCATGTAGAAGTTGGCTTCGGGAACGTCGTCGTGCTTGCCCTCGAGGATTTCCTTGAAGCCTCGGACGGTGTCCGCGACCGGAACCTGCTTGCCGGGGCGGCCGGTGAAGACTTCGGCGACCTGGAACGGCTGGCTCAGGAAGCGTTGGATCTTGCGGGCGCGGAACACGGTGAGTTTGTCGTCGGGGGACAACTCGTCCATGCCGAGAATGGCGATGATGTCCTGGAGATCCTTGTAGCGTTGGAGCACGCGTTGGACGCCGCGGGCGACATCGTAGTGTTCCTTGCCGACGATATCGGCGGTCAGCGCGCGGCTGCTGGAGGAGAGCGGATCGACGGCGGGGTAGATGCCCAGCTCGGCGATGGAACGTTCCAGAACGATGGTGGCGTCCAAGTGCGCGAACGTGGTGGCCGGGGCGGGGTCGGTCAAGTCGTCGGCGGGAACGTAGACGGCTTGGAAGGACGTGATGGAGCCCTTCTTGGTGGAGGTGATGCGTTCCTGGAGATTACCCATCTCGGAAGCGAGGGTGGGCTGGTAACCGACGGCCGAGGGGGTACGGCCGAGAAGGGCCGAAACTTCGGAACCGGCCTGGGAGAACCGGAAGATGTTGTCGATGAAGAGCAACACGTCCTGGTTCTTTTCGTCACGGAAGTACTCGGTGACGGCGAGGGCCGAGAGGGCGACGCGGAGGCGGGCTCCGGGCGGTTCGTTCATCTGGCCGTAGACGAGGCCGATGCGGGAGCCTTCCTCAAGAATCGGCAGGCCGTCCGGACCCTTCACGGGGTGGCCTTTGGCATCCTTCTTCACCTTGATGACGCCGGCCTCGACCATTTCGCTGTAAAGATCGTTGCCCTCACGGGTGCGTTCGCCGACGCCGGCGAACATGGAGATACCACCGTGGAGCTTTGCGATGTTGTTGATCAGCTCCATGATGACGACCGTCTTGCCGACGCCGGCGCCGCCGAAGGCGCCGACCTTGCCGCCCTTGAGGAAGGGGCAGATCAGGTCGATGACCTTGATGCCGGTGGCGAGGACGGTGGGGGAAGGGTTCTGATCGACGAGCGTGGGGGCCTGGCGATGGATGGGGTAGCGTTTGTCGGCCTTGATCGGGCCCTTTTCGTCGACGGGATCGCCGTTGACGTTGAGCACGCGGCCCATGACGCCTTCGCCGACGGGCATGGAGATGGGTGCGCCGGTGTCGATGATCTCCATACCGCGCTTGAGGCCGTCGGTGGTGGACATGGCGACGGCTCGGACCCACGAGTCACCGAGGTGCTGCTGAACCTCGAGCACGAGCTTGGTTTTGCCGAGGAGGGGGAGTTCGTACTCGACGTTGAGGGCGGAGTAGATCTCGGGGAGTTGGTCGGTGAATTCGACGTCCACGACGGGACCGATGACCTGGACGATTTTGCCTTTGTTCATGCGCGGCGGGACTCGGTATTTCAGACTTCGGATCGCAGATTTCGTCTGGGAAGATCGGGGATCCTGGTTCTGGGGATTGGCTCTGTGGTTAAAGCTTCGGAAAGGGTTGAGAGGTTCTGGAGACGGGATCAGCTGAGCGCCATGGCGGCGCTGGTGATTTCGAGCAGTTCCTTGGTGATGCTGGCCTGGCGCATCTTGTTGTATTCCAAGGTAAGGTCCTTGATGAGCTGCTTGGCGTTGTCGGTGGCGCTCTTCATGGCGACCATTCGGGCGCTGTGTTCGCTGGCCTTGGCTTCCAGGAGGAACTGGTACATCTGGAAGTTCAGGTAATGCGGGAGCAGGGATGAGAACACCTCGGTGGGGGCCGGTTCGAAGAGGTATTCGAAGTTGGAGGCCTGGAGCTCCCGGGCGCTGGAGTGACCCGAAACGTCCGTATCGACTCCCTTGACTTCGCCGAGGGGGAGGAACTCCCGGATCTCGGGTTTCTGGGTCATCACGTTGATGAAGTTGGTGAAGAGGACATCCACGCCGGAGACCTCTCCTTTGAGGAACAAATCCTGCACGAACTTCGAGATGGCGCGGGCCTCGCTGAACATGGGCGAGTCCTTGTAACTGAACTCGGCGGCGAGGTTGCGGCGGATGCGGGCGACGAACTGAGCGGCCTTGCGTCCGGCGGTGACGTAGATGGTGGCGGCGTCCGCGCGGCCGGCTTCGCGAAGCAGGTTGGAGTTGAGCGAACCGCAGAGGCCCTTGTCGGTGCTGATCACCACCAGCGCACGCTTGCCCGGTTCGCGCTTCTCCATGAGCGGGTGGGTGAAGTCGCCGGCGTGCTGGGTCACGGAGGCGAGCACCTCGTTCATGAGGGCGGCGTAGGGGCGGCCGGAAAGGGCAGCCTGCTGCGCCTTGCGCATTTTCGCCGAGGCCACCATCTGCATGGCCTTGGTGATCTGCGCCGTGTTCTTGACCGACTTGATGCGTCGGCGGAGGTCGCGTGTGCTGGGCATGCGACGAGAATTAGCGGTAGGTTTGCTTGAACTCGGTCACGGCCGCCTTCAGTTCGGCGGTCGTGGCATCGCTGAGGGCCTTTTCCTTCAGGATCGTGCCGAGCAGCTTCTCTTTCCGGGTCTTCAGGTACTCGGTGAGCTTGGTCTGGAAGTCCTTCACCTTGTCGACCGGAACGTCGTCGAAGAAGGAGTTTTGGATCGCCCACATGACGGCCGACTGAATCTCGACCGGGATGGGGTTGTACTGGGGCTGCTTGAAGAGTTCGACGATGCGCTTGCCGCGTTCCAGCTTGGCCTGGGTGGCGGCGTCGAGGTCGGAGCCGAACTGGGCGAAGGCGGCGAGTTCGCGGAACTGGGCGAGGTCACCCTTGATGCGGCCGGCGACCTGCTTCATCGCCTTGATCTGGGCGGCGGAACCGACGCGGGAAACGGACAAACCGACGGAGATGGCGGGGCGCACGCCCTGATAGAACAAGTCGGTTTCCAGGTAGATCTGGCCGTCGGTGATGGAAATCACGTTGGTCGGGATGTACGCGGAGACGTCGCCGGCCTGGGTTTCGATGATGGGCAGGGCGGTGAGGGAACCATTGCCGTTGACCTCGTTCAAGCGGGCGGAGCGTTCGAGCAGGCGGCTGTGCAGGTAGAACACGTCACCGGGATACGCCTCACGGCCGGAGGGGCGCTTGAGAATCAGGGAGACCTGACGGTAGGCCACGGCGTGCTTGGAAAGATCGTCAAAGACGATCAAAGCATCCATGCCATTGTCCATGAACCACTCGCCCATGGCGCAACCGGCGGACGGGGCGAGGTACTGTTCGGTGGCGGAATTGGAGGCGGAAGCGACGACGACGATGGTGTAGGGCAGGGCGCCGTTTTCCTCGAGCACGCGGAGGATGTTGGCGACGTTGGACTGCTTCTGGCCGATCGAGACGTAGATCGAGTAAATCGGGCGGAAATCCTTGTCCTTCTCCTTGGCTTCCTCGGCGGCCTTGTTGAGGCGGGCGTTGGCGATGATCGTGTCGATGGCGATCGTCGTTTTACCGGTGGAACGGTCGCCGATGATCAATTCGCGCTGGCCGCGGCCGATCGGGATCATCGCGTCGATCGGCATGATGCCGGTCTGGACGGGTTGGGTGACCGATTTCCGCTTGATGATGCCGGGGGCGATCTTCTCGACGGGGTAGAAGGCGGTTTCCTGGATGGGCCCCTTGCCGTCGATGGGTTGGCCGAGGGCGTTGACGACACGGCCGAGGAGGCCTTTGCCGACGGGCACCTGGAGCAGACGTCCGGTGGTGCGGACCTCCTGGCCTTCGCGGATGTGGGTGTAGTCGCCGAGGATGATGGCGCCGACCTCGGTTTCTTCGAGGTTTTGGACGATACCGGTGATGCCGCCGCCAAAATCGAGCATTTCGCTCATCATGGCGTCGGTGAGGCCTTCGATCTTGGCCACGCCGTCGCCGATTTCGCGGACGACGCCGATATTTTGACGGGTGACGCCGGACTTGACCTGGGCGATCTGGGCTTCGATGTCCTGCAGCAAGGTGCTCATGTCGGTGACGAGACTGGGAGAGGGGCTGGGATCGCTAAAACGGGGTGACGAGAGGTGATTGAAAAAGGGGCTGAGCCTTAGAGGGCTTCCTTGAGGGATTCGAGACGGGCTTTGACGCTTCCGTCGTAGACGTCGCTGCCGACGCGGATTTTGAGGCCGCCGAGCAGTTCGGGATTGATCCAGAAGGACACGTCGAGGCCCTGGCCGTAGCGGTTGGTGAGGGCGGTTTGGACCGAGGTCATCAACTCGGGGCTGCTTTCGACGGCGTTCTCGATGCGCGCGCGGCGGCTATCGAGGTGGAGCTTCAGCAGGCGTTGGAAGTGGGTGAGGGTGCGGAGGTAGCCGCGGGGCTTGCCTTCGATGACCCGTCGCACGGTGTCGCGGACGCGCGCTTCGTCGAGTCGGCCGTCGACCAGACAAATCCGGAAGAGGGATTTGCCGTCGCGGCGGGCTTGTTTGGTGATTTTCATGGCGCGTCGGGCGGGGCCGGGCCTTAAGCGGCGATCTGCTTGTTGGTTTCGTCGGCGAGCCGGCGCTGGTCGTCGACGGTGAGGATCTTGCCGGTGACGCGGGAGGCGATATCGACGGCGAGGCGGCCCATTTCGCGGCGGAGATCCTGCTTCATCCGTTCGTAGTCGGCCTGGGAGGCTTCGCGGGCTTTGGCGATGATCTGCTCGGCGGCGGCGATGGCCTTCTGGGTTTCCTGCTCCTGGACGCGGGCGGCGGCGGCGCGGGCTTCCTCGATCAACTTGAGGGCGTCGGCGTTGGCCTTCTGCATCGTTTCCTTACGGGAGGCTTCGGCTTCGGCGAGCTGCTGTTTGATCTTCTCCGCGTTGGCGATGCTTTCGGCGATGCGCTGTTTGCGTTCGTCGAGCACGGTGAGGATCGGCTTGTAGGCGAAGCGATGGAGGAGGAAGGCGACGATGCAGAAGCTGATGACCTGGGAGATGAACAACTGCCAGGTGACGCCGAAGGTTGCGGCGGTATCGCTGATCATTCCGCCACCACCGGCTGCGGCTGCTGCCAACATGAAACTCGATTCCATAACGATAGCCTACTGCGCGTTGACCGACTTACTCACGACCTGACTGACTGACCGACCGACCGACGGATGGAAAGGGAGATGCGGGGGTTCGCCCCGCACCGGAGTCTGACACGATTACTTCGTCAGGAAGATCGCGAAGAACACGATACCTTCGGCGAAGGCGGTGCTCAGGATCGCCTGAACGAGGATCTTGGTGGCGGCGCCGGGATTGCGTCCGACGGCTTCCGACGCCTTCATACCGATGATACCGACGCCAATCGCCGCGCCGAGGCACGCCGCTGCGATATGGATGTTACCGGTCATTTCGGCCAGCATAGGGCTCAACATAGTCTGCTTGTCCTTTCTTGTTGCAGCAGCGGTCCCCGCAGTCTTGCCACGGTCAGTCCGCCGCAATCGTTCGGGCTAGTGTTTCGCGGTCGCGTGGCCGTGGGCGTGGGCATGCTCCTCGTCGTGCTGACAGATCAGCAGGGTGAAGACGGAGGTCAGCAGCATGAACACCAGGGCTTGAACGAGACCCACCAGCAGTTCCATGAAATAAAAGGGGATGGCGAGCAACCAGCCCATGGTCGGGCTGAGCATGGACATGGTTTCCAGCATGTTCTCACCGGCGAAGACGTTGCCGTAGAGACGGAAGCTGAGGGACACCGGACGGAAGAGGATGGAAACGACCTCCAGGAGACCCACCAGGAGGAAGACACCGATCATCAAGACCTTCAGGGCTCCGGCGGTGTCGCCTTTGGGGCCAAAAATGTGGAGGAAAAACCCGCCAGCGCCGTTGGCTTGGAACGCCCAGATGGTCCAGAACACGAAGAACACCATCGACATGGCGAGGGTCATGTTCAGGTCGGCGTTGGCGCCGCGGAACAGCGGATCGCTGAGGTGGCCGAGGTGACCTTGTGCATCGGGGTGACCCCAGCCGATCGAACCCACGCCGGGGATGAGACCGAACCAATTGCAGGCGAGGATGAAGATGAAGAGCGTGGCGAAGAACCAGAACGTCTTTTTCACCAGGTCGGCACCGATGATGCCTTCGAGGAAGTCATGCAGACTTTCGACCAGCCACTCCCAGAAATTTTGGGCGCCCTGGGGGATGGCCTGGAGGTTGCGGGTGGCGAACTGGGCAAAGAGGATCAGGACGACGGCCACGACCCAGGTCAGGATCATGGAGTTGGTGATGGCGAACGGCCCGATGTTCAGCACCTGGGGTGCGGCGGTGGGGAGGCCCGAATGCTCGGCATGGGCGTCTCCGTGACCGGCGCCAGCGGCGGTGGCGGCCTGGGCCAAAAGCGGGAGCCCCATGAGACAGACGGACAGGGCAGCGGTTCGCAGCGCGCGCATTGGATCGGGTTCTTTCCGGTGGCGGAGTTGGAGAAAACAACACAGTGGCGAGGCCACAAAAATGGCATCGTCTCAGTGATTGGACCCCGCAACGGGGCGTGAACGTTGGCGAGTTGTGAAATATTTCACAAGCGATTTTTTCGGGGCCAAAACGCTTTTGCTTTCGCGTGCCGGGTTCACCAATCTTGGAACGGAATGACGAAGCCGCTGGCGGTGTTGCTGCACGAGAAGATGGTCCCGGGATCCAAGCTCGTGTCCAAATTCGAAGAGTTGGATTACCGGGTGGTGACGGTGATGGATCCGGCCGATTTGCCAGTCGTTGCGAAAAAGGAGCGTCCGATGCTGGTGGTGGCGGATCTGACCAGTCGGCGCGGGGATGTGTTGGCGGCGATCGGTGCCTTGCAGGCGGATGAGACGACCTCGCACATTCCGGTGCTGGCGTACGCGCCCCGGGAGGATGAAAAGCAGCGGGAGGCGGCTTTGAAGGTGGGGGTCAAGATCCTGGCCACCGACGCCACCATCCTGCCGCACCTGCCGCAGTTCGTGGAACACGCGCTGTCCTTGGACTGACGGTGGGTCACGACGTGAACGGATTGAGGAGTCGAACTCCCGCGGGGGCGAAGTCCTGGGTGTTGCGCGTGGCGACGGTGAGATCGTGAACGAGGGCCGTGGCGGCAATCAGGCTGTCTTTGATCGGCATGGACAGACCTCGGCGCCGAAGATCAGCCAGGAGTCGCGCCCATCGGGAGGCGGTGGCGCGGTCAAAGTCCAGGACCGTGATTCGATCCATACCGGCGGCGAACCATTCCTCCAGACGTTTCCGGCGCCGACCGGTCGGCAGGAGAAGAATCCCGTATTCGATTTCACCGAGGACCACCGGGTTGACCACCAGGCTGAGTTCGTGCGTGCGAAGCCAGGTCAGCACCCGAGGGTCCGGGGTTGGACGGGTGGGTTCGCTCAAGACGTTCGCGTCGACGAGGAAGGTCATGGGAACCGGTCAGAGGGAGTCGGTCGACTCCGAAGGGAGGGTTCGGAACCAGTCTTTTTCGGGGCATGCCAACAGCCAGTCCACCATGCCGTGGGTGCCTTTCGGGCTCTGTCGCTTGAGCAGGTAGTGTCCCTCGTCCAGGCGTTCAATGTCGAATCGTTGTCCGGCGAGAATTCGATCCCGCTCGCGCAACGGGGCGGGAAGCACGATCTGACCTTTGCTGGAGATGGTGGTTTCCACGCCACGTAAGACACCATCTTACGTGTCCGAAGTCAATCGGCCCGATGGGTCGTACTCCATGGTCCGCGGTCCGCTATGCCAGGATCTCGCGGATGACGTGGCCGTGGACGTCGGTGAGGCGCATGTCGCGGCCGCCGAAGCGGTAGGTGAGGCGGGTGTGTTCCAGGCCCAGGGCGTGGAGCAGGGTGGCGTGGAGGTCGTAGATTTCGGTGCGGTTTTCGACGGCTTTGTAGCCGAATTCGTCGGTGGCGCCGTAGGTCATCCCGCCCTTGAACCCGCCGCCGGCGAGCCACACCGAAAAGCCGAACGGGTTGTGATCCCGGCCATTGCTGCCCTGGGCGAACGGGGTTCTGCCAAATTCACCCGCCCACAGGACCACCGTGGAATCCAGGAGGCCGCGGGAATGCAGGTCCTTGAGGAGGGCGGCGATGGGTTGATCCACGGCGCGCGCGTTGTTCTCGTGGCCTTCCTTGAGGTTGCCGTGCTGATCCCAGCGATCCCCACCGACCGGAGGGCAGGTGAGTTCGATGAAGCGGACGCCGCGTTCGACCAGTCGACGGGCGACGAGGCATTGCCGGCCGAAGGTGCGGGTGGGTTCGTACGCGGCATCGAGACCATAGGCCTGCCGGGTGTTTTCGGATTCGCCGCGCAGTTCGACGAGGTCGGGCACGGCGGCCTGCATGCGGAAGGCGAGTTCCTGGTTGGCGATGGCGGATTCCACGGCATCGGCGGGTCCCAGACGATGGAGCAGGGATTGGTCGAGGGTGCGGACGAGGTCCAGCTTCCTCATCTGCGCCTCGGGGGAAGGTTCACGGCGGAGGACATTGGCCACGGGGACGTTGCCCGCTTTGAAGAGCGAACCCTGGAAGGAAGCGGGCAGGAAGCCGTTGCCGAAGTTTTCAACACCGCCGGGAGGTACAAGGCCCCCGTTGAGCACGACAAAGCCCGGCAGGTTTTGGTTCTCCGTTCCAAGTCCATAGGACACCCAGGACCCGGCACTGGGACGGCCCACCAAGCCAAAGCCAGTATGGAGGAAGTAATTCGCCGAGGTGTGTTCCGAGAATTCCGACACCATGGACCGGATGACGCACAAGTGGTCGGCGCAGGTGCGGACGTGGGGGAAGAGATCGCTGACGGGAAGGCCGGACTGTCCGCCGGGGGAGAAACTCCAGGGGGAAGCCAGGGTGGCGCCGTTGTCGTTAAATTGGGTGGGCTCCATCTTCATCGCGAACCTCTTGCCGTGGTCGATGGCAAGCCGCGGTTTGGGATCGAAGGTGTCCATCTGGGACGGGCCGCCGTCCATGTAGAGGAAGATGACGCTGCGGGCCTTGGGCGTGAAATGAGGGGCGCGCGGCGACATGGGGCCGGCGCTGGCGACGGTACCGGTCGGTGAACCGCCGGCGAAGGCGCGGTCCTGCCAGAGCGCGGCGGCGGCGAGAGCGCCGAATCCATTGGCGCAGCGGGCGAGCATGTCGCGACGAGAGACGGGTCGGTCGCCGAAGCGCAGGCAATGATGAGGCATGGCGGTGGGGGTGAGGGTGAAGGGCCTAGTCGACGAAGAAGAACTCCTTGGCGTTGATCAAGGCGTGGCAGAGGTCGGCCCAGGCGGCCTTGGGATCGGCGGTTTGCTGGGTGAGTTGGGCATCCAAGAATCCAACCGCGGCGGCGAGTTCGGGTTCGGAAGGCGGGCGGGCATAGGCTTGGGCGTAGAGGTGTCGGATGCGGTTTTCGGCGGGGCCTTCGACATCGCGCAAGGTGCGTTCGGCCCAGCGTTGGGCCTCGGCGGTGACGAGCGGGTCGTTCATGAGCGCGAGTGCCTGGGCGGGGACATTGGACACGGAACGTCGTCCCACGGTGGTGGCGGGAACGGGTTGGTCGAAGGCCAGCATGAAGGGGGACAGAAAATTCCGGCGCACTTCAAGGTAGAGGCTGCGTCGCCCGTCGCCATCCAAGGGGCCGCTCTGGCCGGGGCGTCCCCGGCCTTCCATGAATGCGGTCAAGTGAATGGGGATCGGCGGGCCGCCGATCGTGGGATTGAGGCGGCCGGACACCGCCAGAATCGCGTCCCGGATGCTTTCACCTTCCAAGCGTCGGAGATTGGCGCGGTGGAAGAGCAGGTTGTCGGGGTCCTTCTGAGCAGCTTGCGGATCGGTGCTGCGGCTGGACATCTGCCAGGTGGCGCTCAGGAGCATCTCGCGTAGGAGCGGTTTAGGAGCGCGGCCCAATCGCTGAAATTCAGAGGCGAGCCAGTCGAGCAATTCCGGGTGGGACGGTGCTTCACCCAAGGCACCGAAGTTATCGACGGAACCGACGAGGCCGCGGCCGAAGAGTTGGCTCCAGGCCCAATTGACGAAGACGCGGTCGAAGAGCGGATTCGTTTCAGCGGTCATGGCGTCGGCCAGGGCAAGGCGGCCGGAACCACTACCAAAAGCGGCGGACGCGGCGGTTGGACTTTCGGGCAATGCTTCCAGGAACCGGCGCGGGACAATCGGTCCGGGGGTGCGGTGATTCCCGCGGATGAAGACGGTTTCGTCGACGCCCGTGCCGTCGGCCATGGTGGTGGCGAGCACCGGGGGTTTCAGCGAGGTGTCGCGTTGACGCAGGGGCCCGGTCAGTTCCGCGGTGAGATTGGAGCGGACATGGACGAGCAGGCCGTCCAGCCAGGCCGCCTCGGCCGGCGAAAGATCCGCGGGTTGAGTGGCCCAGCGCTGGACCGCGGCCACCGGGTTGAGGGTTTCGGGAACCGGCGCCAGCGGAGGCGGCTCACGGAGAGACGAAAGGACGACGTCGCCCACGGCGATCCAGCCGTCGGGTTGACGGGATTCGGCGGGAAGTCCGGACGCGGGATCGGTTTCGGAAAGGTCGGCAAAATCGATCCAGGTGCGGCGTCCTTTCCACATGGAGACGTCGATGGTCACCCAATGCGGGTCCGGCTGGCGCACCGTTTGTCGAAGGCTGCCGTAGATGGGGGCGCACAAGAGCGGGAAGCCTTCGACGGCGACGCTGAACCGGGAGCCGGCCCCGGCGATGCGCAGGTGCAGGAACTCGCGATCGAGGGTGAAGGTGGGGGTACGCAGGGAGCCTTGAAAGCGGCGTGCGAGGGCGCCGCTGTGTCTCCAACCCGGCGGCACGATGCGAATGCTGTGCTCCCCCAGGACCACGGGGAGGCCCGGCAGGGCTGCGTCCGGGAGGAAGGCGTCGCCGTCGAGGAACCAGCCGTCGTCGGACAAGCGGGCGTCCTCGGGTCGGAGGGCAAGCGGGCCGAGCTTCGGGGTGGGCTGGATGACGGGGCTGGGTTTGACGTCGATGGCTTCGAGCAGGGTGGGTGCGATCCGAGCGGGCAACTGGGTGCGCAATGACCGCAGTTCCGCCGCGACGGTCAGGCGCGGGGCGGGATCGTCGACCGCGCGGTAGGCGTGGCGTGAACTGCCGAGAATGCCGAGCAGCGCGTAATAATCCTTGGTGGAAATGGCGTCGAATTTGTGGTCGTGGCAGCGGGCGCACGAAACGGTCAGTCCAAGGAACGCCTTGGAAACGACGTCGATCTGGTTGTCGACGGTTTCCGCCTGCTGGGCGCGCACATCGACCGGGGAATGAACCTGCTGGCAGAGCCAGTATTGAAGGGTGGCAAGACGTGATTCGAGGGTGCCGTCGGTGGGGTTTTGCCGGGCTTCAGGCAGGAGATCTCCGGCGATCTGTTCACGCGCGAAGGTGTCCCAAGGGAGGTTTTGGTTCAGGGCACGAACCACGTAATCTCGGTACCGCCAGGCGCCGAGGATGGCGTGATCGAATTCGTGGCCCATGGTTTCGGCGTATCGGACTTTGTCGAGCCAGTGGCGGGCCCAGTGTTCGCCGAAGTGGGGTGAGGCGAGCAGTCGGTCGACCACGCTGGAGAACGCCTCCGGATCCGGGCGTGGATCTCGGGTGAAGGCGTCGACCTCGGCGGGGGTGGGGGGAAGTCCGGTCAGGGCAAAGTGGGCACGGCGCAGGAGAGTCTGGCGTGGGGCGTGGGGTGCGGGGGAGAGACCGGCGGTGTCCAATCGGGCGAGAATGAAGCGATCCAGGTCGGAGCGTGGCCAGTCCGGGTTGCGAACGGCGGGGGATTCGGGGCGTTGGATGGGCTGCCAGGCCCAATGACGGGCGCGGCGTTCCTCCAGGTTGAATCCTGAAGGACCTGCATTCCGGGTGAGCGGCGGGGAAGCGGGGGTGGCGGATGCCGGCCAGGCGGCGCCCCGCTGGATCCAGTGGCGAAAATCTTCGACCACCGACGCGGGCAGGCGCGTTTTCGGTGGCATTTGGAGGTCGGGATCGTCGTAGGCGATGGCCCGGACGAGAAGGCTTTGGGAGGGATTGCCCGGGGTGATGGCCGGGCCGGCATCGCCTCCTTGGAGGAGCAGGTCACGACCGTCGACGCGCAGGCTGGCCTTGAGCTTTTCGGACTGGGCGCTGTGGCAGGAGTAACAGTGCTCGGCGAGCACGGGGCGGATGCGGTTCTCGAAGAACTCCAGTTCGGCGGGTGAGGGTGAGGTGGGGGCGGCGGGAGTCTGGCCGATGGCATTTAGGACGCCCCACGCGAGCATGAACACGGCGAGGCGGGCGGTGGCGTGGATGGGAAGCACGTGGTTCGCGAATGACCTGCTCATGGACCATGAACCGTGGAGCGAGGAATGCAGCGAGCGGCCCTCACCCCGGCCCTCTCCCGGAGGGAGAGGGAGAATACTTCCCGCGGGTTTCGATGGGTTGGGCTGGGAGTTGGCTGGAACGGGTCGCGACGGCTCGGATGGCAGGAGTTCCGGCATGTCGCCGTGCGGGATATGCAACACCCTCTCCCCCCGGGAGAGGGTTGGGGTGAGGGAGCCCGTTTCAACCCTCGCGATCGCTACCACGGAAAGGTTCATGGGTAGCCACCTGCTGTTCGAAATCGACCTGCGCACGGCGCTTGAACCGGGGATTCCCTGGGGCGAGACGCCCCACTCGACGGCAGGCGGGACGCCCGCAGCTACGGAGCCACGATTCCTGGAGAGTGGGTACTCGGTCATGACGCTGCCTCAAAATTGGGATGAGAACGGCCGATGTCGAGCCTGCACGCGGTGGGGCGTGGCTTGACCGCGGCGGGGGATGTCCGGGAGGTTGGGGGTTCACATCAACAGCCTTTCCCGATCCGTCATGAAACGATCCTATTCTTCCCTGTGGGTTCTGAGCGTTCTGGTCGCCGGTTGTTGGGCAGGGTGGGCGGGCGATGCGCCGGCGAAAGGTGCGGCGTTCGAACTGGATTCGGCGCCCAGGACCAAGCGGCTGATGCTGAAGCCCGGGGATCGGCTGGCGATTTGCGGCGACTCGATCACCGAGCAGAAGATGTATTCGAGAATCCTCGAAACCTACCTGACGGTGTGCACTCCGGAGTTGAACCTCAGCGTCCGGCAATTCGGCTGGAGCGGGGAAAAGGCGGATGGCTTTTTCGAGCGGATGCGAAACGACGTGCTGCGGTTCAAGCCGACAATCGCGACGACCTGTTACGGGATGAACGACCATCGGTACCGCCCCTACGAGCCGTGGATTGGGGAGCTTTACCGGATTCATCTGGATGCGGTGGTGCGGTGGTTTGAGGCGGACGACGTGCGGGTGGTGGTGGGGTCGGCGGGACCGGTGGGGAAGGTGCCGCACTGGGTGAAGAACGCGGGACCGACGGTCGACGCGTTGAACGGGAACCTGGCCGAGTTGCGCAACCTGGCCATTCGGGTGGCGCGCAAGCGAGGGGAAGGGTTTGCCGATATTTTTCAGCCGATGTTGAAGGCCGACCAGGAGGCGCGGGCGAAGTACGGCACGAACTACGCCGTACCGGGCAAGGACGGCGTGCACCCCGGCTGGGCGGGGCAGCTGATCATGGCGCATGCGTTTCTCGACGGACTGGGTCTGGGTGGGGACCTGGGTTCGGTGACGATCGACATGGGGGAGGGACAAGCCACCGCAAGCGCCCGCGGCGGACACGCGGTGACGGATATCGTGGGGGATCTGGTGACGCTGAAGAGCACCCGGTACCCGTTCTGCGCGCCGCCGGCGGAATTGAGCGACGACAACTCGATCCGGTCCGGGATGCAATGGGTGCCGTTTCAGGAGCGCTTCAACCGTCTGAAACTGGTGGTGAAAGGGTTGTCAGGCGCGGCGAAGCACCGGGTGATCTGGGGAACCGAATCGCGGGTGTTTGACACGGCCGCCCTCCAGCGCGGCATCAATCTGGCGGCGGAATTCCCCGTGAACCCATTCTCGGAACCCTTCAAGGCGGTCGATGAAGCGATCGCGGCGAAGCAGGTCTACGAGACGGCGCAGATCAAGGGTGAATTCCATGGAGAGGCGGGCAGGGTCGACATGGAGGGAACCGTTCGGCGCACGGAGGAAGAGCGGGCGGCCAAAGTGGCGGCCATCAAGACCGCGTTTCAGCCGGTGGTGCACACGATCCGGGTCGTCGCGGAATAGTGTCGCGCGGCGGATGGGGCCCGCGGAATGACGGTTCAGGCGGTACGCCGGCGCCACCGTTCGATGGTGAACTCGGGGGTCTCGCGCATCACCTCGGCGAGATCGAAGAGGTGTTCGAACTTTGGAAAAAACGCGTCACCTTCGACGCTTTGCTTCACGCGGGTGAGCAGCAATTCGGAGCAACGGGGGAGGGCTTGTTCGTACACCTGGGCTCCTCCACACAGGAACAAGGTGCCCTGGGGCGGCAAGGCGCTGAGGCTCTCCAGATCGGGGACAGTGACCACTCCGGGATGTTGGAACGAGGATCGGCTGAGAACCACGGTGCGCCGGCCGGGGAGGGGGCGGCCGATCGACTCGAAGGTCTTCCGTCCCATGACCAGCGTGTGGCCAAGGGTGGTTTGCTTGAACCACCGGAAGTCCTCCGGCAGGTGCCACGGGATGCGGTTCTGGAAACCGATCGCGCCGTTGGCCGAGACTGCGGCGATCGCCTTCCACTCGGGGGGGATGGGGGATGCGTTCACGAGGAAGGTTTGCGCGCGACAGCCCAAAGGTTGTCGGCGAGACCCGCCGTGGCGAGTCCTTGTTCGGTGACGTGGAGGGCCCACTTCGCCGGTCGCAGCCAAGAAGCCTGCTTCAGGTGGGTGGTCCGTCTCAGCAGGGCGGCGCGGTCGGCGTCGGGCACGGGTGCATCGGTGCCACGCCGCCAGTCCTGCCAGAGCACCATCGGGTTGAAGTGGGAACCGCCCGTCTCAACGATCTCCAACCCTTGCCGCGTCAGCAGGGACGCGAGCGTGTCCGCGGTGAAGTAGTTCACGTGCTGGTTGAGAATGTACCGGTACCGGGCGCCCAGCAGGCGCACGGCGAGGGATTGGAGGTTGGGAACCAGGGCAAACACTGTTCCCCCGGGCTGAAGGATCTCCATGGCGCGTCGGACGAACGCAGCGGGTCCCGGGAGATGTTCCAACACGGCCCAGAAGGTGATGGCGTCGAACCGGCGCGGGCCGAAATCGTGGGTGAGCAGGGAATCGCTGATCACCTCCAGCCCGCGGTCCCGAGCGTGGTCCAGCGCGGCCAACGAGACTTCGATACCGGCGGGTTGGTACGCTCCTGGGAAGCGCTGCTGCAATTGGAACAGGAAGGCGCCCGTACTGCAGCCGACATCCAGGACCTGGCCGTGGGCGCAATGCCGACGAAACAGGCGGAGTTCGCGTTCGAAGCGGACCGAGGCGAAGTCCCCGTCCAGCTTGTCGGCGGACAAGTAATAGGGGCGGCCCAGTTGGTCGTAGTGTTCCGGGGCGCTTTCGGTGGGGAGCGGATCGGCGTAGACCATGGAGCACGCCGGGCAACGAACGAGGTGGAGGTCCTGTTTTCGCAGCCAGGAGGAGGGGCTGCTGGCGCCGCAGAGTGGGCAGGGACGCTGGGTCGCGGACGAGATCACACCGCCACGGGAGCCTTGATGGCGGGGTGGGGGTCGTAGCCTTCGAGGGTGAAGTCTTCGAACTGGAAGGCGTGGATGTCCGTGACGGCCGGATTCAGCCGCAGGGTGGGGAGCGGGCGGGGTTCGCGGGTCAATTGGAGGCGGGCCTGGTCGAGGTGATTCGCGTACAGGTGAACATCGCCGAAGGTGTGGACGAAGTCGCCGGGCTGGAGGCCGCAGACCTGGGCGACCATGAGGGTGAGCAGCGCGTAACTGGCGATGTTGAAGGGAACGCCGAGGAAGATGTCGGCGCTGCGCTGGTAGAGTTGGCAGCTGAGGCGGCGGTCGGCGACGTAGAACTGAAAGAGCGTGTGGCAGGGCGGGAGGGCCATGCCATCGACTTCGCCGGGGTTCCAAGCGCTGACGATGAGCCGGCGGGAGTCGGGGTTGCGCCGGATCTGGTCGATGACCTGGTTGATTTGGTGGATGGACCGGCCATCGGCGGTTCTCCAATCGCACCATTGGGCGCCGTAGACGCGGCCGAGTTCGCCTGTCTCGGGGTTGGCCCATTCGTTCCAGATGGAGACCCCGCGTTCCTGGAGCCAGCGTACGTTGGTCTCGCCGCGCAGGAACCAGAGGAGTTCGTAGATGATGGACTTGAGGTGGACCTTCTTGGTGGTGACCAGGGGGAAGCCCTGGGTCAGGTCGAACCGCATCTGTGCACCGAAGAGCGAATAGGTGCCGGTGCCGGTGCGATCGGCTTTGAACGTGCCGTGATCGAGAACGTGGCGGACGAGGTCGAGGTACGGTTTCATTCCACGGGCGGAGACGGGCGGAGGAGGGTTGGAGGGCCGCTCACGCAGGATTCCTGGCTCGGGTTTTGCGCCGGGGCAAAACAGTCAGGCTGGTGACATGGGGAAGGTCGAGAATGTGGAAATGACCGGATTCTTCCACGACGATGGCGCGATCCGCCGGAGCCATGACGAACAGGTAGTCCGGGTGCCGCACGGGGTGGGTTTGGCCGGTGTCCATCACGATCTCGAACGGATGGTACGGGTTCTTATGAAGCATTTCCCGCAAGGTAGCCGCGTTCATGGCGTCACCAAGTCTGGGGGCCGGATGTGGGTTCGCAAGCGGGTTTCCCAAAGAGTTGCGGCGAGCGGAAAAACCGCTGGACATCGCTGGCTGGTTGAGGCGCGGGAATTACGCGAGGCCCAGTCGTTGGATGACTTCGACGGTCGAACGCGCCTTGTTGAGCGAGTAGAAGTGGAGACCGGTGACACCGTGGTCGAGCAGTTCGCGGCACTGGGCGGCGGCGTATTCGATGCCATAGGCGGTGGCGGCTTCGTCGTCGGTCGCAAGCTGCTCCAGCCGGGCGAGCATCGCTGGCGGGATTTTGGCGCCGCAGAGGCTGGTGAACTTCTTCACCTGGGACGCGGAGAGGACGGGGAGAATGCCGGGGATGACAGTGACCGGGCAGCCCAGTTTCTCGCGCAGATGACGGGTGAACTCGAAGTAGTCGGCGTTATCGAAGAACAACTGGGTGATGATGAAGCTGGCGCCCTGGGAGACCTTGTGCTGGAGGCGTTGCCAGTCGACGAGTTTGCCTTCCTTGCAGGCGATGTGGCCTTCAGGGAAGCCGGCGACCCCGATGTCGAAGCCACCGGTCTCACGGATGAACCGGACGAGTTCGTAGGAGTATTCGAATCCGCCGTCGACCTTGGTCCATTCCTGGGAGCCGGCGGGGGGGTCGCCGCGGAGGGCCAGGATGTTGCGGATGCCGCGTTGGGCGGCATCGGCGAGCACGGCGGCGAGTTGTTCCTGGGTGGAGTTGACGCAGGTGAGATGGGCCATCGCGGGGAGGCGGTGGTCGCGTTGGATCCGTTCCACGATGCCGAGGGTCTTGTCGCGGGTGCTGCCACCGGCGCCGTAAGTGACCGAGCAGTAGTCCGGCTTCACCTGGAGCAGGGCCGGCAGAGTCTTCTCCATGAGATTGCGATCGCCCTCGTCTGTTTTCGGGGGAAAGAACTCGAACGAGAGCGCGGGGCGCCGGGCGGCGAGGCAGCGGGCGTGGATGTCGCGGATGAACTCCATGGAGGCGGGAGTGTGGACGGTGAGTGGGCGCACTTCAAGACGGGGGCGGCAAACGCATGCTTGCGGGGGGGAAGTGGCTTTCCCATTTTGGGCGGGTGAAGAGCAGCGTGCGTTGGG
>CAUJJW010000164.1 GCA_963205105.1 Verrucomicrobiota bacterium | reverse complement strand
TGTTGCGGGTCGCGGTGATTGGCGCGACGCCGATGGCTTACCAATGGCAGCGGAATGGACAGAACCTAACCGACGCATGTGGGATCTTTGGAAGCCAGACCTCGGAACTCATCATCGACGAGGCTGCAATCGCGGACAGCGGGGAATACACCCTGGTGATTTCGAACAGCGTCGGCACGACCGCCAGCCCGGCATTTCGGTTGAGCGTGCTTCCTGGATTCGTCGCGCCGGGCACTCTCCTGTGGGAAGCCAACCTTCCTGGCCTCGCCGCAACGGCGTCGTCCATCGGCCCGGAAGGCACGGCTTATGTGGTGGTGCAAACGCCTGAGAACTGGTTGCTCTCCGCGTGCCGGACCAACGCTACCCTCCGCTGGTCGCTGCCATTGGGGGCTCAAACCCTGGCTCCTCCAGCCGTCTCGCCGGACGGCACCCTCTACCTCGGGACTGGATGGCCGTCGAATGCCTGCCTAGCCGTTTCTGTGGAGGGCGTGATCCAATGGGCAGTCGCGGCGGGAGCCAGCGTGACTACGACACCCGCCATTGCACAGGATGGAACCGCCTACTTTGCCGCGGACGACGGCCGGGTTCTTGCCCTCAAACCGGACGGTTCGAAGGCGTGGGAGTTCGACACGGGTGGACGCGGTTACGTCTCCTCGCCCGCTATCGGCGCCGACGGTACGATCTACGTCGGCTCTGGGCACGGCGATGAAGTCTTGGGCTACACGGTGGGCGTCTTCTATGCGGTGCGGCCTGACGGAACCGAAAAGTGGCGATTCAACGCAAGGGGACCATTCACCGCCGAGCCCGCGATTGGTCCCAGTGGGACGATCTACTTCGGATCACTCGACAACGAAGGCGCTCTCTACGCATTCCGCCCGGATGGCACGAATCTCTGGCGGCGGTTTACCCGAGCCGCCATTCGAACCGGCCCCGTAGTCGCCGCGGATGGCACGGTCCTGGTGGCGAACATGAATCAGCGCCTGTTTTCGTTCCGTCCCGACGGAAGCACAAACTGGGTCAGCGGAATCTCGGCCAGTGCCTCATCGATGCCAGCGCTTTCCGCCGACGGCGTCCTGCATTTGGGAACGGCGAACAACGAAACCATAACGTTGACCGCCTCCGGCAAACGCGGGTGGAGCTTTGCGGGTGGCAGCGATAGATCGGCTCCCAGCCTTGACGGAGAAGGGCGCCTCTATTTCGGTGACGGTAGCCGGTTGGTCTGCATCCAGGGCTCCGCACCCCCACCCAATGCTGGCTGGCCCATGCTCGGGCGTGAACCCCGCCATACGGCGAATGCAACGACGACGCTTCCGACCCCTCCGCCGAGTCCGGAAGGGGTCGCCGTGACGGACGGGATGCTCCAGGTCAGGCTGGTTGATCCACTCGGCGAATGTCTGGTAGTCGAGCAGTCGGAGGACTTCCAGCACTGGATCCCCGTCAGCACCAACAGAGCCGGTGACATTTTCACGCAGCCTGTCGACCCGTCGCGATCCCAGTTCATAAGAGTCCGGACCCTCTTGAGGTGGTGAGGTGGTGAGGTGGGGTTGCCCGAGCATGAACGTGTTCACGCCTTTAGTTATTCTTGGTGCCCTCCTGGTGTGGTGTTCTGGCTGCGCCTCGGACCTCTCCTCTGAACGCGCGGGGGAGGTTGACTCTCCCCTGAAAGCATTTGTTCAGTACGGACTGGACCGTCGTCCGGAGGCCTATCTTGTTTGTGTCTACCAGGCCGAGACAGGAGGATCAAAGAGCGAGGTGGTGATGCATGCGACAGTCGTTGGTTGCATCAAGGGGAAGAAACGCCTGGGGGAGAAGTTCGCGTTCAGGCGGGTAGCAGAGTCAGGGGACTGGGACTTGGCTCGCATGCGAGGGGATTTGTTTTACGTGTTCTTCGATGAGGACGCTGAGGGCAAATTGTTCGTCGATGTGCAAGATCCCCAAGTGCTGTGGAGGTACTCCGAGGAACTCGATCGGATCGTCGAGAAGTACAAAAGGAAAGGCTAACGGATGCACGCGAACCGTCGCCCCGCGTTGCAAACGCACGATTCGCCCTGCTTGCATGCTGGATTCGCCGGCAGCGCTCGGTCTGCGTAGGTGAGTGATGCGGTGCGTCACTCACCACCTTTGATCAACCCCTTCTCAACCAACGCCGCTCGCAGTTCGTTAGCGAGGGTGATGACACTCGCAAGGTCGGTGGCTTCGGCCTGGTCTGCGTTGGCCCGCTGCGCGGTCGGCGTCGCGCCGTGGAAGCCGAGCTTCGAGGACACCCCGGCTCCGGACTGAACTTCCCAGGACAGGCTCCCCGCGTGTCGCTTCAGTCCCCCGTCGGCCACGTTCAAGATTACGTACCCCGTCGGAAAGGTCCCGCTTGCCGGGTCGGCGGAGACGCTTGCGGGCGTGATCTGCCGCCAAGTCCCGGGCGTGCCGGTTGCGGTGCAAACGAACTCCGCCCCGTTCTGGTCCCGCCAGAAGTCGCCCACGTTCCAGGTTCCGGAAGTTGGAGGGCCGTTGAGCGTGTTCGGACTGCCATTCTGGTAGGTGGGGACGCGGCGGAAGAGTTCTTCGCTGGCGATGACCCAGTTCTGTTGTGATAGGGCCACGAAGCTGGCGGCGTCGGTGACGTTGAAGAGGCGTCCGGGGGCGATGGTGCTCATGTTTTCCTCACGATGATTTCGTCGAAGGTCAGGCTCCGCAGGCCAGCCAACGAGTAGAAGGCCCGCAGCTTGAAGTCGGTTTCGGCGCCCAGGAGAGCAACCAGTTGCGCGTTGGTAATCGTCACGGGGCCGGTGTTGCCGGCGAAGGCGATTTCGCCCTTCAAGGTGCCGCCCGTGGTCAGGACCTGCAACGCGACGGCGTCAGCCCGGCAAGCGAGGTTTTGAGTGACGTTGAACCCGTACCGGAGTTCGCTCGTCTGGGTCCAGTTGATCGGGATGTCCTGCCCGCTCGCGTAGGTCGGGTGGGCGCCGTCCTCGTTGACGCGGAGGTTCGATGGTGCTGCCGGCCGCTGGGCGCGGCGTTGGATCGTGACCGCAATTTCGGGGCAGGTCGCAAGGTCGAGTTCCTGCGCCAGCAGATACGGCTGTTCCTTGAAGGTGGCGGTGCCTTCCGGCAGATCGGCCGCCCACGTCACGGGCTTTTCGTGGCCCATCTGGAGCACGTAGGCCGTGGCCCAGTTGGCGTGCGTCTCCGCCCGGGTGCCAAACCACTCGCGGAGGACCTTCAGCGTGTACCGCTTCGGCCCGGTGAGCTGGGCATCGTAGCCGACGAGAATCTCGCCGCCGATGAAGACCTGGAGCGGTTGGGTGGTGGTTGCCTCTTCGAGGGTGGTTTCCTCCAAGTCCCAGTCGTCGCCGGTGAAGGCGATGTCGATCGTGGCGTCGACGAGGGCTCCCGCGTCGAGGGCGGCACTCAGCGTGCCCTTCATGGCGAAGGCTGAGCCGCCGGCGACCTGGACGAACGAGTCTGCGGTGCGCTCCCAGTAGGCGTGGAACCCATTCGTCAGCGGGTCGCCGCGGACGGGCAGGAAGATCAGGGACGGCTTGGCTTCGCGGAGGTAGCCGTAGGGCAGTTCGAGAGCGACGTTGGCCAGGAGCGGCTGGGCGGAGTACTCGCCCTCCGGTTCCACGTCATCCGGGGCCACCGCGGTCGGGATGGCGTTCAGCCAACCCCGGTCCTCTTTCCACCGGATGGCGACCTCGGGTGAGTCGGGCTTGTCGACGGTCAGCTCGGCGATTCGAACCTTCAGCGCCGAAATCCCCGCCGCGGTGTGCGTCAGGGTGACGAGGTCGCCGACCTGGACACTGGCCAAGGACGTGCGCTTTACGCGAGCTGTCCCGGTCATCACGGGCAGGGCCGCTTGCCGCCCGAGGCTCGCCGCAATCCGCCACGCGACAGCCTGCTGCGTCACCCACGGGCGTTCCACGCTGCGGGTCCGGGTGCTGCCCGTAAGCGCGAAGTTCCCCCGGTCTCGGAATGACACCCCATCCGCAGTCCAGGCCTTGTCCCGGTTGGTGAACTTCACCGTCAGGAGGTTGTAGGTGCTCTCCCACCCACCGGCATCCACGTCCGGCGGATCGGTGAAGTCATCCTCGTCCCAGGTCACGAACGTTTCGCCATCGCGGACGAGGCGCAGGCCGATCTTGCCGGTGGCCGGGTCGATGACGGGGAAGGCGTCGATGTTCTCGATCAGGGAGCCGAGGACCTGGTTGAACGAGGTCGGCGAGGTCAGGACGGGCGAGATGCCCATGCCTTCCGCGGCGAGGGTGTCAGCGACGGTGCCGAGGGCGGTTTGGTCCAGATGCGAAGCCGGCAGCCCGAGCCCGAACACCTCCGAGGTCCACAACTCCGCGAAGACCGCGACCGGGTTCGCGTCCTGGCCGATCAGCGCCGAGCCAGTCATCCACGGAACTACTGGTGCCCGACGCAGGACGAACTCCATGTTGGGCATGGAGGTTTTGTTGGCGCCGAGAAAGAGGTCCACGACCACGTAGCACTGGCGGCGGTAGGCCGGATGCGTGACGCCGCTGGCGGCGAGGTTGGCATCGAGAGGCTGCGTCGCCGTGCCCCAGTAGAACGTGATGGTGCCACGGTCCGGGATGGTGATGGCCGTGGAGTCCGTGCCCTCCCGCTCGACCGGCCCCGTCCATACCAAGTCATCGTCGAAGAGGATTTCCTCGAGAGCATCCACCGGCCCATGGCAGACGATGGCGGCGGCGCGGGCGTAGTAGTTGAAGCCCACCGTCTCCTTCTTCTTGCCGACCTTCTTCTTGATGGGCTTCGAACGGACGTCCCGTGGCTCGGAGATCCACGTCACGCCGAGCTTGGCGATGCCGGCGAAGTACGGGAGCGGGCGCCCCTGTTCGTTGGTGTTGGTGCGCTTGGCGTCAACACCCAGAGGTTCTTGCGGGGTTGCTTCCCTCAGATCGTTGGAGGCACCAAAGCCCATCGCGGTCGGAAGTGGTTGGTCAGGAGGTTGCGATAGGTGGGGTCTTTCAGCGTCGACTGGATGACGCCGTGCCCGCGGAGGCAGTGGACGAAATCCCCGGCCGGTGACGTGACGAGGCCGAGGTGGTGGGCCACGCCGTGCCCGAAGCGGAAGCGCAGGAGGTCGCCCTCCAGAAGCGGGGTGAGGGGAGTGGGCGGCTCGTCCACCGGCCATTCCTCAAAGCGCCCGTCCTGTCGGAGCCAGGTCACGAGCAGGCTGACCGGCGCGTGGCGCCCTGCGTCGATGGTGTACGGCCCGGTGAGCACGAACTCGATGACTCCCGCCTCGATCAGGATGGAGGCCGGCAGGTTCACGCAATCGACCCCAGCGCCCTTGATGCGGGCGTGGGGCACGAAGGGGGTTCCGATCCACTCCCGGGCGATGGCGGCAATGCGGGTGCGAAGGTCGGGGGTGAGTTCGAGCGGAAGGGTGGCGGTCACTTCTTGCCTCCTCCGATGTCGGGCGTACGCAGGCCCTTGAGGGTGATGTTGCGAGAGACGCTCCGGTGCCCCCTTCGGGCGACAAACCGTCAAGGCGATAAGCGGCAATGATACTTGTGTGTACTGTGATAAATGCCCTTGCAGACTCTGCCGACGTCGCGTACCTCGTCGACCTGTCGTCCGCGAGGTGGTTGTGAGGACCGCGTGGACGGCTTCGGAATCAACAAGGAGTCGCATCAGCGGTACTCGTATCGAACATACCCCTGGCTCGACCATCGCAGTGCCGCCCGAATGAAGACAACTGTCGTATTGCCCCTGCTAGCCATCGCACGCGGGTTCATCCTTTCGATGCTCTGCTGGGCAGCTCAAGCGGCCGAACCAGAGTCAAGGCCAGTTAGGCAGGTCGCCGAGCCACCTGCGGCAAGCGCACCGAGGGACGAAGCTTTGGAACGCCCGTTGGCTGCGGTGCAGCGGTGGTCCGCCGTCCCCGCCCTCGGGCCTGCGTCGGCCCTGCGCCCAGCTCCCAACTCGGCCGTCGATGCCGAGGAATCCGCCGAGCTTTCCGAGATCTATCGTCTGGTCCGCGAAGCCACGGAGGCGGTGCCTCCTCAAGCCGAGGACTGGGGCATCCGAGTGCGGGCCATCGAGTTCGAGCAACGCATTGCCCTGGAGGATTTCCTCACCAAGCATCCCAATTCCACCTGGGCTCCCGACCTTCATGTGCAGTTAGGCAAGATCGGGTCACGGCGGGGCAACTATACCGGGGCGCTAACGCACTTCCATGCGGCTTATGAAG
The DNA here is from genome assembly GCA_963205105.1 of Verrucomicrobiota bacterium. Classification (GTDB taxonomy): domain Bacteria; phylum Verrucomicrobiota; class Verrucomicrobiia; order Limisphaerales; family CAIMTB01; genus CAIMTB01. The sequence goes on along the minus strand of CAUJJW010000164.1, from coordinate 28,890 downwards.
CGACCAAAGCCATGCAGGATGAACCCGGGCCCGGCATCGCGGCGGAGGCGGCCGAGGGATTGGCATGGCTGCTGGCGCTTACCGGCCGTATCGCCGAATACCGGGCCCTGGCGACGGAATACTGGGGTGCGCGACCGGTTCGGCCATCCGGCGACTGGGGGCGAGCGCAGGAACTGGCGAGTTGGGCCGAACGATACCCGAGCGAGGCCTACAAGTGCGGTCTGTACGGTCTGGATCAACTCGGCCAACTGACCCAGCCTGGCAAGTACGATTCGACCGCTCTGGTCGAAACCGAATCGTCACCGGCTGGCTTTTCCATCGCGGAGCTTCTGCGTGTAGGTGAGAAGGTGGGTCTTCGACTTCGAGCGGTGGGCATCCCCGACTTCGAGAATCTGCCGATCCCGGCGGTCATCCACTTGGGAGTCGACCACTACATCGTTGTTCGGGAGCGACGTGGGGCGTTTGTGGAAGTGCTCGATCCGGTTCGGTTTGGACCGCGCTGGCTAACGATTCCGGAACTGGCGGCGGACGCCACCGGGGCGGCGATCGTGGCGGCCGATGCGCCGCTAACGGGAACCATTCCGCTGCCGGCCGACGACGCGGATGCGCTACGAGGTCGTTGCCATCAACCACTTCCACCCGATCACGACGACCAGTCGTGTCCTGAGGACGATCCCTGCTGTCCAGACGGTTCCCCCGGCGCAGGAGGGGGTGGCGGTAGTTCAGGACGTGGGGGAAGCGGTTGTATCGGTTGCCGGTCGGCCGTCAGCGATGGCCACGGCATGGTGACTTGGCGCGTGAGCGAGCCCTACCTGAACTTTTGGTTGGTCGACACCCCTTTGGTGTACCGGTCCGCCATCGGACCCGACGTGGTGTTGCAGTTAAGCATGACCGAGCGTTTTGGCGAGAACATTGTCGACGGTCTTCCTAGGTACGGGGCCAGTCTGGGCGGCGGGAGCGCTGGGACCCCATGGTCCTGCTCCTGGTTCTCCTACGTGGTAGTCGATCCCAGCGGGAATCAGGTGGATGTGATGCTCCGAAGCGGGGGCTGGGCCACCTTCACCTATGCCGCCGGGGCCACGAACAGCGCGGTGAACTTCCTTCACAACGCCCGGCTCGAAAAGAACGCCGCCGGGACGGCCGCCACTCTGTACCGGCTGAGGGAGAGCAACGGGCGCGTGATCGAGTACAGCGCAAACATCGACGGCGTCTTCTACATGAGCTCGCTGCGCGACACGGCGAGCGGCCCGGCCGTCGTGTTTGGCTACCAGGATGGATACCTCAGGCAGGTAACCGCGGCCGATGGTGCTGTCTTCACGTTGAACCGATTCGCTGGAAGCCAGTACTTCTACCGCAACGTGACGAACGTCGCGACCTCGTACGGGCAGACGGTCACCTTCGCCAATACCAATGGCCCCTTGCTCTCCATCACGGACCCGGTGGGTATCGTATCGTCCTTCAATTACTCGGCGGGTGACTACAGCTCCGACACGGCGGTGACCACCCCCTACGGCACCACCGTCTTCTCCATCATCGGAGAAAACGGCGTTCATGGGATCTTTGACCGCACGACTCGGATTACCCACCCAGACGGGGTCCAGGAGTTCTATGGCAAAATCAACATCTACGGCCTCGGCAATTGGCCGGCCTTCTCTTCCACCCCAACGAATACGCCGCTTCAGTCGACCTTGGACACAGGCACGCGCCACGAGCGCAACACGTTCTACTGGAACCGCCAGCAGTTTCTTGGGCTGGAGAGCTTGCCGCTCGCCGATTTCAATTGGCCCAGTCACCTCAAGCGAGCCCGAATCCGCCATTGGCTGGCATCAACCTGGGCGGGCTATACCCACTTCGGCGGCGGTGCGATTTCTTGGGAGCAGGCACCCAGCCCTGACGCCGGAACGACCGAGGGACAGATCACGTTCTTCAACTACGCGGGCAAGCCGAACGCCACCTCCCAAGGCAACCAAGTGCTCCCGGCGGTCGAGGCGCGGGTAATGCCCGATGGCTCCACGTGGTACCGGGAGACCACACGGAATTCCGTCGGCCGCCCCACCGCAGTGACGGAGAAGTGGAACGTCGGATGGACCACCTACACCCGAAGTCGGAGCACACAGTATGACGCCAATGGTCTAGATGTTGTCAGGAACCAGGATTTCGACGGCGCCGTCACCGGCTTCTACTATGCACCAGCCCGTCCGGGGCTGCCGGAACGCGCCACCAATGCCCTCCTGGAGGTCACCTACTTTGTCTACGACGCCTCCAACCGCGTGTCGACGATTCAAACCCCCGCCGGGCTCCTGACCACCCGCACGTACTTCGCCGGCAACCACGCCGACAGCAACCAGCGCTGGCGGTTGGATCGCAGCGTGGATTCCAACGTGTCGTCGGGGGTGCCGATCGCCACGAATCTCTACACTTGGTTGATCGGGAATGTTCGCACCGAGAACGATCCCAGAAACCTGACGCGCACCTTCACCTTGGACGCGTTGAATCGCCTGACCCGAATCGACTACAACTCGGATTCCTCGTACGAGATCTTCGCCTACACCAACGGCGTCGGAACCAAGCTCCTGGATAGGACGTACCACCGTGACCGCGGTGGATTTCTCCGTACGTGGCAGTACGACAGCATGCGGCGCGTGACGGCCGAGACCGATCCGCTCGGACGGGTGAAGTACTTCGAGTATTGCGACTGCGGCGATCAACCTCGCACGGTGGTGGAGGCGTACGGCACCGCGCTGGCGCGCACCACGACGTTCGTTTACGACACCCAGGGCAACCTCCGCACCAACACAATTCCTGAGGGCTCCTCGGTCCTGTTCACGTACGACCCGCTCCAACGACTCCGAGTGCGCACGGACAGCTTCGAGTCGGTGACCAACGTCTACGACAACCTCGGACGGCTGGTAGTCGCCTCGAACGCCCTCGGGCGCATCCAAGGCCAGGGGTACGACGCGGTCGGCCGCGTCACCGCGCAGACCAACGCCAACGGGGTTGCCCTTGTCATGAGCTACGATGCGGCGGGCCGTCTGCGCACTCGCACCGCCCCGGACGGTGGCGTCGAAAGCTGGGGTTACAGCGCGAACATCGTGGGGCCGACGCGATACACCAACCAGATCGGGAAGGTGGCGCAGTTCGCCTATGATCCTCGCGGGCTGAGGACGAACGAGATCCAAGTCGGCGTCTGGACGAACTCGTTCGGATACGCCCCGGCCGGAGACCTCGTCACCCTCTCGGACGGCAAGTCCCAGACCACAACGTGGGTGTATGACCGCGACGGCCGGGTGAAAGAGAAGTGGTACCAGGGGCAACCAAATCCGGACCTAATCTACACCTACGACGCACTGGGGCGGCTCAGCTTCCGTTTCACCCGCACCGGCACGGGTGCGAGCACGAACGGATACCACACCGGCTACACCTACGACTCGGTCGGCAACGTGACCTATGTCGACTACCCCGCCGGTACGACGGACCTCCAGTTCGCCTACGACGCGCTGTATCGGCTGACGAACATGGTCGATGCCGTCGGAACGACTCGGTACACCTACACGCTGGGTGGCGGCAATGAGATCGTGGCCGAGGATCCAGCCTTCTGGAGCAGCGCCAAGGTCACGGTAACCAACCGCCTCGGGCGCCGCGTGGGCTTGGGGGTTCAGCAGCCGAGCGGCGTTTGGAATCAGGCCCACAGCTACACCAGCGGTCGGCTGGGGAGCATCGCCAGCCCCCCTGGGACCTTCACCTACGCCTACAGCCCCGCCAGCGGGAGCGGTTTCGCGGCCCGGCTCGTTCAGAGGCTGACGCTTCCGAGCACGAGCTACATCACGAATGCCTACGACAGCGTGGGCCGCGTGACGAGCACTCAGCTCCGCAACAGCGCCGCGTCGGTCCTGAATCAGCACGAGTACCTGTACAATGCCGCCGGCCAACGGATGGTGGGCACGTACACCAACGCTTCCATGTCGGCTTGGAATCGGCGTATCGGGTACAGCTATGACAACGCCGGCCAATTGGTCACGGCGTGGACGACGAATTCCAGCGGTGTCCAAGTTGCCGCGGAGTGCTGGGGCTACCTTTACGATCCGGCGCAGAACCTGAATCAACGCACCAACAACGCATCCGGCTCCAGCGTCAGTTCCTTTACGGGCAACGCCCTGAATCAGCAGACCATCGCACTCGGGAATGCGCAGACCTTCGACCGTCGCGGCAATCTCACGGCCTACAGCAACCGGACGCTGACCTACGATGCCGAGAACCAGTTGATCCAGTACGAGATCTCCGCCGCTTATCGAACCGTGTTCGGGTACGACGGCAGGAGACGCTTGCGCACCCGGACCGAGTACAACTGGAACGGCGCGTCGTGGAGCTTCGCCTCCCAGACCCGCTACCTCTACGACGGGATGCGAGTGGTGCAGGAGCGGGACAACAGCAACACCCCGACTGTGGCCTACACCCGAGGACCGGACCTCAGCGGAACGCTTGAAGGCGCCGGCGGCATCGGAGGACTGCTCTCCCGGAGCCGCTGGAACGGTTCAGCATGGTCGACCAATCACTTCTACCATGCCGACAGCAACGGCAACGTCAGCTACCTGGTGAATGATTCCCAGGGCCACGGTGCCAGCTACAAGTACGGCCCGTACGGGGCCACGCTGGCGACCAGTTCCGGGACGCTAAGCGCCTCGGACAACACCTACCGCTTCAGCAGTAAGGAGGTGATGACCGTCGATGCTGTCTACTATTACGGATACCGATTCTACGATCCGGCAAGGCAGGTTTGGCTCAACCGGGATCCGCTTGAGGAAGATGGTGGAATCGGCTTATACCGATTTGTAGATAATGCCCCCAACAATTCGCTAGACCCCCTCGGAATGGCATCTTCCGGTTCAGCCACACTAATACTTGAACCGACGCTTCTCTTGACACCGGAAGAGATCGCGGCCCTAAACGCGGCACGCATCGCACTCGCAACAGCAACGGCAAAGGAGTGCGAGAAGAACAAGAGAGAGAAGTGTGACAAGGAGTGGGAGGATGCACTTAAAAGGTGTTCCGAGGAACTTGCTAAACCGAATCCGCCAGCGGTCTATAAGCCGCGATCGGCACCGCCAGGTTGGGGAGTATTCGACTGCGCCAAAGGCTTCGTGTCGGAGGAATGTGGCGGCAACCCCGTTAAACATACTCCAAAGAAGAAGAAGCGTAGGATTTGGATCTTCGATTAGTCATGAATAGCTCCTGCAAAATTGCCTTGGCGGAAATCGATGCGATGGTGCGAAACGAGAAGTATGAGGAAGCACTAGATCGTGTGGACGAATTGGCAAGGATGTATCCAGATGAGGCGTCCATCTGGCGAACTCGAGCCTATGCTAAGTCGCGTCAGGGAGACCTGAGCGCGGCGATTCTGGATGTGACGAAAGCGATCGGCATATGTAATATTGAACCAGACTATTTCTTCACGCGGGGGATCTTGTTGTTCAAACAAGGAAATTACTCCGACGCCGTTGAGGATTTCACGCGTGTGCTTGAGTTGTGCGACTTGCACTCGTCAGACTATTACCGAGAGGGCGCGCATTTTTGTAGGGCGGACTCATTCTTAAGGCTTGGAGAATGGGAGAAAGCGACGGCTGATTGCGCGCGCGTGAAGGATGGGATGCGGGCGTGGACCGATCGCCTTAGGACCAAGGAGGAGATGGAGGGCGAGTGTCGCAGGCGCAGTTTTGGGTCCGGGAGATCACATGAAATGTTAACGTAAAATGCTCCCACAATCCACGATTCGCGAGGCCAGCCCAAGCTAAGCCTTGAAGATCGTTTAGTCGCAGGCGCCATTTCGGGCGCGACGGCGGGATTGTTGAGTCTCCCGGAGCAGTCATTCGACCTAGGCCGTCGTGTCCTACAATTCCGGTGTGTCGTTGGGGAAGACCGGGCCTTGAGCCGGGTGATTTTGTCATGAAAGGAGAGAAACCCCAATGAACAATCTTCTTTCAGGGAAAATGCAACCTGAGTGGTTTCCTACATTTGGTCAGTCCCCAAACATACCAGCACCATACTCTTCGGGTACGACTTTTAACGTGCCGCCGTCTTCGCTTTCATTTCCGTCCGGCCCGTTGGGGCCCATCAAAGGAATGATCGGACAGCGCATCTACAATCCATAGTCATTATACAATGACGCCTGTCCTTTGGGTGATATCTGCTGGCTGCCTCCTATTGTCTATTTGGACAATACTTGGGAATCTTTGGATCGCGTTAGGTGGGCTATTCAAAAGACGGGATCGCCCCCAGTCGTTGATTCCACTGCTTGGGGGCATTTCCGGAGCTATCGGGTTATTGTTCCTGCCCATCCCTGGTCTTCGGGACTTCTGGTGGACACCACTGTTACTAGATTTAGGGTGCCTGCCATTGGTGGTCGCCGTTGCTGTAGACCGATTGTTAAAGGTGCAACGAAGAGACCGTTGAGGGACGGTCTGGCCTTCATTGTCGGCACTTACTGTACGTGTTCTCGTGAGCAATCAGGGCGGTGAGTTTCTCGTGGGCCTCGATGTGGCCGAGGGTGATGGCGGTAGGCATGCGATCAGTCGTTGGTTTCGGTGTCGCTGGGGACGCTAGCGCCGGCCTCGATCAGGTTCGAGGCGCACGTGGCCGGGAGGCACAGGACGGTGCCGGGGGTAGAGCGTTGGCCGTTCACCCAGTGATCGCGCACGAGTTCGACTTCCTGGATGCGGCGGACGTGGACGGTTCGGCGGCTCATGCGGGCGGGTGTTGGCGGTGACGGTCGAGTTCGGCCTCGCGGTAGAAGCACGGCCGACCGCGAAGCTCCTGTGCCAACGCGTTGATGGCCGTGATGGAAGCGACCGACTGCGCCATCATCTGGCGGACCAGCCAGGCGCTGAAGACGAGGGCGACGATGGCCGTGACGAGGCTGAGCCAGACCACGTCCTTCTCGCGGGCGACGTCGGCCACCTGCGCGATGGGTTGGAGCGCGTCAGTGGTCGCTGCCAGCAGGGTCAACCCGTGGAGCACCCCAGTAACCGCTCCAGTTCTCGCCGGATAAACTCTGCTGGGCCGACGCTCATCTTTCTCCTCCGCTCTTCCAACTTGGTGTCGGACTCGGCGAGGCCTTTTGTAAAATCAACCCTCCAGCCGTTGTGTCTTTGCGAATCTCCGAACGGCGCTGTTCGTCTTCGACAGAGGGTCTCCTGCGGTCGCTCGATTCCCGGAAATAGAGACGGGACCAAGTGGCTGGGCATTCTTCGGGTCCGAAGTCGGAGAGGAGTGATTGTGCGCGACCAAGTCTCGGCCCTTCATGACGCGAAGTCGTTCCGCGCCGATGTCGATGCGAGCCCGCAAGGCCATGAACGCCTGCGAAAGCGGCGCTTTCTCAAAGTCCGCCCTTTGGCCAGTCGCCGCGAGAAGCACGACCTGGTCATAGTAGTGAAGGATGTCTGCGCTGTAACAACCGACAACTTTCTGGCCGTCGCGAGCCAGTCTTGCTGTCTCGTACTCTTCCCACAGTTGGAGTATGGATGCCCTTTCCTGATCCATCTTCGTGGTCTGGCCACAACCTGCGAAGATGCCCGGCAGCAGGGCGAGCAGGACGAGCAGTGGAAACGTGGATTGGCGAAGAGCGCCCATGGTTGAAGGGCGATTTCGGGAAGGGGGTCGCTGATGACGTGGAGTATGGTCTGCCGCATCGAGCAAGGAGCACCGCAAAGGGGCGACTTGGCGCTTCGAGTTGGAAAGCCGCCGGTCGGGTCCGGACGGAGCATCGAGCCTTGGGAGATGTCGTCCTGCTTCATCGGGCGCGGTAGAACTGGTGGGCAGGTTCGCTTGGGCGGGGGACCATGACAGGATGCCACCCCTGGGGGGCGACAAAGGAGCTGACCGGCACCCAGTCCACGAGGTTCGTCGATCCTTCCAGCGTGTACTCCCTCGTCTCGGGACTTTCGAACAGGAATTCGAACATCTCCGGCGACAGGGCCAAGGCCCGTGCGAATCGGCCTCCGGCTGCTTCATATTGGTAAGTCCACGCCGTGGCATCCAGTCCCTGCGCGTAGTCCGCGACAATCGAATACGGAACATTCCTCTGCACGGGGATGGTCAGATCGGTGGAGACGGAATCCACCGCGGTCAGGTGGGCAAGGTCAGTCCCTGTATAGAGCCGAAGCCGTATGTTTTCGCGGGAAACCGTGAACGAGATGCGCCCATCGGCGGGGGGGAGAAACGACCACCAGAGTGACCGTTGCGCCGGTATGCCGGGACCGTGAGCCGGTTCATTGGCTTCCGCCGTCGCTCCGAGCGGGTCCACATCGATGGTATTGCCGTTCGAGTAGGGTTCCCGTGTGAATGGCGGGAGCGGCATGCGGGCGTTGAAGTCATCGTTTGGTGGCGGAGCGCGCAGATCGATCCGGACGGGAAGGGAGGTGGTGGTGCGCCCCACGGTGTCGACGAGCACGGCACGGACAAGCGTAATTCCTACAACAGGGGTGTTCCACTCGATACGCCATGGAACCGCGGATGCAGCACCAATCTTTGCCGTGCCGGCATAGAACTCGACTGAGGCGGGCGTGGCGGTGCCGGGATCGATCTCGGCTTCGAGGACGACCGGGTCGCGGGCGACGAGGGGTGAGGTGTCAGGCTGGGTCAGACGTACGCGAGCGGGGGCGGTGGGCGCCGCAACAGCCACGGCGTGCGGTCGAGCCCGGTAGCGGGCCTGCCCGGCGGTCGCGACGGATACTGAGTCCAGGACCAGCAATGCCTCGGTGGTAGAAGCACGCAAACGACATTGAAGGCTGAGGTTGGGATCGTTGTTGGCTTCGAGCGTCCAAGTGACGGTGCCCGCGGTGTCGGTGCCTCCACGATCCGCCGACACGAAGGTGCTCCCCGCAGGCAGGACGAAGCGGACGGTCGACGATTGGGTCTCTTGGTTGGGCACCTTACGAAGGAGCAGCCGGACTTCGAAGGTCTCGCCGGGCGCCACGCGACGCGGCGCTTGGGTATCGATCTCGTAGGTAGAAATGGGATCGTTCCAAAGCCCCAAGGCAAGCGATGATTGACCGCCCGCGAGGTAGAAGGCACCCCCCACGAGCAGGCCACCGTTCCACCACGCCATGGCGGTGACCGGAGAACCCGCCAAGCCCGACCCGAGCGCGTGCCAGGCTTCACCTTGGATCAAGGCTACATTCGTGGACCCGGAGCTAGCATGAACGAAGGTCCCGCCGAGGAACAACCGCCCGGTGCCATCGCTGGTGATTGCTCGGACCTCTTCGGTGAAGGGCGCAGAGACCTCCGTGGTAAGGCCACCCGCAACCGATGCCCACTGGGTGCCGTCCCAGGCGGCAATGCCATGCGCTTCGACACCTTGAATCGCCCTAAACCGGCCACCCGCGTAGAGCCGCTGTCCATCGTGATGCAGGCAGAACACCTGTGGCGCGAGGTTGCGGGCCAACTCGGTCCACTCCTTCCCATCCCAGCGCACGATGGTGCCAGTGACCGGCGGCGACGTGGTTTCGGCCGGGGTGGTGCCTGCTGCAAATATCTCATGCCCCGAGACGGCGAGGGCGGCATAACGCAGGCGCGGTGGAACTCCGAGGGAGTGCCATGCCTGGCCATCCCACTCGAGCACCCCTGCGCTCTCCGTCGCGGCAACAATCCGATCACCGAGCCAAGCGACCGCGTTCACAGAGCTGGGCACCCCATCCCCCAGGGGAAGCCACCGGGCGCCATCCCATCGGGCCACGTGGTTGAACTGATTGGTGCCGACAAACGGGAAGACGCCCCCGGCAACGATTTCGTCGTTGGAAGCGGCGACACAGAGAACGCGTTGCCGCAATCCGGCTCCGTAATTGAGTCCCCGATCAAGGCCATTCCAGGTGCGACCGTCCCACCGTGCCAGGCATTCCTGGAGTTGGCCCTGGTTGGGACGGAAGGCCCCGCCCAAAACGACACCCGTGGACGAAGCGGCGAGCGCGTTTATCTCGGGCAAGCCTTGGGAGCGGCTTCCGAGTCCCTGGATTTCCACGCCGTCATCGCGGACGAGAACCACGGTGAGCGGACCGCCCGACACGGGATTCCGACTATAGCCCAGGGCCATCAGATTCGAGCCGCTGGACGCGAGGCTGATGGAGTTTCCCAAGCTGATGAGTTCGGACGCGGCGTGCGCGTTCCAGGAGGTGCCATCCCAGACGGATAACTCCGCAGCACCTGCGGCCAATTGATTGCCAATCGTGGCGAGCGCCGAGACGCCCGCTCCCCGTGGCCCCTCGCCGACCGGATGCCATTGGGTGCCATCCCATCGCGCCACGTTGCGCACGGACTGCTGGCCCGCCTGGGAGAAGTTGCCTCCGGCGTAAAGGCTGTCGGCAAGCGGCAGCAACGCTTGGATGCCGGCGGCGGCGGTGGTTCCCGCTACGCCCTGGGCCAGGGGCTGCCAGCTGCTGCCGTTCCATTCGAGAATCCCGCCCAGTGCTTCCGGCGACGCGGCGTCACCCGCCACCACCAGCTTGTCCCGATAAACGGCCATGGCTCGAACTCGGAACGGAACCCCCTCGCCGACAGCGGACCATGTCTCGCCATCCCAGCAGGCCACGTTTCGGAGGGCCAAGGCGCCAGCGGCTTGAAGGCTGCCCCCGACGTACAGCCGGTCCTGGTGCGCCGTCATGGCGAAGACGGTGCCGTTCAATCCTCCGGCAAGATCGGTCCATTCCGAGGTCCGCCAACGCGCCACATTCCCCGGCAACGAAGCGCCGCCGGCACTGAGGCTCGATCCGGCGACATGGACTTCGCCGCGAAAAATGGCCCCGGCACGAAGCTGTCCGCCCAACGGCCCGGCGGCGGCCTCCCAACCGGAGTCGCGACGCCAACGCAGGACACTGCTGTTCATCGGTACAGGACCGAATGAATTGAAGCTGCCCACGGCCAGCACCGAGCCGTCCGAAGCGGAGTGCAGGAATGACGGGCTGCCGAGACCGCCATGGAAGCGGTCATCCCACACCCCCGCAGCGTTGCTTGAGCCAGCGAGCGCCAGCACGGAGTGCAGCAGGAGCAGCGTCAGAAAAACTCTCCGAGGAGGCGCAAGGCGTTTCATACGGGCGGAAGCGGTGCATTCGTCGCATCCGCATAGCGGGTTGTCAACCGGGCCAAGAGTCGAACTCCCGCATGCTTACCGGCTGGGCAGCTGAACCGTGACAGAGTAGATCCTCACGGCCTGGACGCCAGGGGTGTCGCGGGCCACCCCGTCCCTTTTCACCATCAGGCCGAGACGACTCGTGAGGGCGGAGCACCGGGAACGGTGGCTCGATTCGGCAGCGAGTTCGAAAGCCCCAGTTGAAGGCAGATTGAGCGAGGTAGGCCATGGTTGATCACCCGCTGCCACCGGAGTGATGGGGTCGCCGCAAACCGCTGCTTGGAATGGAGTTGCTGACCCCGTGGCAGTGTGCGACGAGTAGCCCGGTTTTCCCAGGCAATGAAGTCGCTATCACTTTTCCGAACGATTGGCTTGGCGCTATTCAACGTCCTCGCCCTAGCCGCAGCGACGGGCGCACAGGCACAGGGCCCGCGTCTTACGATCGAACGGGCACCTTGGTTTGCGGCGAGCGACGTCCGAGTCGTCGTGGATTCGGATTTCAGCGTGATCGTGAGCGGCCAAGTCCCTCCGTCAGGGCAGCCTACGGGGCCGGCACCTTGGGCATCGCGGATCTTTAGGAAGAAAGTGGTCGGACCGTGGGGCGCAGGTATCGTTGCGCCGCCAGACAGTAGCGGTAACGCAAGCGATGAGCAGTGGATCTGCCGGGCCGCATTCGGTGACGGAAGCCTGCTCGTGGATGCCACCTCGCCGCGCGGAACCCGCCGAATCCGCGTGCTCTCCGACGGTCGAATCGACCCGCTCAGCCCCGTATTCCCCTCGGGGCCAGTCTTGGATCAAGACGGAGCTTCACTGTACATCGGTGTCGGGCGCGGCGAGGTTTCCGTCAGCCCGCTTACCCGCTTCCTGGTTCTCTTGGATCCCCCGGTCCCGGGCCACACGGTCGGCCCTGATCCCACGTTCCCGACCACTCCTGCGGCTGATTGGACGGCGACCACTTACTGCGTGAATCTGGCGGCGGGTGCGCCTGTCAGCGGGACGATGTGGGCTTGGCTTCGGGACAAGAGCGCGGGCGAGGACGGCCCCGTGCGACTGGCGCTTCTGAATGGTAAAGGGCGTTTGGTCCCGACGTTTCAGCCGCTTCAACCCATCACCAATTCGGTGGGAACGAACGCGGCGCAGGCGACGTTCCTTTGTCCCATGGGTGCGGCGGGGGTCATCTACTACGACCGGGGGCTCGGCGGCATGCAGTACCTTGGCGTGAATGGCGCTCGGTTTGTGGACGATCCAGTACTCAAGGTGTTCGAGCGAATCGCCGAACCTATGGTCGCTCTCGGGATGGGAGCAGGTTCGGTCCTGGTGAGCACCTGGGATACCGAGGGCGGAATCGTGCGCAATGGGTTGCATCTCCAGACTCGCTTCGGCACCCCCGACCCAACGTTCCGGGCTGATTTGCCTGTGGGTTTCCGGATCGGAGGAGTCTTGCTGCTAAAGACCGGGAAGCTCCTGGTGGTCCGCCATTCCGGCGGCGAGCCGATGTTCGGCGCGCCGCCAGTCCTGAGACTCAACGCGGACGGAAGCCTTGACGGGTCGTTCGTCGTCGAGCCGCTGATCATGTCGGTGGGCGCGAGGATTACTGGAACGAGCCTTGCGGCCGGCAAGGTCCATCGACTTCAGGTGTGTGCAGCGGATCGCCTCGGCCAGTGGCAGGACGGGCTCCGATTCGTGCTCCCTGAGGATGCTCGGCTGCCGGCCGAAATCCTGAGACCGTCGCCTGTCGGCGAGCCGGATGGTGCGGCCTTCTGGAGGTTGGTCGAGGAATGAGCCCGAATCCGCTCGGGTTCGATTTGCTACGAGGTCCGCTCACAATCGGGCAACGACCTTTTACCCACCGCAACCAAACTGGCGAGCCCACAGGACCCGCATTCCTACGGACCTGACCTGGCGCGATAGAACTCAGAAGAGGGGATCGGATCGCGGAGGGGGCGGTACTCGAACGGTGCTCGGTTGGTCTCCAGGGGTGCCCATTCACGCAGGTCGCCGCTCGATTCGAGGACGTAGGGGCTGTTGAGCGTGCCTTCGAGGCGAACCACTCCGTCCATGGCGAGTTGAAGGCTCGGTGTGCCCGCGACAAAACGACTTCCCGGTATGGGACGTTCCAACCGCCCGTCCGGCAGGCTCCACCCCACCGCCCCATGGTTGGGGCTGCCCTCCCCCTTGAAGATTGCCTCGATGTAGTAGCGCCGCCCCGCCTGCAAGCGGATGGGAAGCGATTCCTGATCGTTGTAATAATCCCACTGCCGAGGGTTCACCCAGTACGGGCACTCCGCGATGATGCGGGCGTTCGCCGGGTTGTCGTCAGTGCTCAGAAGGAGACGGCCGGCATCATCCGCAGCAATGAAGAACGTGTAGGAGCCCGTGACCGGAGGGGTTCACGGGCCAGATTCGAGCCTTCGGGGGCACGGGTTATCAACTCGGCGGAGCTGGGACGGTCTATCTCAAGCTGGACGCCACTAAAAAGGCCACGCTGCTGATCGCCAATCAATCTCCCGGCGACCGTGGCTGGCAGGCCACCGAACTGGTAGGCCAGGTGGAACTAGACGCCAATCTCCTCATCGAGACCAACGGCTGGCTAAGTCATCCCGTCACCAACGCGCTCAACCTCAAGGTGACGGGCGATGTGACGGTCGAAGCCGGGGGGTATATTGCCGTGGGAGCGCGGGGTTACGCAGCCCAAGAAGGTCCGGGCTGGAGCTTCAGCGGTGGTGGGTACGGCGGGCGGGGCGGTGGGGATGGGTTCGGAAACCCTGGTGGTGGAACCTACGGCTCTCTGACGGAACCGGTGGATTTTGGGAGCGGTGGCATCCGCGACACGAGCCGTAGAGTTCGTGCGGGAGGAGCCCTCCGTTTGTGGGTAGGTGGAGAACTACGAGTGAATGGCAAGATCGTCGCCGACGGTCAGCCCGCCGCAGGAGGAGGCGGCCCCAGTGGTGGAAGCTTGTGGCTAACCGCTAGGAAGCTTACCGGTGTTGGACTGATCTCCGCCGACGGCGGCAGCGCGACGGGTCTGATGCGAGGAAACTACGGCGAAAGCGGGGGCGGCGGCGGACGCATCGCCATTTACACCACCTGTCCCATCAACCTGGGTTCGCTGGTTGTTCGGGTGAATGGTGGCACTGGATTCGAGGCGGGGCGAGTTGGAAGCATCTACTACGGTGTTCAGAAGTATGATAGACTCGGGCTCATCGCCTCCGAAGGGGCGGTCGCGCCTATCGCGCCGCCCGCTTCGGTGGAGTTGAACCGGCTGACCAATAATCTCGCCATGTTCTTCTTTACCGAGAGCACAAACCTGGCGTTGCCGACCAGTCTGGCCGTCGAGATTACCGTTCCCGGTCGTTACGATTCATTTGCCAGCTTGACGAATTCCCGAGGAACCATTCCAAAAAGCACACCGGTCAGCAGCCACTTCGTTCACTTGGACACCAGCTACGTGCTGGACGCTGATCCTGACACCATGTTGACAAACCGCCTCACTTTCGACTCTCCCATCCTTGGAATAATTCTTACGCCATCACTATTGAATGCTTCGGATTTAATCTTGGGCAGTCCTGAGACTGTCTACCCCACCTCTGACGACAACTACTGGCGCGGACTGGAAATGGATGACAATGCGGATGCGGATGCGGATGCGGATTGGATTACTCTGGGGCAAGATCGAAAAACCATCACGATCTCCTCGCGCGTGCGGGAGTGGGCCGATCAGGTGCGGATCATCACAAGCGCCTATGGCGAGTGTCAGGATTAGCAGAGTAGCGTCAAAAGCAATCCTCACCGAAGGTACGGAGAATTCGATACGGTCAAATCCGGGTATAGCTTCCTTGCATTGCAGATGGGATATGGACTGAGTTTTTCAAGTGATCACCGTGTCCCTTCGGCAGCCGTGCGGAGGGGTAAAAAATTACCCGAGACACTTCGCGGTTTCAAAAACGGGTCCAACACCTCAAAAGGAAGAAAACTCTCACAGACGACATTTTGGGCCGCGCACATATTTCGCGGCCACAATCGCTGCCGATTTCCAGAAGAATATCGAGCAAGGAGCGGCTCTGCTGTGTTTTTCGTAGACCGTGAAGGAATCTCGCAGAAGGGATGCTCGATTGCGCCTGAACAATTTTCTGACTTTCGCAAACAAACGAATCTTTTTCCAATCACTCAAAATGATCCAGGAGCCTGTTTATCAACGCCGCTCAAAAATCCTATGAGAGTTTTGGCACCTTTGAGGCGTTGGACCCAGTGAACCGCCATCGCCTCTGCCGCGCTCGCAACAACGGCGTAGCGGAGAATGTCAGCCTGCTCTCGGGCTCCCTTTAGAAATCGACAAGTGTAGCAGCTCTCCAATCCCCGGTCGCTGCTTGCCGTCACAACCCCCTCATCCCGCGATAGGACAATTTTCTCACGGGTTCGCGAATCCCCGTCACCATCGCCATGAATTCGGTGACGGCCAGGTTGCCTATGACGCCATTGAGCGATACGACGCTGGGCGATTCCACATCGAGTCCAAGCCCGTATCCATGAGCCTCGCGCGCGTCCTGAACGGCCGCAGGTTCAAGAGCGGCCTTCGCTTCTGCCGCGTCCAGCTCGCCTGCACAGAACAGGCAGAAATCCCCTGGCCGAGCAACCACAACACGCCCACCGAAATCAACGGGCTTGAGCTCCTTAGGCGGGATTATCTCGCTCGCGCTGTCAATGAGCGGAATCTCGTAAGCCGCAGAGAGCTCCGAAAGGACCAGGCGCGGCCCGTCGTTGTCCACGCACCCGAATATTGTGAAGCATGAAAGCAAAGCGGATAGGCCGCTTTTGGTCCGGAGGTTCACGGGCATTGCCATAACCTCTGCACAAGGATCGATCGCCAGGATATACCGTCGCACCAGATCCACCTTCAACTCGCCAACGTCTGCCGGGAATCCGAGGACCCAGCGGTTACGATTGCCTTTTGAGAGCCGGTCATCGTCGACGAGGAAGAAGCGTCGGATCCCGAGATTAGCAAGCGACTGCACCACGAAACACCCCAGTCCGCCAAGGCCTACAATCGCGACTCTATTGGCAGACAGGCACGCCTGCCCTTCCTCTCCAAAAGCGAGAATCTGCCGCTGGAATCTGGTCGTGTTCATTCTGATGAGAAGCGGTTGAACCGAACAGGGCTCTTGAACCAGGACGCTGTTGTCGTCATGCGGAGTCCACCGATGCGGACTGAGCCCAATGCTTGCGCTCGCGCGTAGTCTCCCTGCCAGACGACGCCATCGACCGAATCCTCTCCCCAGACCAAGGCCGCAAACGGCTTCCCGTTGAGTTTCCATCGAACGTATTGCGCGAACTCGGTGATGCCCGACTGGTCGCTCGGGGAGAACCATACGTCAGTGGTTGAGTGCGGGTGCGAGTGGCAATCAATGACGGCCGCATCTCGGGGTAGCAGACGCAACGGCGGAAAAAGTTACGGTAAGGGGCTATCCGGCCGCGACAGCCTCGGCGAAATGGTAGGTGCCGCTCGGGATGACGTGGGAATGCGCGAGGGGCGATATGCGTGCCAAGTCCCGATTGTCCACAGGCTTACCGCTCTGGGTCCGCAGCCCGGCGATGATCTCGGCGTAGCGCGCCGTGTTCCAGACGAGCACCGCGTTCGATAGGATGCTCAGGGCGCTCACCTTGTTCATGATCTCGTCGTAATCGCCGCTGCGGAAGGCGCCTTGGTTGGCGAAGAATAACCGCCGGGCCAACTCGTGTCGCGACTCCCCGCGGTTGAGCTGCAGATGGACGCGGTCTCGGAGTGCACTGTCGTGCAGGTAGCGGAGGATGTACGTCGTCTTGACGGCGCGCCCGAGCATCGTCAGTGCCTTGGCCAAGCGGTCGGAGGGCGCACTTGCCGCGAGACGGTCGAGGTCTACACGCGCGCGGAGTGGCCGCAGGAGTGGGCCAGGACACAGAACAAGTTTGGAATTGCCCTTAGCGCACAGGCAGGCCGGACGCGTGGATCTGAGGCGGTGCAGCTTTTGGCTGAGTCAGTGAGGGCGTGCCGAGCGGCATTGGAGACCTACACGCGCGCGGAGCTGCCGCAGGACTGGGCGAGGACACAGAGCAACCTGGGAAATGCCCTTAGCGACCAAGGAGGACAAACGAGTGGACGTGAGGCGGCGCAGCTTTTAGCTGAGGCGGTGAAGGCTTACCGGTCGGCGTTGGAGGTATATACGCGCGTGCAGTTGCCGCAGGACTGGGCGATGACACAGAACAACCTGGGAGAGGCCCTCCGCGACCAGGCAAGACAAACGAGTGGACCTGAGGCGGTGCAGCTTTTGGCTGAGGCGGTGAAGGCTTACCGAGCGGCGTTGGAGGTATACACTGAAAGCGACTTTCCCAGATATCACGCGATCGTCCTGGCTAGTCTGGAGGAGGCGACTGCGGAACTGAAAGGAGTGCCAACCAAAGGTCAATGATGGCGTGGCACACTCCATCGCCAACAGTGTTTACGTAACATAACGTCCTTCATGTTACGCAATGGCAAAGGCTTGCGACTTCAATCGCTCGCCTCTTCAGATTTCTCGGTTTCGGTTTGACGCTTTTTTCAATTCGGCCCGCTTAGCGTCGTGTCGCTTCGGCAAGTGTTCAGAGGGCGCGCATTGCTTCGATTTCGGAGGTTGGCAGGGAGTACGCGCGGTGGCGTGGGGGCTTTTTTGGGCCCCGGGGATTGACTCCATCCGACCAAGGATCGGTCGTCAACTGGTGTCGAATGCCGCCGTCTTTGCGTAGGTCCGGGCAGCCACTGCTCCAGGTTTCGGGCGACCTCGGCGGGATGGCGGGCCAGCGCCACCAGATTAACTCCGTCCGGCGGACCCATGGGAGGGTGTGCGCGAGGCCGATCTCCAAACCCCGCCAGGATGGCGCTACGTTACCTCAGGTTGATTGCTTCCTGATCCGAGGCGACCACAAGTTTGCCATGCACCGCGGCGCCTGTGAGAAGGCGTTTGGCGACGAGATGAGTGATGTGCCTTTGGACCGCGTCTCGCATCGGTCGGGCTCCGAGTTTTGGATGGAACCCTTTGCGCACGAGGGATGGGAGCACCTCCGGTGCTGCCTCCAGTTCGATCCCGCGTTCCGCCAGAAACTCCAGTTCCTGGTTCAGGAATTTCGCGGCGATCTCCATTTGCACCTCAAACGGGAGTCGGTGGAACACCAATTTCTCCGTGATTCGCGCGAAGATTTCTGGGCGTAACGCCTGCTGGGCCTTGGAAAGCACGTGACGTTCCAAGGTCGAGTCGGTCGAGTGTTGGAGCCCAAGGATTTCCGCTGCTCCGATGTTGGTGGTTAACCAGATGTGGAACCCGGAGAAGTCCATGGTTTCTCCGGTTGCCACGGTGATTCTCGCTGCGTCCAGCAGCTGAAGAAGCAAATCCAACACTCGTGGGTGGGCTTTCTCCACTTCATCGAACAGTAAGGACCCCTCCGCCGCCTTCGCCCGTACCGCCCCCAGGTAGCCGCTCTCACCCAATCGCGCCCCCAGGAGGAGTCCAAGCGATTCCTGGTTCTGGAACTCCGACATGTCGAAGCGGAACAGTTTCTCGCTCCCAAAGACGTGATTCGTGGCCACCACCACCGATTCCGTCTTCCCCACACCCGTTGGCCCCAGGAGCAAGAAGCTCGACCTTGGCCTGGATGGCTTGGTCAGCCCCAGTTCGCCCCGTTGCAGGGCTGACACGATGCGGGGCAGGGCGTGGTCCTGACCCTTGATCTCCTTTGCCAGTACCTCCGGCAGTTTCCGTAGCATCTCCAGTTTCTCCGGGCTTGGTGGGTTCTTCATGGGGTTCCTCCATTACCACACCCACCCGCATCCGATTGTGTAGGTCCTACACCAAAAGCGGCCCCCCTTCGTGCTCGGATCTTGCACACGCGACCCATGCGGCATCCCGCCGCCAATGCGTCGCCAGTCCAACCAATCAAGACCGCATGAACCTACCAATGCATTCCCAATCCACACTTCGCCGCAGAGCCAAGGCCATCGCCATTTCCGGTCTCCTCCTCCTGGCCAGTGCGCAGCCGCTCCTGGCCCAAGACTTTAGTTCCACCGAACTCAAGGCCGGTATCAGCAACAGCCTCGCGGTGATCATGATGTTCGGGTTCGTCCTGGGCATCGCTTCGGTGATCTACGGTGGGTTCGCCATCCGCCGGGGTGACGTTGACCAGGGCAAGATGTCGATCATCGGGGGCGCGATCATCGCCGCCGCGCCCGCGGTCATCTACGCCTTCTTCAAGATCTTCGGCCTCAGCAGCAACTCCGCGGTCGGGGTCGGGACCTTCTAACCTTCCGACTTCTCCCCTTCGTTCCTGTGAGCACAACCCTCCGATTGACCGACACCAATGCCGCCTCCGACTCCTCAGGGCGTACCTGGGGTTTGGACGGTAACCTGGTCTGGTGGTTGATCGGAGGGATCGGTGGCAGTATCGCCGTCTTCTTTGGCCTCCTCGTTGGCTTGGAGGTTTCCCTGCTCGCCTCCCTCTTGGTCGCGGTCGTCCCGCTCCTGCTCGTACTCGGGTACATTCTGGGTCTCCGGCAGGGGAAGCCTCCCGGGTTCGACCGCGACTTCCTGGAGTCCCTCTTCTTTGGCGCCGGCTTTTCCCCGGAAGTCGATCCCGCCCGGATTCCGAAGCACCCCCTCCCATGACTCAGCTTTCCCCTCCCCAGCGTCGCCAGCGCACCCGACACCTGGCGCTCCTCCGAACCGCGGACAACGCACTGCGCGAGATCCTGCACGCACATCTGGTTGATCCCAACCTCCGAGCCCATGCCGATCGAGCCCTGGCCCATGTCCGAGAGGCCACGATCGCCGTCACCCAACCCACCTCGGTGCGCACGGTGGAAAGTCTCACTACTGAACTGGATCGGATGGGGCGCCTCCTGGAGCGCTTGTCCCCGACATCCTCCCAGCGTCCTTGATTCCCATGATCGAGCGTGCTCCCAATGGGCATTTCATCCGGGACCTCCTGGTTTTCTCCCACCTGCGGCGTGGTGGCCATGTCTCCAAGGGCTTCGTCCTGGAGGCCCCCGATCTCTCCAATAGCCCCACCAGCGATCTCAATGCCTTCCAGGATGAGCTTTGTCTTCTCCTGAGCTCTCTCCACGAGAACCAGCGGCTTCAGGTTCAGTACTTCTGCGACTGCGATTACCGTTCCGAACTCCTCCGCTACCAGTCGGAGACCGAGCGGTTCACCAACCCCTGGACCCGCCGTAGCCGCAACGAACGGTTCACCCGCTACTGGCAGGCCATGATGGAACGTAAGCTCCGCCGCCAGCGGGTGGTGCTCTACATCTCCCGGGCCCTGGAGAACGTTCCCCGAACTTTCCAATCCCCCTCCGCCTCCCGGGCCTACTACGAGACCCTCCTGGACCAACTCGCCCAGGAGTTCCAGCACACCCACCATCTGCTCTCCGAGATCTTCGCTGGGTCGGGTTCCCGTGTCCTGCCCATGTCGGATCTCGACCATTTCAGGGACTACAAGCGCTTCCTTAACCCGTCGCTCGCCGAGCGCTTCGACTACGATCCCACGCCGGAGTTCGATCCGCAGTTGTCCATTCAGGAGAACACTTGGGGCAGCGAGGGCGTCGGGCTCCCCGGTGCAGGGTTCTACCTGGATGGTCATTACCACGCCTTGATCGTCCTCACCCGGTGGCCCCGGTCCACCTACCCGGGGATCATCCAGCGTCTGACCGGCCTGCGCCTGCTCGACTACACCATCACGGTCAATATTGACCCGCTCCCGGTCTCCGCCGAGATCGCTTCCGAGGAGAAGGCCCACGACCGCGTTGCGGGCGATTACGCCAGCGAGAAGAAGCTCTCTCTCCTGACCGTGATGGAGAAGAAGCAGCGGAAGATTTCAATGCTCATGCAGGGGCAGTCCATCCCCTTCAAAGCGCTCTTTGTGATCCGGGTCTGGGACAAGTCCCGCGACGGTCTTCAGGCCAAGACCGGCGCCATCAAGAACGCGATCCACTCGATGAACGCCGGGCAGTACTTCGAGAGCAACCTGCCGGCCACTGCCAGGAACCTGTTTTTCCAGACCTGGCCCGGCTGGACCTGGGGCCGGTACGAGTACCGCAAGCTCTACTCCGAGCACCGGTACCTGGCCGACATGTTGCCGGTCACCTCAACGTTCACGGGCCACCTGGCTCACGCCGAGGCCATCTATGACGGCGCCGCCGGTAACCTGGTTGGCGTTTCCACCTTCTCCGTGGGTGCAGGCTCTGCCACGCCACAGCATGCCGTTCTTTTGGGCATGTCCGGGGCCGGCAAATCGGTGACGGTCTGCGATCTCCTGACCCAGACCGAGGGGTACTTCGGCTACACGGTCATCATCGAGGAGGGCCTGAGTTATGGGATCTACACGGCCACCGTGGATGAGGGTGCCCGGCCCATCCTCATCCATCCGGACGGGGATCTGACCATCAACTATCTCGACACCAAGGGGCTCCCGCTCACTCCCGATCATCTCTCAGCCGCCACCGGCCTGGTGGCCCGCATGATCGGCACCAGCGCCGCCGAGGATCGGGAGATGCTGCGCCGGGCGCAGATCGCCAAGTACCTCAACCTCCTCTACGAGGACACCTTCCAGGATTGGTGCCGGTCCCACCACGCGGACCTGCTCGATATCGCCCGCCACGCCCTGGCCCTCCAGAAGTACCGCGCCGAACACATGCCCCCCGGCGCCACTACCCTGGAGGTCTTCACCTCCTTCCGCGACCAGGCGGAGCCTGGACCCAATATGGGGAGCTACGGTGCTGCTGATCGAGCTGGGTTTCGCGCGTTCAATGATTGGGGGAGGAGCTACCTCGAACAGTTCTCGGAAGGGGAGGCGTTGCGCTTCCTGAAAGACCCCCGCACTTGCAACGAGGTTCGGAACCTCGCCTTCGCTTACTTCCTGCCCGAGGAGTTTCCCACCCACCGGATGTTTCAGGAGCTCCTGACCCTCGATCCCTCCGGGCCAGAGCGGGATCAGATTCTGGAGATCGCCACCCTCCTGCTCCCGTGGTGTCGGGATGGCAACTACGGCCGTCTCTTCGATGGCACCAGCAACCTCTCCCTCACCGGGCGCATCGCCCACTTTGAACTCGGGTACATCCCTGAGTCGGCCAAGGAGCTCAAAGCGGCCGCTGGATTCCTGATCACCAACCACGCCCGCAAACACATCATGACCCTCCCGCGGGGTATCCGGAAGCGCCTGGTTTACGAGGAGGTCGCCCGGTTCCTCGATATCCCCGGGGGCCAGGAGATCGTGGCCGAGAGCTACGCCCAGCTCCGGAAGTTCAACTGCTGGAACATCGCCATCGTTCAGCAGTACGCCCGCTTCAAGCAGAGCCGCATCCGTTCGGTCGTCTTCGGCAATAGCCGTCAGTTCTTCATCATGCGCCAGAACGACCGTGCGGACCTGGAGGACATGTCCGGTGACATCGCCCTCCCCGATGTCACCCGCCACGCCATCATGAACTACCCGCTCCCCGATCATCAGAGCGGCCAAAAGTTCAGTCCCTTCACCTACTTCCACACCGATTCCCAGCGGAACCTCTGTGGCACGGTCCATAACGTCGCCAGTCCCGAGATGCTCTATTGCTCCAGCTCCAGCGGCGACCACTTCGATCGCCGCGCCCGCGAGCTTCGCCAAGCCCCCTCCGTTCTCGAAGGCATCATCCAACACGCCAAAGCATGAAAACCCTCATTCCCTTGCTCCTCACTGTTTCCATTCTCGCCTCCGGCTGCGCCGCCAGCCGACCCCTCGGAGCCGTGGGCCTCGGCGCCGGTGGAGCCCTGATCGCCAGCGAACTCTCCGGTGGCAACCCCGGTCTCACCGCCGCCGGTGCCGCCGGGGGCGTGCTCTTAAGCGAAGGGGTCCATTACCTCGCCCGCAAGAACACCGCCAAAGCCTACGCCTCCGGCTACGACCAGGGCCGCAGCGACGCGGTCAAACAACAGTACTGGCTCTACGTCCGCCTCCAGCGCGATTCCCAAAGGGCAGGGCAGGTCCGCCTCTACCCGGTGGTGCTGCCCGAACAACAGATCGATGGCGCCCTCTTCCAATCCACCATCAGGAACCTGCGCATCGAGGAGTAAGACCTCCATGAACCGGTTCCTGATCTCCATCGCCAGCCTCGCCCTGGCTGCCCCCTCCCACGCCCAGTGGGCGGTCTACGACGCCGCGCTCCATAAGCAGCAGGTTCTCTCCTCCACCCAGGAGATCTCGAAGTTCGTCGAGATGATCGGCAACCAGGTCGACCAACTCAAAGTCCTCCAGGAAGAAGTCACCACCCTCCAGCATTACGTGGGCCTCTTTGGGACCCCTGGCAAGGTCCAGATCCCCTCCGCGAGCGAGCTCACCCAGGTCCTTCAACGATCCGAAGTCGGGCAGGGGATGGTCCAAATCCTCGCGGCCGCCGATCCCGTGGCCGCCATGAGTGACCAGGGGCGTGGTCTTTTCACCGCCATCGGCACCACCTTCCTCACCCCCCAAGGCCAGGAGATCGCCCGCTCTCCCCAGCTCTACCGCTCCATCGCCGCCATCCAGGAGACCACCGAGAACTTTATCGCCGTCGCCGCCGATGCCGCCACCCGGCGAACCACGATTAAAGCCGAGATCGCCAAAACCACCGCCGCCCTCTCCAAGGCCCAAACCGATGCCGAGGTTCAGAAGTTGGGCGCCGTTTTGGTCGGTCTCGGCTCCGCTCTCCAAAGCACCGACCTGGAAGTCGCCCAGGCCACCGCCTCCGTTCTGGTTCAGGACGCGGCCAACCGGGCCGACGAACGCCGCCAGACCGAGGCCAGGAAGGAACGACAGTCCGCCGAGTTCACCGAAGCCATTCGCAATTACGGCACAACCTTCCGCCTTCTGACCGGGCCGACGCCATTCCCCACCCCCTAGTCCCATGCCTGGATTCGAGGTCCTCTTTCCCACCTTTGTCGCCAAGTGCGGTGAACTGCGCACCCTCCTCCTGCCAGTTGCGTTCCTGCTCTTCACCACCGGCACCATCCTCCTGATCCGGGACCGGTTCAGCGCCCGCACCCTTCTCTGGCACCTAGTACGCCTCGTGGTGCTCACCTCACTCCTGATCATGCTGCCCACCTGGGGCAACCAGGTGCAGGAGCTCCTTCAAGACTCGATCCTGGACGGTTTGGGGGTCGATCCCCAGGACGTCCATGAACAGTACCAGGCCCTCGTGGTCGCCCGACGCGATCTGGGGACCGGCAACGCCTGGTGGGATCTGCTCGGGCATCTCACCAGCTTCAGCCTCGAAAGCCTCATCACCGCCGTCCTCTGGATCTTCGGGTACTTTGCCTCGCTCCTCCTTTTTTGGGCCTACCTCATCCAGAAGATCATCCTCTTTGTCGCCTACGCCCTCTCTCCCCTCCTGATTGGCATGATGGGCATTCCGGCCCTCCGTTCCATCGGCAGCCGGTTTCTCATGAACCTGGTCGGTGTCCTGCTCTGGCCCTTGGGCTGGGGCGTCGCCGCCCTGGTCACCCAGGGGATCTTGGATTTCATGACCGATCCCTCGCTCAAATTCATCGACTCCACCAGCACCGGCTACCACCTCCAAACCATGGTTGGGCTCGGGGTTCTCGCCTTCTGGGTGACCTTCAGCACCGTCGCCGCTCCCGCCATCATCCAGAAAGTGTTCGCCACCGGCGCCCTCGCCGGGGCCGAACTCCTCTCCCACACCACGGGTGGGTTTCTGCAGACCGCCGCCACCACCGCCGGAGCCGCAGCGGTCGCTTCTGGCACCGGCCTGCCTCTGGTCACCGCCGGCGCCGCCGGCATGGCTGCCATCGCTAGCTCCATCTCCACCGCCGCCGGTCACGGCAGCGCTGGCGCCATCATCATCGCCGGCAGTGGACTCCCGCCCCGATCCACCCGCGGTCGCCCCGGTGACGACATCACCGGCGACCGGGCGGTTCGTGACCTCATCGCCAAGAACAAGCACCACTACTTCTAAGTCCCCGCATGGAAACGACTCTCCGAACCACCCCCACGCCCAGCCCGGCGACTACCCCCAGGCCCCGTAAGCGTTTTGATCCTACCCAACTTTTTGCCCAACGCGACCGGCTCCCCTGGTTCTGGTTTCTGGTGGCCGTGCTCGTCACTGGTCTAGCCGCTTGGGATCGCCAGGCGCTCGTCGCCCATTTCAGGCAGCGGGAACGGGTTGTCATCATCGATCCTTCCCAAACCTTCTATGTCAGCCCGCTCCTGCACTTCGGTGAAGCCCGGGAGCTCCACGTGCAACAGGCCGAACTCGCCACCCTCAGCCTCCTCCAACGTAACCCCCGCGACTTCGACTTTCCGGACATCCTCAAGCTGATGTTCCTCAAGGACTCCCTCGAGAAGGCCACACTTCAACGCTCCAAGGAAGACCCGGAGTTTCGGGCTAAAAGCCTCCACCAAAAACCTGAGATCGCCCGGGTGGATATCCTCGCCACCCGCGAGGACTCCGTCCTGGCCAGTGTCACCGGTCAACTGGTGCGCACCGGTGTCTTCCAGGACAAGGCCTTCACCGAAGGCCTCCAGTTCACCCTCAAACTCAACCTCGTCCGTAACCCCAATATGGCCGCCAACGGCCGGTTCCCCACCGCCGTGGCCGAGTTCAAGTATGACGTCTCTCGCTAAATTCCTCCCCTTCCTCCCCCTGGCCCTGGTGGCTCAGGACCTCATCCAGGAGGTGCCCCTCAATGACCGCGTCGTCATTGAAGTGCCCATCGCCACCAACCGTGTCACCGCCCTGAACTTCCCGGGGCCCATCGCCGCCATCGACGGCGCTTCCATTTCCGCAGATCCCAAGATCCCGGGCCTCTTCCAACTGGCCCACACCCAGGGCAGCGCCTTCCTCTCCCTCCGCGCCACTCAGCCCGGTGCCAAGGCCAACCTCAATGTCCGCTGGAAGGATCGCACCTACGTGTTCCTCCTCCGCGAAGATCCCGAGCCGGTTCTCTCGCTCAACCTGGTTCCCACGCCCCAACCCAAGGCACTCCCCGCTCCCCGGCTCTCCACCACCCGGCTCCTGGCCCTGCTCGACAAGGCCAAGGCGTTCCCCTTGCTCAAGGAACAACATCCCCATGCTGTGGCCGGCGTCGAGTTCAGGACCTTCGCCACCCAGACCAACCTCACAGATTACGGTGATTTCAGGATTCAAGTGGAGGAGGTCTATCACTTCCAGCACGAGGACTCCCTGGTGTTCAGAACCAGCTTCCACAACCCCGGCCCAACTCCCGTGACCTACGATCCCGTGAGCCTCGCCGTGCGGGTGGGGAACTTGGTCTACCCACAGTCCATCTCCGACGCCCCGGGGGTGATCCCGCCCCAAGGCCACAGCACCGTCTACCTCGCCATCACCGGCAGTCCCGACGGAGGACGGGCCGACCTGTCGCTCAAGAACAGCTTTCAAGTGTTGGTCACCCGAACCCCGTCTCCCGCCCAGCCATGAACCCGAGGACCTTGTTAGATTTTTTCAAGACCCCCAGCGGCAAGCTCCTGGTCTTTGGCGCCTTGGTCGGGGCGAGTCTGCTCGTCTACTCCCGGTTCCGGGGCAGGGTGGAGGTCCCGAGCTTGGTCACCCCTGGACCCAGCACCAACGCCGCGGACCTCCCCCAGACGGTGGAGACCATCCACCGGCCCATGGAAGTCTTTCGACCACCTCCTCCCCGGCCGGAGCCACCACCTCCGCCACCCGTTGCAAGGGTTCCCATCACCAACGAGATCGTGGCTCCCGCCCAGGCTGCCGCCCTCACCCCCATCAGCCTGGTCGTGGATTCCAGCGTGGGTCGGACACAACCCAAACCGCGCAGCGACATCTACGCCCCCTACGGGCGGCTCATTCCCTGCGAGACCGTGATCACCGTGGATTCATCCTCCATCCAGACTCCCATCATCGGACTCATCACCGAGGACCTCTATCACGCCGGCCACTTGGTCATCCCCGCCGGCACCGAGGTCCATGGCTCCGCCCGCGTCGACCGAGCCCGCGAACGCATCGCCAGCGACAACGCCTGGACGCTCGTCTGGCAGACCGGCCAGGAGCTGCGTTTAAGTGGGATCGCCCTGGACCGTGAGTTTGAAAACTCCACCAACCACGTCGGCTGGGGCATCACCGACGGCAGCGCCGGCCTGCGAGGGCGCCTCATCAAGTCCGATGATCTGGCCGAACTCAAACTGTTCGCCGCCACCTTTCTCAGTGGCGCCGCCAAGGCCCTCACCGAGCGCGAGATGACCCTCCTGGGGCCGGTCGATAGCCGCTCCCTCAATAACGCACCGCTCAAGGGCGCCGAGGATATCCTGGGCGTCTACGCCCAGCGGATTCTGGAGTCCATCGAGCGCGACGGGTTCTACGTCCGCATTCCCTCCGGAAAGCAGTTTTACTTGTACGTCCTCCAAACCATCGACCGAGCCGATGCCGTGTTCCCTGACGGTTCCAGTACCAACGCCGGCACGGATTCGATCGCCTTCCATCCCTCTGATTCCATCCCATGAGATTCATTATCCCCATCCTCGTTCTCCTGGTCTCCGGTTGTTCTTCCCCGAAGCCCAAGCCCGTGGCGCTCCAGCTTCACCCGGAACCCGCGGGGGTTCGGTTTCCGGAAGTCCTCCAAACCTACCAGGTCGGCCGCCAGGTGGATGACTCGGGCCGACTGCACGAGACCCATCCCATTCATCGCATCGAGATGGAGGCCCGGTGGGATCTGCGGCCGGGACCCAGCCCCAGGCAGTCCGGGCTCATGCCACCCCCGGCCGCCTACCATCCGGCACCCGTGGATGACGCGATCGTGGCCGAACTGCGCCGCCAACAGGACTACACCCAGCGCGTGGTCGAGGAAGCCTCCCAGCTCGCCCAGTCCTTCCAGGCCCTGCAGCCGGTCATTACCAATATGGCCCGCGTCGCCCGCGAGCATGCCACGGTCGGCGCCTCCCTCCGTGCCATGGAGGAACGCCAGGCCACCTTGGAACAACAACTCCAAAGGATCGCGTCTCCAGCGAACCCGTAGGGCTCCTTTTCTCCGGCCGTGGCCGGCCGGAGGTATTCACCCAACCAGGGCACTGGCCCTTGATCCATCATGGACACCACCACACCCCCGAAACTTACCAAACCCAAGAACAACACCTCCACCGGGACGGGTGCTCCGCCGGAGGGAGCCACCACCTACAAGCAGAACCCGGAGATCGATGCCCGCATCGATTCTTACATCAAAGAAAACCCCAAACATTGGGCTCACATCCAGGGCATGTCCCGCGAACGGCTCGAACGCACCGTCGTTTTAGGAGAGATGCGCCAACAGGAGCGCCAGCAACGGATGCGCGAGGGCATGATCAAACGCATCGAACAAGACCCCGGATTGAAGCAGGCGTACCAAACCCTCGTCAAAGATCTCCCGGAAGATCAGCGCGAGGCGGTCATGATTCAGCTGGCTCGAACCCAGCAACGCGCCACCTCCCGTACCCAGGGTCAAGGGACCCGGGTTTGAGCTGAGACTGGAACAGAACTGGTACCATTATCAGGCCGGCCGGTGGATGAATGGGTCCACCGGCCGGCCACAAGTCAAATGAGGTCCAAAGAGGCCCACCATGATTTCCTTCGAGACCATCGACGACTTCATCGCTGCTCACGGCGTTACCCTCTACATCGTGTTTCTCAACCTCTCGATGGTGGCCGTGGGTTTCCTCCTCGCCAGCCACACCCTTCGAACCCACCGGGTGAGCGAGGACCCGCCACGGCGCCCCATGCCGCGACGACGCATGGACCAGCC
>CAUJJW010000163.1 GCA_963205105.1 Verrucomicrobiota bacterium | reverse complement strand
CGGGTGGGAGGGGGAGGGTGAAATAGAAGCGGGAGCCGACGCCGCGCTCGGATTGGAATTGGAGGGTGCCGCCGAGGAACTGGACCTGGCGTTGGGCGATGGCGAGACCGAGTCCGGTGCCGCCCTGGTGACCGGCGCCAGAGCCCTGATGGAACGGTTTGAAGATGTCCTGCTGCTCGGACTCGGGGATGCCGAGGCCGGTGTCGAGCACCTCGAAGAGCCAGTGCTGCGGAGGTTCGTTGAGAGGGCGGATGTGCAGCTGGACCTCGCCGACGCGGGTGAACTTGATGGCGTTGCCGACCAGGTTGATGAGGATTTGACGGAGCTTTCCCTCGTCGCCGTGGACGCGGTGGGAGGGGAGAGGGGCAAGTTCGAGTCGGAAGGCGAGGCGCTTTTGGAAGCAGAGGGGGCGGAAGGTGGTGCTGATGCTGGCGGCGAGCTGGCCTAGATCGAAGTCCGAGGGAACGAGTTCCATGCGACCGGCTTCGATTTTGGCGAGGTCGAGGACCTCATTGATCAAGCCGAGCAGGTGTTGGCCGCTGGTTTGAATGCCGAGGGTGGCGTCGCGTTGGTCGGGGGCGAGCTGGGAATCCCGGCGCATGAGCTGGGTGTAACCCAGGATGGCGTTGAGCGGGGTGCGGATCTCATGGCTCATGCTGGTGAGGAAATCCGATTTCGCCTTGTTGGCGGCGGCGGCGGCGGCTTCGGCGCGTTGGCGGATGACCACCTCCTCCTGGAGGGCGGCGTTGGCGCGACTGATCTCGCGGGCGCGACGTCCGGCGTGGGCCAGGTGACCACAGGTGGAGAGGGTGAAGGCGAGGCCGATGGCGAGAACGAGACCGGACGTGTTGCTGGAACGGTTGGCGGAGAAGTCCGCGGTGGGGGTGAAGACGACGGCCCAGCGGCGTTCCGCAACCTCCAGCGAGGCCATGGACCCGGCTCGCAGGGCTGGTTGTGAGGGTGGTGCCAGGCTGAAAATCCGTTCGCCTTCGGGGGAATCGTCGTAGAGCTCGGCGCGGATGCCGGTCCGTTCGAGTTCGCGAAAGGCATTGCCGACGAGTGCATCGACGCGAAACACGGCGACGGCGAAGCCGGCGAGCTGCTGGCGTCGCTGGTCGACGTCCTGAGGGGTGGGGCGTTCGAAGACGGGCAGCAGAACGAGGAATCCGGCGGTGTGGTCCGGGCCCTGAGCCAGGCGAATGGGTGCGGAGGCGATGGGGAGCCCGGAGTCGCGGGCCCGTTCGAGCGAAGCGCGTCGGCTGGGATCGGAGGCGAGGTCGAAACCGAGTGCGGCGCGGTTGGGATCTGAGGGTTCGATGAAATAGACCGGCACGTACGAGGGGCGATTCTGAGCCGGTTGGAATTCTCCATTGGGCAGGGCTTCGCGGAAGGTGAAACCTTCCAGGCCATCCGCGCGAGCTGCGGTTTCGAGTTCCATCCGCCGTGTGTGAGGCACGGTGGGATTCCAGGACAGGGCCTGGAGTTCGGGCTGGCGGCTGAGCGCGGATTGGACGAAGGCCCCGAAGTGCTGACGATCAAGATGGCCGTGAGCGGCATGGAGGGCGTCGACGGAATGAAGGACCTCCATCGAGCGCAGGATGGAGATGCGGAGCCGTTCGATCTGCTGATGGGCGAGGTCGGCAGCGGCGAGGGATGCGTCGCGATGTTCGCGTTGCCGGAGGTGGATGAAGAGGGCGACCGACCAGACGACGCCCGCGACGAGAACGCCGGGGATCCAGAACAGCGCTCCGGGCAGGCGTCGTGGTCGGTGGGTCATGGGGAGTGCCGCGTTGAAAGTGACCTGCCCATGGACCATGAACCGAGGAGCGAGTTGTGGAGCGGGCGGCCCTCATCCCGACCTTCTCCCGGAGGGAGAAGGAGAAGATGCGCCGCGGGTTGCGTAGGGTTGAGCCCGGCGCTTGCTCGAACGAGTCGAGACGGCTCGGATGGCTGGAGTTCCGGCATGTTGCCGCGGGGTGGACGCGACACCCTCTCCCTCCGGGAGAGGGTTGGGGTGAGGGAGCCGGTTGTAACCCTCGCAATCGCTTTCATGGGAGATTCATGCGGGGTCAGCTTTGGAAGAGCCGGGAGTAGAGGCGATCCTGGGTTCCCTGAAACACGTCGAGCAACGGCGCGGTTTGGGCGAGATCGTCGAGGGTGGAATGCCGGGCGTGGGCGGCGAGGGTCGCAGCGGTTTCGCCGAGACGAAACTGAACGCCCTGGGCTTCGAGGGGACCCATGATGCCGAGGCGAACCGCGGCGGAGACGAGTCCGCGAAGGTGCTGGAACAGGAAGAGGTGGGCCGTGGTTTCGGCGGGCAAGTTCAACCAGGAAAGGAGGACTCCGAAGGCGGGGGCGAAATGGCCGGGCTGCGGGGGTGGCGGCGAATCAGGAAGAAACGCGTGCGTGATGGCGGTCCAAAAGGCCCGACCTTGCAGGCGGCTGGCGCGGTTGCTGACGTGATTGGACGTCCAGGCATCGCAATGGGCGTCGAGGTCGGGGAGGGAGGCGGGCTCGCGATGGGCGGCCATGACGAAGGGCAGCGAGGCTGTCGAGGCTTGCCGCAGGCTGGATTCCAAGAAGGGCGCGAGGCTTTGGCGGTCGGGGATCTCGCCGAGTTGCCAGGCGGCCTCGAGGCCTCCGGAGTGGGCGAAACCTCCGGCGGGCAGGGCGGAGTCGGCGAGCTGCAGGACCAATTGGGACGCCGCGAAGCTCAAAACAGCGAATACCGTTGGGTGAGTGGAAGGGAGGTGGCGGGTTCGCAGGTCAGATGTTCGCCGTCGGCGCGGACCTCGTACGTCTCGGGATCGACTTCGATCTTCGGGGTGGCGTCGTTCCAGCGCATGTCGCGTTTCCCGAGCTCGCGGCAGTGGTGGACGGCTTCGAGTGGTTTGGCGAGGCGGTAGCCGGGTGTGATGCCATCGGCGATGGAACGTTGACTGACGAAGGCGACGGCGGAGGCGGCCGGGGCGGAGCCGAAGGCGCCAAACATGGGGCGCATCATGACGGGTTGGGGGGTGGGAATGCTGGCGTTGGGATCCCCCATCTGGGACCACGCGATGATGCCGCCCTTGATCACCAGCTCTGGACGGGATCCGAAGAACGCGGGCTTCCAGAGCACGAGATCCGCCAGCTTGCCCACCTCGACCGACCCGATGAGGTGGGATACCCCGTGGGCGATGGCGGGATTGATGGTGTACTTCGAGATGTAACGTTTGATGCGGAGATTGTCGTTGAGACTGGAATCCCCGGGCAGCACGCCGCGCTGACGCTTCATTTTGTCGGCGGTTTGCCAGGTACGGGTGATGACTTCGCCGATGCGGCCCATGGCCTGGCTGTCGCTGCTCATCATGCTGATGGCGCCGAGGTCGTGGAGGATGTCCTCGGCGGCGTTGGTTTCACCGCGGATGCGGCTTTCGGCGAAGGCGACGTCCTCGGGAAGATTGGGGTCGAGATGATGGCACACCATGAGCATGTCGAGGTGCTCGTCGATGGTGTTGATGGTGAACGGGCGGGTGGGGTTGGTGGAACTGGGCAGGACGTGGGGAGCGCCGCAGATGCGGATGATATCGGGGGCATGTCCGCCTCCGGCGCCCTCGGAGTGGTAGGTGTGGATGGTGCGACCGCCGATGGCGGCGAGGGTGGCTTCGACGAACCCGGACTCGTTGAGGGTGTCGGTGTGGATGGTGACCTGGACGTCGAGTTCATCGGCGACGCGCAGGCAGGCGTCGATGGCGGCGGGGGTGGTGCCCCAGTCCTCGTGGAGCTTGAGGCCGATGGCGCCGGCGCGGATCTGTTCGTGGAGGCCGGTGGGGTGGGCGGAGTTGCCCTTACCGGTGAAACCGAAATTGAGCGGGAGCGTGTCCGTGGCACGGAGCATGGCTTCGAGGTAGAAGGCTCCGGGGGTGCAAGTGGTGGCGCAGGTGCCGGTGGCGGGACCGGTGCCGCCGCCGATCATGGTGGTGAGACCGGCGGCGATGGCTTCGTGCGCCTGTTGGGGGCAGATGAAATGGATGTGAGTGTCGAGGCCGCCGGCGGTGAGGATCAGGCCTTCGCCCGCGATGACCTCGGTGGTGACGCCGACGATCATGCCTGCGGAGACGCCGGCCATGACGTCGGGATTGCCGGCTTTCCCGATGGCGGAGATGCGACCGTTCTTGATGCCGACATCGGCCTTGAAGATACCGGAATGATCGACGACGAGGGCGTTGGTGATGACGCAGTCGAGGGCCATGTCGGGCGGGACGCCGGTGGCCTGTCCCATGCCGTCGCGGAGGGTTTTTCCGCCGCCGAATTTGCATTCATCGCCGTACACCGTGGCGTCACGTTCCACCTGAAGGATGAGGGAGGAATCGCCGAGCCGGAGGCGATCGCCCGTGGTGGGACCGAACATGTCGGCGTAATGCCGTCGTTGCATGCGATGAGCCATAGGAGGGAAGGGGGTGGCTGTGTCAGGGGAGAACTTCGTGGGCAAAGCCGCGGGCGGCGGCCTGGGCGACGGCGTTGGCCCGGCCTTCTGGGCTGACGGGGCCGCTGGCGTGGTTGTTGCCACCCTGGATCACGCGCAGGCCAGCGATGGCCACCAGGCGGACGGTCTTGGTTTCGCCGGGTTCGAACCGGACGGCGGTGCCGGCAGGGATGTCGAGGCGGAAGCCGTAGGCACGGCCGCGGTCGAAGCGGAGCAGGGCGTTGGTTTCGACGAACGGGTAGTGGCTGCCGACCTGGGCGGGGCGATCGCCGAGGTTGGTGACGGGGAGCGTGACGGTTTCGCGTTCGGCGTTGAGCTCGAGTTCGCCGTCGAGCGGCAGGCATTCGCCGGGTTCGGGTTCCTCGGGTAGGGTGGGGAACAGGGCGAGATCGGGCACGGGCAGGAATGAGCCGTAGAGTGCGAGCGAAAGGTCGCCGTGCTCGCGGGCGATGGGATGGTGAACGGTGACGAGCTTGGTGCCGTCGGGGAAGGTGCCCTCGACCTGGACTTCGGCGACCATGGAAGGGATGCCGGGGAGGACTTGGTTTCGGCCAAGGAACTGGCGGCCGAGGTCCATGAGTTCGGCGACGGAACGTCCGTCGCGGATGAACTCGAGCAGTTGGGTGGCGATGAGAGCGACGGCCTCGGGGTGGTTGAGGCGCACGCCGCGGGCGAGGCGTTTCTGAGCGAGGAACCCCGCGTTGTGCAGGAGGAGTTTGTCGATGTCGCGAGGGGCGAGGTGCATGGAAAAGAGGGCGCGGAGGGTTAGCGTTGGGCGACGGGGATTCCGCAGGGAGGGACGGCTGCCGCGATGGACGGGAGGTTCATGGGTAGGAACGTTCTCCAGAATCTGGACACGTCTTGGGACCATGAACCGTTGCGCGAGGCGTGTAGCGGGCGGCCCTCATCCCGGCCTTCTCCCGGAGGTAGAAGGAGAAGGTGCGCCGCGGGTTTCGGAGGGTTGAGTCGGGCGCAGGCTGGTGCGATTCGCGACGGCACGGAAGGCCGGGGTTCAGGCGTGTCGCTGAGGGCAGGACGCGACACCCTCTCCCTCCGGGAGAGGGCCGGGGTGAGGGAGCCCGGTTCAATCCTCGCGATGGCTTGCATCGAAAACCCCCTGTTCGAAATCGACCTGCCCGCGGACCATGAACCGGGGATTCCGGGGGGCGAGACGCCCCCCTCTACGGCAGGCGGGACGCCCGCCGCTACGGAGGCCCGGTTCATGGGAAGCGGCGTTGGCGCTGGCGCCATGCTCACGGGCCATGAACCTGGGGAGGCGGGGGGATTACGATGAGGAGTAGGAGTACGATGACGAGGGGAGGGGAGGTTCATGGAGAGCCGCCTGTTCGAAATCGACCTGCTCACGGCCCTTGAACCGGGGATTCCGGGGGGCGAGACGCCCCCCTCTACGGCAGGCGGGACGCCCGCCGCTACGGAGGCCCGGTTCATGGGAAGCCGCCACGATTCGCGAATCGCGCATGGGGACCAGGAACCGAGGAGAGGTTCACCACAGAGGCACGGAGGCACCGAGTTGAAAGCGGGTTGTCTCATTTCTCTGTGCCTCCGTGTCTCTGTGGTAACACCGGGTTCATGGAGAGCGCCCTGTCGGTCTCAGCCGCGTCGGTTCCAGGGGGTTTCGTGAAGGAGTTCCTGGAGGAATTCCAGGAGGTGGCGGAGCTGGCAGCCGATGTCCTCGGGCTGGATGCCGGCGATGCGGACGATCACGCCATCGCGCAGGGGGCTGGCGGAGACGAGGAGCGGCGCGCGCCGTGGGGCGGGTTGTGCGGCAATCTCGTCGAGGATGGACGACGCGTACGGCTTCAGCAGGGGGCCGGTGAGGGTGAGAGTGGCGAGGCCGTTGAAGCGGCCCATGCGGTGGGGAGCGGTGAGGGGGCCGTCGGCTGGGTTGAGAACGAGGGTGTCGAGGAACATGCGTTCCGGGCCGAGGAAGATCTCGTTGCGGCTGTGGTAATGGTGGAACGCCCAGCGTTCGCCGCGGGCGGTTCGTCCGGCGTTGATCCAATCGACGAGGACGAGATTCGCGTTGGGAGCGAGGGAAAACCGTTGGGATTGGGAGTAGGACGCCTGGGCGAAGGGTTGGACGGGATCGGGGGCAAAGACGAGCAAGGCACCGGGGCCGACGGTGGCGGTGGTGACGTGGGAAGTCGGTCGGGTGGCGGGGGAGCGGTAGATTTTGGAGGAGGCCTGGGAGCCGATGTAGCAGCGGGTTTCGGAGCCGAGGCGGATGTCGAGGCGGGTTTGGTCACCGGCGACGAGGCCGCCGCCGAAGCTGCTGGTGCAGGCCCAGACACTGGGGCCGCGGGGCACGGGGACGAGCAATTTAGCGGGCTGATGGGAGCGGGCGGACGTGACGGTGGAGAGGCCGGCGATGTGATCGACGGCGAGAGAGGCGGCGCCGGGGCGGGAGCCGACAGCAAGACTCGTCATACGGTGAGGTGCAGACGGACGAGATCGTCATCGAGTTGGGCGATGGGGCCGTTGGCGACGACCGATCCGCGTTCGAGAATGTAGAACCGGTCGCCGACGTCGACGCAGAAGTCGAGGTATTGCTCGACGAGCAGGATGCCGATGCGGCCTTCCTGGCGGAGCGTCTTGATCGCGTTGCCGATTTCGGCCTGGTAATCGTTCGGCTCTTTGGGCGGGGGATTGAGGCCGTAAACGCGGAGGGTTTTGAGGGTGTCACCGATCTGGTCGATGATGTTGGGTTGGATGCCCTCGGTGGGTTCGTCGAGCAGGAGGAACTGGGGGTCGGTGAGCAGGGCCCGGCCGATGGCGAGCTGCTGCTGTTGGCCGCCGCTGAGCACGCCGCCTTTGCGGGCGAGCATTTCCTTGAGCACGGGGAAGAGGGAGAGGACGTGGTCGAGGCGGCCGGTGAGGGACTTTCCCTGGGCGACGGCGCCGATGCGGAGGTTTTCGGCGACGGTGAGGGTGGGGAAGATGTCGCGGCCCTGGGGCACGTAGCCGAGTCCATGGCGGGCGCGTTGGTCGGGGGAGAGACCGAGCAAGGATTTACCGGCGACGGTGATGGAGCCGCCATCGGCGCGGACGTGGCCGATGATGGATTTGAGGGTGGTGGTTTTGCCGACGCCGTTGCGGCCCATGAGGCAGACGACCTCGCCGGGTTTCACCTCGAGTTGGACGCCGCGGAGGATTCGGGAGCCGCCGTAGGAGGCGGTGAGATTGGAGACGGCGAGCATCAGTGTTCCCCTTTTTTGCGGCGGCCGAGGTAGACCTCGATGACCCGCTCGTTGTTTTGGACTTCGTCGACGGATCCCTCGCAGAGGACGGAGCCCTGGTGGAGGACGGTGACTTTGCGGGCGAGGCGGCGGACGAAGACCATGTCGTGTTCGATGACGACGACGCTGTGTTGGCCGGCGAGGCTGAGGAGGAGTTCGCCGGTGCGTGCGGTTTCCTCGTCGGTCATGCCGGCGGCGGGTTCATCGACGAGGAGGACGCGGGGGTTTTGGGCGAGGAGCATGCCGATTTCGAGCCATTGCTTCTGTCCGTGGGAGAGGGTTCCGGCCTTGCGATCCGCCTGGGTGGCGAGACCGACGGTTTTGAGCACCTCATGAATGCGGTCGCGTTGGGAGGGTTTGATGCGGGCGAAGAGGGTGCTCCAGACGCCGCGATTGCCTTCGAGGGAGAGCCAGATGTTTTCGAAGACGGAATGTTCGACGTAGACGGACGGGGTTTGAAATTTCCGCCCGATGCCGAGGCGGTTGATCTGGTATTCGTTGAGCTGGGTGAGGTCGGTGTTTTGGCCGAACTCGACGATGCCGCGGTCGGGGCGGGTACGGCCGGTGATGATATCGAGCATGGTGCTCTTGCCGGCGCCGTTGGGGCCGATGATGACGCGGAGCTCGCCGTCATCGAGGTAGAAGGTGAGGTTGTTGATGGCTTTGAAGCCATCGAACTCCTTGTGGACCCCTTCGAGGGAGAGGATGAAAGACCGCTGGCTCATTCGGGGGAGGAAGGCGTCGGGTTGGGGGTGGCCGGTGAGGCGGCTGTGGCTTCGGGTTCCTGCCGGGCGGTGAGGCGTTTTCGCAAGGCGCGGAGCTGATCGGGGATGCCGATGATGCCGTTGGGCATGAAGAGGGTGACGAGAATGAAGAGGCCGCCGAGGAAGTAGAGCCATTGATCGGCGAAGGCGCGGGTGGCGTAGCTTTTGAGGGCGTTGACGAAGATGGCGCCGAGGATGGGGCCGAGGAGATTGCCGCGACCGCCGACGGCGCACCAGACGACGGCCTCCAGGGATTTGTCGGGGGCCATCTCGCTGGGGTTGATGATGCCGACCTGGGGGACGTAGAGGGCGCCGCCGAGGCCGCAGATGATGGCGGACAGGACGAAGACGAAGAGTTTGAAATTGGTGGTGGCGTAGCCGGAGAAGAGCACGCGGTTTTCGCTGTCGCGGATGGCGCGTTGGATGAGGCCGAACTTGGTGGACGTGAGCCAGCGGCAGACGAGGTAGACGCCGAGGAGGAGGATGCCGGAGGCGATGTAGAGGGCGCGCTTGGTGGCCGGGGAATTGATGTCGGCGCCGAGGATGAATTTGAAATCGGTGAGCCCGTTGTTGCCGCCGAAGGTGAAGTCGTTGCGGAAGAACATCAGGGTGGCGGCGTAGGTGAGGGCCTGGCTGAGGATGGAGAAATAGACGCCCTTGATGCGGGAGCGGAAGGCGAGCCAGCCGAAGAGGAAGGCGACGATGGCCGGGACGATGACCACGGCGGCGGCGGCGAAGGTGAAACTATGGAACGGGATCCAATGGGGAGGGAGACCGCCGGTTTCGGGAAACCGTTTGGGGAACTCCAGGAACACCATGAAATCGGGGATATCGGCCTTGTACTGGCCGAGCTTCCCGATCTTGAGCATGAGGTGCATGCCGAGGGCGTAGCCGCCGAGCGAAAAGAACAAGGCCTGACCGAGCGAGAGCAGGCCGGTGTAACCCCAGAGCAGGTTCACGCCGACGGCGAGCACGGCGTAGCAGAGGTACTTTCCGTAGAGGGTGATCGCGAAATTGCTGACGTGAAAGAAGCTGTCCTCGGGGACAAAGGCATTCAGGCACGGGAGCACGACGAGGCCCAGGATCGCCAGGGCGGCGATGATGAGGGCTTCGCGACGGGAGAAGGTGTTGGAGGAAGTGCTCATCCTTCGAGGCTACGGCTACGGGTGGCGAAGAGACCTGCGGGGCGCCATTGGAGGAACAGGATGATGGCGGCGAGGACGGTGATCTTGCCCATGACGGCGCCGAGCCAGGGCTGGAGGATCTGGTCGGTGACACCGACGCCGAGGGAGGCCCAGACGGAGCCGACCAGGGAACCGACGCCGCCGAGGACGACGACCATGAAGCAATCGACGATGTAATTCTGACCGAGGCTGGGACCGACGTTGCCGATCTGGGACAGGCAGGCGCCGGCCATGCCGGCCAGGCCGGAACCGAAGGCGAAAGTGAACATGTTGACGCGGTCGGTGCGGACGCCGAGGGCGGAGGCCATGGCGCGGTTCTGCATGACGGCGCGGACCTGCAGACCGAGGGAAGTGCGGGTGAGGATGAGGAAGGTGCCGACGACGATGAGGACGGCGAACGCGATGACAAACAGGCGGTTGTAGGCGAGCAGGACGTCGTTGATGACGAAACTGCCGCTGAGCCAGGAGGGCGAGGAGACCTGGACATTGGCGGCGCCGAAGATGTGACGGAACACCTGTTGCAGGACGAGGCTGACGCCCCAGGTGGCAAGCAGCGATTCGAGGGGTCGCTTGTAGAGGAACCGGATGATGCCGCGTTCCAGGCCGAGCCCGACGAGGCCGGCGATGATAAACGAGGCGACGAGAGCGGCCAGGAAGTAGGTGTCGAAGCCGGGACCGGCGGCGCCGAACCAGTAGGTGAAGAGGTTCTGGGTCACGTAGGCGGTGTAGGCGCCGACCATGATGATTTCGCCGTGGGCCATGTTGATGACGCCCATGAGACCGAAGGTGATGGCGAGGCCGAGCGCGGCGACGAGCAGGACGGCGGAGAGGCTGAGTCCGCGGAACGCGGTGCCGAAGAGGTTTCCCCAGCGGATGTAATTCTCGATGGCGACGATGGCGGATTTGGCGGTGACGGCGGTCTCGGGGCCGTATTTCGCAGGGTCCTTGAGGGCCTCGGTTTCGAGCTGCTGGAGGAAGGTCAGGCCGTTGATGGACCGAAGCGTCTTGAGCCGTTGGATGGCGGGCAGGCGGACGGCGGGGTCCTCGGAGATGAGTTGGGTGGTGGCGATGGCTTCGTCGAGGGCCACCCGGACTTCGGCTCCCTGTTCGGTGGCGAGACGGGCGTCGAAGTGGGGCAGGTAGTCCGGGTTTTGTTCCTGACCGAGCTTGATGACGGCGTCGCGGCGGATCTTGGGGTTGGGATGACCGATAGCGTGAAGATCGAGAACCATCTTGATGGTTCGGCGGAGGCGGGAGGAGGCGTCGACGGGCGTCAGGTCGGGGGCGGAAAGGAGGAGCGGTTGATTGTCGGCGCCGAGGATGGGTGCGCCGTCGGTCACCTTGAGGGCTTTGGCGCGGCCTTCGCCATCGACCTGGGGGTCGAGGGTGAAGGGGATACGGGTGTCGTTCTCTTCGTGGAGGAACACGGAGCCACCGCGCCAGGCGGTGAGGGTGGCGAGGACCAACGGGTCATCCACACCGATGAGCTTCTGGAGCAGGGGCGCCTGGACGTCGAGATCGTCGTAATGGTTGGCTTCGAGGTGGGTGGCGCGGGCTTGGGGGGTTGGTGTTTGGGCGGGGGCGCCGAAGGGGGCCAAAAAGAACAGCAGAGCGAGAGTGAGAGTCAGCAGGGAGAGGGGGAAGGTGGGGGACGGCAAGCGGGTCATGGGGAGCGCCCTGTTCGAAATCGACCTGCTCGCGTGCCATGAACCGGGGGAGGCGAAGGGATTACGATTAGGAGTAGGAGTACGATGACGAGGGGAGGGAAGGTTCATGGGCAGGAAAGTTGTCCGGAAACCGGAAACGTCTTGGGACGATGAGCCGGGGCGCGAGGAGTGTGACGAACGGCCCTCACCCCTGCCCTCTCCCTGGGGGAGAGGGAGAAAATGCTCCGCGGGTTCCTGAGGGTTAAGCATGGCGTTGGCTGTAGCGAATCATGCCGGCTCGGACGGATGGGGTTCTGGAACGTTACCGGGCGGCACACGCGACTCTCTCTCCCCCCGGGAGAGGGTTGGGGTGAGGGAGCCCTTTTCAACCCTCGCGATACATGGCCGGGCCAGTTCGTGGTCATGGGTGGAAAGCGGGGTCTTGGGGCGGAAGGGGAGGCGGCTGCACGACCGCCTCCCCTGGAGGAACCTTGGCCGATAGGGCCTGGGCGATGGACGTCCAGGTCTTACTTGCCGAGGAATTTTTCGCTGAAGGGCTCGCCGGCGACGCCGGTGAAGCTCTTGATGATCTTGAACTGGCCGGAGGCGAGCGTTTCACCGATGAACACGTTGTTCACGAGGTGATGATTGGCCTGCATGGTGACTTCGCCGGCCGGGCCCTTGAACTTCTGGCCGACGAGCGAGTCGCGGACCTTGTCGACGTCGAAGGTGCCGGCCTTCTCGACCGCCTGTTTCCAGAGGTAGACGCCCATGCGGGAGAGGTTCATGGGGCTGCAGGTGACGCGGCCCTTGGTGTCGATGCCGGACACGGGGAAGTCGACGCCGGTGACCTTGGGGGCCTTGATCCAGGCGCTGAAGTCCTTCACGAACTTGGTGTTTTCGGGGCTCTTGATGGACATGAAGTAGGTCCAGCAGCCGAGATGACCGACGAGGTCCTTGGCGGGGAGGCCGCGGAATTCATCCTCGGAGATGGAGAACGAGACGACGGGGCAGTTCTCGGAGGTGAGGCCGGCGTTGGCGAACTCCTTGAAGAACGGGACGTTGGTGTCGCCGTTGAGCGTGCTGATGACGGTGGCTTTGCCGGAGGTGGCGAACTTTTTGATGCTCGCGACGATGGTCTGGTAGTCGGTGTGACCGAACGGCGTGTAGATCTCCTCGATGTCCGACTCAGGGATGCCCTTGGAGCGGAGGTACTGCTTGAGGATCTTGTTGGTGGTGCGCGGGTAGACGTAGTCGGAGCCGAGCAGGTAGAACTTCTTCTTGCCGTCCTTGAGCATGTAGTCGACGGCGGGGATGGCCTGCTGGTTCACGGCCTCGGCGGTGTAGAAGATGTTCTTGGACAACTCCTCGCCCTCGTACTGGACGGGGTAGAAGAGGAGGCCATTGAGCTGTTCGAACACCGGGAGGACTGATTTACGGCTGACCGAGGTCCAGCAACCGAACACCACGGAGACCTTGTCCTTTTCGAGCAGTTGCCGGGCTTTCTCGGCGAAGAGCGG
The DNA here is from genome assembly GCA_963205105.1 of Verrucomicrobiota bacterium. GTDB lineage: Bacteria > Verrucomicrobiota > Verrucomicrobiia > Limisphaerales > CAIMTB01 > CAIMTB01. Next base: position 33,874 of record CAUJJW010000163.1, on the reverse strand, counting down.
CCAATTGGAGGCCGGGTCCACGACGACGGGCTCGATGAGGTACGACTTGCCGCCGGCCTTGATGCCGCCGGCCTTGTTGATCTCGTCGAAGGTGAACAGGAGCACGTCCTTGAGGGACGTTTCACTGATCGCCATGGTGCCGCTGAGGGAGTGGAGGACGCCGACCTTGACGGTTTCGGCGGCCCCGCTGGTGAAGGCGAGGAACGCGGCTGCGGCCAGCGAGGCGTATTTGAGCAGGTTAAGTTTCATCGTGAATGGAAGGGGCTGAATTGGGGACAGGGGTTGGAGTTGTTTGGGTTCAGAGGGGTTGGTTGAGGTCAGAAGGAGTAGGTGATGCCAGCGCCGATCGTGAAACGGTCTTCCTCGCCATCGAAGCCGCCCGCGTACGACGTGTGGTCATAACGAAGTTCGGGTTGGATCTTGATGGACGGGGTGGGGCGCAGGTTGAGGGTGAGGGCGATGCTGGTGATGGCGCCATCGGCGTCGCTCGAGAGGATCGCGCTGTTGGGGCGGCCGGGGAGGCCGATGCCCTTGAGGCCGGCACCGTCGCCGTCGTCGAGGTATTCGGCGCGGAGAGCGGCACCGACCTTGGAGGTGAAGTCATACCAGAGCCAGGCGCCGGCGGACCACAGGACGGAATCGTCGCCGTTGGCGGCTTCGAAGTTGAAGTAATCGAGTTCGAGTCCGGTGTTGAACTTCGAGCCGAACTTATGACCGGCGAGGATGGAACCGCCGGCGACGTTGAGGGTGGGGGATTCCTCGCTGACAAATCCGATCAGGTTCACCCAGGCCTTGTCGGTGGGGGTGAGGCCGATGCTGCCGAGGAAGGCCTTGGCGTCGTTGTTGTCGACGGCGCCGGCATAGATGCCGTTTTGGACGCGGGCCTTCATATTCATCCAGTCGGTGACCTGGTAATCGGCCTGGACGCCGGCTCCGGGGCCGTTGCCGGTGAAGAACCATTGGAAACCCTGGGAGAAGTTCGGGTTGGCGGCGCCGCCGTCGCCGGACTCGAAGTTCAACAAGGAGATCAACTGACCGGCCTTGATGATGAGGCCGTCACCGATGGGGACGTTGACGTCAATGTAGGCTTCACGGAGAGCCTCGAGGCCCTGGCGTTCGCCGCCGGTATTGAGGACGGCGGCATCTTCGCCCCACATCATGGACACGCGGAACCCGCTGTCCCAGGTCTCGCCACTGCGCTCAGCCGGCTTGCTGGCGAGGGTCATTTTGAATTTGTTCAGTGAAAACGAATTGTGGGTCGTGTTCCACAGGTAGCCATCGGACGAATTGTCGAGAGGGTCCTGGGTGTTGTAGAAGTACGACGCCTGGACGAAGCCGCTGAGAGTGATTTCGGAGAGAGCTCCGACAAACTTGGGCTTCTGGCCGCTGGGGACCAGACCTTCCTTTTGGGCCATGTTTTCGAGGGCTTCGAGGCGCTGGCGGAGTTCCAGGTTCTCCTTCTCGAGCTTGTCGACGCGCACAGTTTCCTGGGCGAAGACGGGGAGTGAAAGGAGTCCGGTGCCGGCGAGCAGTGCGGTGCTACCGGCCAGCCTTCGAAAGGCCAGGAACGGCCGTGTTGCCGAGCGTGGCCGTGGAGCGGGGTGGGTTTGCAGGTTGGGTTTCATTCGGTTTGGTTGCGAGGTGCGGTCGGGGGAGGCGGCCAGTTGAACTGGGGCGGCTGCCCTGGTGTTTCCATCCGTTTTGCCCGTGAGGTGGGCGAGACGAACCCATTCTTCCGTGTCGCTCGCTGGGCGGGACATGGCACTGGCCGTGCCAGGGGAGGAATACGCGGATGAATTAACGTTGGTGATTCTTCAATGTTTCGTTGAGAAGAATTCAACAAGACGAGAACCCCTGCCATTCGTGTGGCGGTGGTGTGGGGACAACCTGCGCTGGCGTAAGACCTGCCTACCTGGAATGGCAACGGGAGACCTGTTCCAAACCTGGACATCGCGACCTGTTCATCCGGCGAAACCTGCTGATTTTTAGACAGGCTGTTCGGAATGGATCAGGTCATCTGTGCAGCTAATGAACACTCCGATAGATGTGAATGGTGGTTGCGGGTGGTTGGGGACGCTATGGACACACGATTGCTGAGGGTATTTCAGGCGGTGGCACGGCACGGAGGATTGCCCGGTGCGGCATTGGAGCTGCACCTGACGCCCTCGGCGTTGAGTCATCGACTGAAGGGGCTGGAAACCGAGCTGGGCTGCCGGCTTTTCGAACGTTCGGGGCGCCGGATGATTTTGAATCAGGCGGGCGAACAGTTGTTGGCGGGGATTGAAGGCCCGTTGGAGAGCCTGTCGGAGACGGCGACGCGACTGAAGGCGTTGGGCCGGTGGGGGCAGGGAAGATTGCGGATCGGGGTATCGGCGTCGCTCTGTGAGGATCTGCTGCCGCGTGTGCTGGGGGAGCTGCGACGGGAATTCGCCAAACTTCACGTGGTGGTGGAATCCGGCGACATGACGGAACTGGCGGGAACGATTCGGGAACGGCAGCTCGATTTGGCGGTGGGAGTGGGTTTGGACCCGGAGCCGGGTTTGGAATTTCGACCGGTCTTCGAGGACGAACTGTTGTGGGTGCTGTCGCCGAGTCATCCGTGGTCGGATGGACGGCCGCTGTCGAAGGCGGACCTGAGGAAGGAACCGGTGATCACCTATCGTCGAGGGAGTTCGACGGCCCGGTTGGTGGACCGCTATTTCCGGGGACTGGGAGTGGATCCGATGGTGGTGATGGAATTGGCGAGTGTTCGGGCGATCAAGGAGATGGTGTTGCGGAACCTGGGCGTGGCGATTTTGGCGCCGTGGGCGATTGCGTCGGAACTGGCCGCTGGAACGCTGACCATGCGTCCGTTGGGGGCGAAATCCCTGAGGCGTCAGTGGGTGCTTGTCCACCCGGTGGGGAGGCGGCTGACGCTTGCCGAGGAGCGGTTCCATCGGTTGATGGAACAGGAGGGCAGGGCGTTGTGGCGGGACCGGGCATCGATCCCGGACGCGAGTTAGGGACCTGCGATGATTTCGGCTTCGACGCCGGCGGGGAGGTAGTTGAGGCGGACGGTTCTTCCTGCGGGCAGGCCGACGTTTTCGAAGTTGCTGCGGAACGTCTGATTTCTGGAGGAGGCCGAGACGATGAGGAATTTCGTTCCGATGGCGGGATGGTAGCCCTGAACGAATTCAAGGCGCAGCGCTCCGCCGAGCCAGAGGATACTGCTGCCGCGCAATTGGTCGTGTTCGGTGTCGGGGTTGGGACCGCCGATGCGCAACGTCACCCGACTCTCCAGTGAGAGATACGCTGCGGCGGCACTGAGGCTGAGGGTACCGAAGCCGTTCGGGCCGCCGGGCCGGAGGTGGGCGGAGTTGGTGATTCGGTAGAAGTCGCCGCCCTCGATCCCGACGATGCCAGGGCCGTGGATCTCGCCACCCAGCACGCGGGGATTGCCTTCCGGGGCCAGTCGGCCCCCGGTCAGGCGGGTGAGACCGGTTTCGGTTTGGATGAAGGCCCGGTGGAAGGAGAGGCTGCCGCTGATTTCGATGACGCCGCGGTTGGTGAAGGCGAAGGGCAGGAAGGCGTTGCGGGTTCCCAGTTTCCGGACCAATCCCGCGTTGTCGAAGGCTCCGGGTTCGGTGTCGTTGGACGGCACGGAGGTGATGTTCGTCAGGGTGAAGGTGGCGCCGGGCAGGTTGCGGAAGACCCGGGTGTAACGCGGCGACTGCGACGTGGTGTAAATCCAGGTGCCGGCGTTCTCGACGTCGGTGTCGAGCCAGGTGGCGGCTTCGGTCAGGGAACCGTCATTGCGCAAAAGGACGTTCCCACGGACGCGGGTGTCACGGCCGGTGAGGAAGGTGTTCGTGCCGGAGAGGGTGAGGTTGCCGTCGCACCACACCGTACCGCCGCGGATTTCGGCGTTGGTGAGGGTGATGTTCGCGGGAAGGCGGAGGTGGGTGACGCTTCCGGCGAGGGCGAGTTGAGGGCCTTGGAGGGAACCGGTGAGGTGATTGGAACCGCCAAGAATCCGCAGGGCTCCGTCGCCGGTGAAGCGACCGGACAGCCGCCACTGGGGGAGGAGATTGTTTCCGAGGATCTCGAGAGTGGCGTTGGTGGTGATCTGGACGGTGCCGCCGAGCGTTCCGCCGGCGGACACTTGGAGCAGGCCACCGTCGATTTGAAGTTTTCCGGAGTTCTCGAGCATGACGGAGACCCGGTTGGTGAAGTTGTTGTCGGCTTTCACCAGGGTGCCGAGATTCTCGAAGGTCCCGTCCCCGGTGAAGTTGCGGTTGGTGGCGATTTCAAAGGTGCCGGCAGGCAGGTTCCGAAGAATGGCGCCTGGGTCGAAGCTGATGCCAGGGAGCTGGGAACTGCTCTGGGGGCGCCAGACGGTTCGGCCGGCATGTTCCAACACCGCATTGGTTTCGATGCTGAAGTAGCGCAGGAACTCGGCGCCGCCGAGCAGTCGGATGGGTCCCGGGCCACTGGCCTCGGCGCCGTTGCCGACGACGGTGTCGCCGATCCGGACGAAGTTGGAGACGGTGATGGCTGCGTTGGCGTGGATGCGCCCGAAGTTCCAGCGAAGATCGCCGAACGCGGTGGGGTGTCGGAAGTGCAGGGTGCCTTCCCGCAGGGTGAAAGGACCGGGGAGTTGGAGAGGACCGTTGTCGAACAACGCGTCGGTATTGATGAAGGTGAGCGCGCCGTTGCCGGGTTCGAGGGGGCCGGTGAGGTTGGCGGTGAGGCTTTCGAAGGTGGCGCCGCCGGTGATGGCGAAGCGGCCAGCGAGCTGGGTCTCCTTGCGGCGGACGCTGAATTCACCGGCACCTTCGATGACGCCGCCTTCGGCGAGTTGGAAGGTTCCCGTATCGCCGCTGAGACGCAGGGAACTGTCGGCGGCAATGGCGAGACGTCCGGACTGGACGAGGCTTCCCTGGACGTCGGCCTGACCGGCGGTGATGTCCCAGAGGCCATCGTTGGTGATGCTGAGACTGATCCAGCGGAGCCGGTTGGTGGTGCCGCTTTGGCGGAACGTGCCGCGATTCCAGATCGCCGACCGGGTGGCCTGCCAATCCCGGGAAGTGGAACCTGAGACGGCTTCGAGGGAGGTTCCCGGGTTGAGGATCCAAAGCGTGGGGCTGGAGCTGAGGTCGGGATCCAGGTTTCCGGTGGCCCAAGTCAGTGGGCCACCTTCCAGCACCATGGTTTGGCCGCCGATCCCGACCGAGTTGGCCAAAGTACCACCTTCTAGAGCGGCGGGGCCGGCCAGGGTCAGGGTGCCTCCACCGCGCACCGTGGCGTTCGGTCCAAAAGTGACGGGCCCGGTGATCCTGAGATTCGCCGGGTTGGAAAGGACGCCATTCTGAACGAAGACGGATCCGGTGATGATTGAGTTGGACTGGAGGGTGAGGCCGCCACCGGTGAGGCGCAGGTTTTCCGCGGCGTGGAGGGTGTTCACCAACGACTGGCCGGTGGTGTGGGAAATGGTGAAGACGCCGGCTGGCCGGTCGATCACCACGTCGTCGGCGAGTCCGGGGCGATGGGGTGACCAGTTGGTGGAGGTGTTCCAGGTGCCATCGGCATCGACGGCCCAGGACACCGGACCATGAACGCCGAATCGTGAGGTGAAGGTCGGGTTCACCGGATTCCCGAACCGATCGGTGGCGTTGCTGGTGACCTGGAACAGGTATTCACCCGGGGGCAGGGGTCCGCTGAAGCGGAGCGTGCCGAGTTGGGTGGCAGGGTCGTAGTCGACCACCCCGCCGAGGGTGGGTGAACCGTTGGTGAGGGCGAGAGTGAGGCCGACCGCGAGGGACGCCGGTTCCATGGGTTCGGAGAACCCGACCTGGATGGAGGAGATTCCATTCACCGGGCGTGCATGACCATCGGGGGGATCGACGGACGTCACCGAAGGGAACGGCACGGAGAAGTTCCAGGAGACCGCGGCGGCGAGGGAGTTGCCGAGGATGTCGACCGCGTTGGTGGTCAGGGTGGCGCGGTATTGGCCGCTTCGCAGGGGTGTGGCCGGCACGAAGGACATGCGGTTGGAAACCGCCGAGAAGCTCAGAGTGGAAACGTCCAACGGCACGTCGTCGGCGGTGCCGACCTGATCGTCGGATCCGGCGTGGGCGAGGCGGAATCCGCCGGAACGCAGGGAGGGGGCGTCCATCAGACCGCTGAAACGAGCGGTGATCTGGGTGAGGGTGCCGGGGCGGTGGCTGGATCTGTTGTTGGGCGTGCTGGCGATCACGGCGGGTGGAGGGATCCGGAAGGTCCAGACTCGCTCGGATGCGAGAGCAAGCCCCGCGGCATCGGTGAGGCCGGTGGTGGCTCGAAGGCGATACCGTCCGGCGGGGAAGGCAGGGTTCGGCCGCAATTCAGCGGTCAAGTTGACGCTCTGGTACACGAGGCTGACCGGGATGGCGCGGTCGTCGGCGGTGCCATGATTGCCATCGGGGCCGGCTTCGTTCAGCAGGAGGCTGGTGGATAAGGAGTCGACCGACATGCCTTCGGAGAAACCGACGATGATGGCGTCAACAGTGCCGGGGAGGAATTCACCACCGTTGGCGGGGCTAAGGAGGTAGATCTCCGGCGGTGTTTGATCCGGGGTCAGCGTCACGCGACGCTCGTCCGTCCAACGTTCGTTCCCGGCGGTATCGATGGCCCGCGCGCGGAAAACGACGGAGTTTTGGCCGGCCGCGGCGGGTGCGATGGGCAGGGGTATTTGGAATGGGAAGGAGCCGGCGGATGCGATTCGTTGGCCGTCCCGGTGGAGTTCGACCTCGCGCACCTGGCGATCGTCGCCGGTGGTGAAGGTGAGCAGGGGCGTACTGCCGATTTCGAGCGACGCCTGGGTGTCGAGAGGCGGGCCGAAAGCGATGGAGGGGCGTTGCCCGGCGGTGTCGCGGGATAGGAAGTTGAGCACTTGCAGGCCGGCGGGGCCATCGGCGACGTAGGCGAGTCCACGATGAATGGCGATGGCACGCGGATCGCCCGGGGTAGGCAGGTTGGCGATGAAGTTGGTGGTGGAAGTGCCGCTGAGCACGTCGTACAGCGAGACGGCGAGGGTGCCGGTTCCCGAAAAACTGGTCGTGGCCACCAGTTGGCCGGAACCGTTCTCGACGAGGTCGTGGATGGCCGCCTGGGTCCGAGGTTGCCGGGCCAGCACGACCGGTGCGGTCGGGTTCGAAACATCCAGGATGGTAAAGCCGTCGAAGTAGCCGACGTAGGCCCGGCCGCCGCCCGCGAACAACTTGCGCCCAGTCTCCAACGGGGACGGCCCGCCGGATACCGGGATTCGGGAAAGTTCCTGCAAGGTGGCTCCGACCCGACGAAACAGCCGGAGATCGACGGCCGTCAGGACGTGAAGCACATCACCGATCACCGCAAAGTCCTGAACCGGAGCGCCGAGAGCGACTGGCTGCAGGAGGCGGGCGGTCACCAGATCCACGACCTCGATATTGGAGCCGCGCCCGAAATAGCCGAAGGGCGAGGCCAGCGCGAACGAGAACACACCGGCACCGGTGAAGTTGGTCAGGACCGCGGGCAGCGAGGGGACCCGAAGGTCCAGCAGGCTGGCTCCATTGGCTCGTCCGACAAGCGCCCAGCCGCCACTCAAGGCCACGGACCTTACCCCGGGTATGTTGACTTGGGCGATCCGGACAGGCGAACGGGGATCGGAAAGATCGAAGACGGCGACTCCCGAGTTGCCGTCGGCAACCAACGCCGTTTCACCATCAACCGCCACCTGTTCGGCCGTGCCCGGGGTGTCCGCGCCGCCGATGACTCCGATGACCACCTCACGGCCATCGATCGGGTTGTCGCCGGTGCGGAACTCCGCGCCGTCGGCGGCACCATCACCGTCCGAATCAGGGTTGGCGGGGTCGCTGCCCAGAATCCATTCCGCGCGATCTCCCAGGCTGTCGCCATCCCGGTCGGGGCCTGCATCCTGGAGGAGAGGTGCGGCAGGGATACGGGTGCGCCGACCGGCGCTGGCGGAACGGAAGGTGGCGGATCCGATGCGGCCGGTTTCCGGGTCCAAGTAGGAGATGCGATAACGTCGATCGATGGCCAGGATCTGGGGTGGGAGCTTGCCGTCCGGGGTCAGGCGGCCCTGGCGGCGAAAGCCGGTGGCAAGGTCTTGAAGGTCAAAGAAGTGGGACCGTTTGGGAAACGCCGGTTCCAGGCTGGTGGCGTTGTCGGCCGGGAGGGCGTGCAGGCTCGGGTTGGCCACTGAAGAGGTCCAAGTGCCGTAGGAAGAAGAACCTGCGGCTGGTTCGGCCAGCGAGGACACCACGGCGGCGACCCGGAGGATGCCGTCCCAGAGCGTCTCCCAGCCCTCGGCCAAGCGCTTTTCGACGACCGCGTCCCATTGGGCTTGGGCGGCCAGGAAGGCGTCGGCTTCGGGGGTTCCGGCCCGGAACGCACCGGTGGCCATGAGGTTCAGCCGGTTCAGCAATTGTTCGACATCCGTGGCGGAAGCGGACGACGGACGGGGCAATTCGAGCAAGGCGGCCCGCTCGGCGGCGGTCACCGCGCGTTGGCCGTCGCTGTCAGGCTGAACGGTGTCGGCGACGGCCCGGAAGAAGGCAGCGTAGAGGTCGGTTTCCTGGGGAGTTTGAGCCACGGCCCAGGCTGGTCCGAACCAGGCGGCCACGAGATTGCTGGAGGCTTCACAGACTTCGAGTTGCTGGCTGAGCAACAACTTGAGCCGGGCCGCCACGGGGTTGAAGGAACCTCCCACGCCGCCGATGGCGCCATGGAGCGACGTGCGTTGGCCTTGCTTGCCGGCGCAATCGATAACGGCATCGACGTTAAAAATGACCGACTTGAAGGTCCATGCAGTTCCCAGGATGGCTCCAACTTTCGGTATGCAACCCAGGGCTGCCCCCACCGCGCCGTCGATGATGGGGTTGCCGATATCGATACCGCCGCAGGGTTCCAGGTCGAGGGCGCAATCTCGGGCGGCGCGGGCGGCGGACCCGGCGATTCCCGCCGCGCATCCTGGAGCACCGTCCTTCATGTTGGCCGCGCCGATGTCGAGGATCAGGTCCTCCACTGAATTGGCCAAGAGACGGGCTTCCTTCCGGCAGTTGTTCCCTTCGCAGAACGGGTCGAAGAAGTTGCAATCCGGCGGTTCCTTGGGCGGATCGTCGTCGCAGGTCTCGCAATCGTCGCCGGGACCGCCGCCGCCGGGGCCTCCCGGGCCACCTCCAGGACCGCCTGGGGCGGCGCCGTGCCAACCGGGTTGTCGTACGCCCACGCCGGGGTCGGTCTCCGCGAACCGGCCATCGGCGGAGATGGTCATGGGCCCAGCAATCTCCCAGCGGCCGGTGTCATGATCGAAACTCCACAGCGCCGTTTTGGCTCCCGCAGGCAGCACTTCGCCCGTGATCGGGTCTGGCAGGTTTGGAAAGCGCACGGGCACCGGGCGGTCAAAATTGCTGGGTCCATCGGTTTGGATGGTGATGACCAGGGGGAGGCTGAGACCGGGAGGCAGAGGTTCCGGCAAACGATCGGGCGCCACGGGTGCCAACCCCACCCGCCCGCCCCGGGTGCCGTTGTCGGAGAAGAGGGCATTGGCTGGAACCCGGATTTCGACCCCGGCCAGGGCGGGGGAGGCGGCGACAACCGAGGGAGAGAACGCAACCACGGTCGTGTCGGTAGCGCTGACGGTTTGCAGGGCGTCGGCGGGTACCAGGGGGAGAAAGATGCGGCCATCGCCGCCCGCGAGGTTGTTGGTTCGACCGGGTTCCGCTTCCCAGGTCTTTCCGACAAACGGGTAATAAGCGCCTTCAGGCCAAAGGCTTAACGGCGATGTTCGGCCGTCGATGTGAACAAAAAAACGGCCTGCTGGAGCGGGTTGGAGACGGAAGGTACCGTCCGAGGCGGTCTGGGTCCGCAGGTCTTGCTCGGCGCCGTCGACCGTGATGGTGACCCCTCGGAGCGGACGATCCGAGCCATCGGGATTCTTCTCGGAGGCCAACACCTGACCCACCACGGCTGTGCTGCCGACCGCGGTGGCGTTGACCGTGGTGAAGGAAGTTTCAAGCAAGCCTCCGGGCAAGCCATCGGCGTCCGCATCCAAGGCGCGCACGGCATCATCCAGGACGCGGAATCCATCGAATCGGACTTGGACCCGGGTATTGGCCGGGATGGGCTCCAGATAGAACAGCGCCACGGACCGTCGGTCGGTGGCGAGCTCGGAGCGGGTCAGCAGAGGGGTTCCGGCGGCCCGGGCGGAGACGATGGCGGCGTCCAGGAGGGTGTCGGGAGCGAGGGGTGCATCGAACCGGAACACGGTTTCGCGATGCACGGAGACCTCCGTTTCACCGTCGGCGGGTGAAGTTTCGATGACTCGGGCAGGCTCGGCGGAAAAGCGGAAGAGCCGGAAGAACCGGGTTTGCCCGCTGGCGCTGACCACCACTTGGCGAAAGGCGCCTGCCGTCTCATGGGATTCGGGCACCGAAAGCCAGGCCGAAGCGGGTCCAACGCTGGGTGATTCCTGAAGAACAGCGCCTTCACCGGACGCGGGCCATCGCAGGAGGAACCGGCTGTTGGGGAGCGGCTCTATTTCGAGCACTTGTGCGGAGGTGACGCGTGATTGGACCAGGAAAGCCAGGGCCACCAAGAGAGAGCGTAGAGGGGACAAGAGATGGTTGCTTTCGCTGGTCCGAGGTCGACAGAGCTCGGGGTGGGAACGTCTGCGGCGACCTCGGAAGATTGGGATGGGAAGGGTATTTCATAACCTGCCGGCCGGGTCAAGGGACCGACTTCGTTCGGACCCAAGTGAGTGCTGTTCTGTTAAGGGTATCAGCTAGAATACTTTGCAGGATTGACTTAGCAGAATCGTTACTGTTCTACTGAGAAGGTCTTCATGGGGAGGGTTCTATCCAACCAGTGGTTTGCTCTGGAGGCTTTGGAGCCAAGGGTGCTCTTGTCGGCCGATCCGACCCTTGCAGGCGACCTCGGTGGAGTGACTTCGGAGAGCGTTTCACCAATCGATTCGCAGCCGGACACTTCACGTGCTGTTGAGGTGGCTTTACTGCCAGTCGAGGAGGCATCCAATCCGCTCGATCTCCTGGGGGACATGGGCGGTTCACTGGCTCCCCTGGAGTCGGCTTCCACTTTCCTGCCAGGACCATTGGAGACTCCCCAGAGTCATCCCGAAAACCCGCCCGCCCCACCCGATGGTACGATCCCGGCGGGGGCTGAATCCGGGCTGTCCGACCCCACATCGGTCGCTGAGTCCGATCCAGTAGCAGTGACTGGGGCGAGTGGTGGCTCGGAAGAAGTTCTTGCGGTGGTGGGAGAGGAGTCGTCGCCGGTCTCCGGCGGGCAGATCGCGTCGTCGGCAACTCCATCGAATGCGACAGGGGTGCCGGGCGATGTGCGATCGCTTGCCGATGAATTGGTGGAGACGTTGCATTCGGCCAATGGCCCTCCGGCAGGGCATGGTTCCAGTGAAGCGGTGGGCACGTCCGGGGCTTCGACTCTGGTTCTGGGTTCGGGTGACGTGCTGAGCGGGCAAGGGTCGCCCGGATTGGATTTGATCAATGAGGCGGGCACGGTTTCCCCCGGCAATTCGCCCGGGGTATTGAACGTTGCCAATTACACCCAAGGTCCTGAAGGGACTGAGGTGATCGAAATCAACGGGTGGAATGCGAACAACACCCCGGTGGTCTACGACCAAGTGGTTGCGTCGGGGAATGTTACGCTCGACGGCACTCTGAAGATTGAGCTTTCGGGATTCACCCCGGTCGCCGGGCAGACCTATTCGATTTTGAAGTGGGGCGGCGTGCGGGTGGGTGAGTTTGCCAACTACCTGGGCACGACGGTGGCGACCAACGACCAGTTGGCGTTGGTGCCCGAATACGACGACATCGCGAAGGAGCTGCGCCTCCGGGTGATCAATACGGAGGGTATCTCCCCCGACATCGAACGCGCGCTGCGGGACATAGCGGATCTGGCGGGCAACCTGCTGGACATCTCCCTGCCGGGTGCGACGGAGCTCCCCTGGATCGGTGGTGGTATCGCGGACATCCTGGACGCGAAGCAAATGGTGGAAGACACCATCCGCGACGAGATCTTCAACATCATCAACACGATCCCCAGCCAGGCCGAGGTGACCCGGGCTTTGGAGGATTTGGCGGGTGAAACCTTCGGACCATTCACGGTAGAGGTTCTTTCTGTGTTGGGTCACTACAGTGATCCCGGCGACACCACCCCGTTCTATGCCTGGGACGTGAAGCTCTCGATCATCGAGACCGAGCTCACCGCTCTGGTGTCGACCGCGATGAACGAAGTCTTCGACTTCCTCTTCGGACCGGGTTCCCAGCTGACCCTCGAGAACCGCCTCGATCTCGACTTCACCTTTGGCTTCGACAACACCGACGGCAACGCCCTGACGCCGGACGCGTTCTTCGATCTTCGTTCCATCACCCCGCGGGTGACGGCCATCGCCTCGAACCTGAATCCGCTCCAGCTTCTGCCCCCATGGCTTCTGGCCAACCCGGTGACCAACATCGGGGTCAACGGCACAATCCTCCTGGAGGCGTTCATTGAATTCGCCCCGGACCCGAACCTGTTCCCCGGCGGACGGTGGTTCTCGACGGCGGCACCGGCCCTGCCGGACTTCACCAATTTCCAGCAGACTCCCGGCGGCTCGTTCGATGCCACCCTGGTCCTTAACACCACGCTGAACGACCCGACCAACCTGTGGGCTCCCTTTACGTTCGCCACGTATACCGGAACGCACACCCTCCGGGCGGTCGATGAGGACATCTTCGACGAGGTGGATCCGGACCTGACGCTGATCATCGACGGCGATCTCATCATCCTCGGTCAGCAGCTCACCGGCATCTTCACCCTCTCGAAGGCCGGGGCTTCGACTGACATCGCGATCGACGCCAACGTCACCAACCTGGATCTGAACCTTACCGTGGGGGTGGGGCCGTCCTTGCGCATTCTCAAGGCGACCGGCCAGGGGAACTTCCTGATGAAGGACAACGGCGACCTGGCCGGGGTCATGGCCCTGACCATCGCGCCGGGCGACGGACCGGAGCTCCCTGGAATCGATGATCTGTCGGGAACCTTTGTGCTGACCTTCAATGGTGCGAATGCGCCCTCCACCGTTCCGCTGCCGAACAATCAGACGGTGGTGATTCCCGGGGGTGGACCGTACTACCGCATCGACGGCGAGAACGTGACCCTCGATCTGGCGATTCCCGACATCGTCCTCTTCGCCGAGAAGTTTACCTTCCAGCCGATCGATACGACCCCGGGGAACCCGAACGACGATGAACAGGACGTCGTGGTGGCGGTTGAGGGGTTGTCGTTCGATTTCACCCTGCCCGGCGACAACAAGCTGGTGTCGGTCACCAATGGCGACGGCGTGCTGCTGATGACCCGGATTGGCACCGAATCCGGCATGGTGGCGGAGATCACCTCCGCCGACGTCGCGGTGGACATTTTCGGAATCGCCGGGTTGACGGGGCAGTTCCGGGTGGTGCTCAACGATTTCACCCAGCCCATCAACCGCACGGTGAACGTGCTCGGGCAGAACAAGTTGCTCAATGTTCAGGCCGGCAAGTACCTCCGGGTGGAGGCGTTGAACGCATCGCTCAGCCTGCTGGCGGGCCAAATTGGGGACGCTTTGGAGGTTTCCGGCAATTTTGCCTTCGAACAGTACGAGGACCCGAACGACGGCAAGTTCGTCACTCTGGCGTTCACCAATGCCAGCCTGCCCTTCCTGGATGGCACCGACCAACAGGTGCTGATCCTCAACAACATCTCCGGGATTTTCGTCAGCACCGACAAGGGCATCGCCGGGCAGGCGACGGTGGGCAACTTCCAGTTCGGGGTGCCGGGAGCGATCGGTTTCACCACCAACCCCAACAGCGACATCAGCCTCCAGATCAACACCACTGACGAAGCGATTTCAAAGACGCTCCAGGTCGGCAGCCAGAACTTGGCGTTGAATGTGGATGTCGGGCCGTTCTTCCGGTTCCGCATGCTGCGGGTGAACCTGACCGTGGCGAACTTCGACGTGATCACCGGGGATTTTGGCTTCGAACAGCGTCAGGCGACCTCGGGTGCCCAGATGATCACGGTGGCGGCGCGCAACGTGGACTTTGACCTCGGTCCGGTCACCCCGTTCCTGGATATCCGCGATGGCAACGGCATGTTCGTCATCAATAACGGACAGTTCGCCGGGGCGGCCGAGGTGGTTTTGGACGTGATCAGCACCCCCTGGTTGGTCCTGGACGACGGGGATCCGGCCCCCGGGGTGCGGATGAACTTCAACTTCAACACCGGCACCCAGGCCGCCATCGATCAGGTCTTCGATTTCAGCGGGGCTGCCTTTTCGGGAACCTCCGGCGGCGGCCCCACCCTGGCGGGTCTGCATGGCGGAGTCGGCTTGGCTGGACCTCCCCCCGTGATTCCTGCCGATCCTTATGCGCTGGTTCCAGTCACGGTGCCCGCCGGCGAATTCTTCGAAGTCACCGGCCCCCTCAAGATCTCCTTCGGGGCTGGCGGCGGCAGTCAAAGCCTCAGCGGCGTGTTCACCTTCAGCGACGTGGATGTGGGCGGGCAGAAATTCGTGGGCGTGCGCGCCGAGGAATTGACCTTCCGCTTCACCGCCGGCTCGACCGAGGTCCTGTCGTTCCGGGATGGGGTGGGAGAGTTTGCCTTCTTCAACGACGGCATGGGTGGCAAGGCCGTGCTGGATTTCGAGGCCGGCCTGGTGAACGTGGGTGGAACCATTGCCTTCGAGGTCAACACCACCAACCACGCGCTGGTGGCGACGCAGGGCGGGTACAACATCAACCTGGCCCAGACCAATTACCTGAAGGTTCTGGTCAACGGGTTCATCGCCGTCGGTCCGGGATCGTTCCCCTTCGATTTCACGGTGGAAAAGAGCTTTGCCACCAACGAGATCTTCTTCCGTCAGGTCGGCCAGGTGCCGCCGAACTTCCTCGTGAAGGTCGACGCCAGCGGCAACATCGTGTTGGGCACGCTCCCGGCGCTCCCGAGCTTCCCGCAGGTGAGCGAGGGCGAATTCCTCCCGCTCATCAAGCAGTTCATCAACTGGCTCGACCAGTTCCGGCGCTCGTCGGTGTTCGATGTCACCGTCCCATTCACGGGTGGAACCACCCTTGGCGATGCCTTCGATTACGCCAAGTGGTTCATCGACAACGTCTATCCCGAGATTGCCAGCGTCGAACTCCGGTCGGTTGCCGCCTTCCGCGACGGCTCGGGCAACCCGCTGCCGGTGGGACAGCTGCCTCTGGCCGGCAGTTATGCGGCGTTCAGCTTTTCCTTCCTGATCGGACCGGAAGCCGGGTCGCCCGGGGAAACCATCAACGTCAACGTCCCCGCCAACACCTTCACCAGCGCCCAGGATCTCGCCAACAAACTGAACGCCGTCCTCAATGGGAATCCCAACACCCAGGGTCGGGTGGTGGCGCGCCTTAACAAGGAAGGTCAGCCGGTGATGGCGCTCAGCGACACTGAGGTCACCGAGCATTCCACCCTGCTGCTCACCTTCGCCGGTGCGAATCACCCGCTTTCGTCGCTGGGCTTCTCCAACAACCAGCGTGCGGTGGAAGTGGAGCGCGGTGCGATCGCGGACATGGTGCAGGCCGTCGGCCAGGCGCTTGGCCTCAGCCCACCACCCTATGACCCCAACAAGAAGGTCATCACGTTCGATGTGGGTCTGAACCACAACCTGCCCGTACTCAATCTTCCCTTCGATTTCGGCGAGAGCCTCGGCCTGATTGCCGAAGCCAACCTCAACGGCTCCCTCGCCGCTTCCATCAATCTCAAACTCGGGATGACCCTCGGCTTCGACTTCAGCGCCGTTGAAGTCCCGATGATCATCAGTTCGCCGCTCGTCCCGGTCCCCTCCAACGGACGCCTCTCCGCGGACGCCTCGTTCGACGTCTACCTGAACGGCGACCCCGTCCCGATCTCCATCCATCTCAACGCCGCCGACACCAACGGCTTCACGCGGATGGAGCAGTTGGTCAACCTGATCAACGCGACGTTCGCCACCAAGAACTACCTCGGCCAACCGCTCAACAAGTGGATCATCGCCCGCAAAGGCGAGACCCGTATCGTCATCATGGGCCTCCAGGAGGACCGCGATGGCGACAAGAATTTCGACGACTTCAACGAGGACCTGAACTTCAACAACGTCCTGGATCCGGGCGAAGACCTCGACGGCGACGGACGCCTTGACCTCAATGAGGACGCCAACAACAACAAGATTCTGGATGCCGGCGAAGACATCGACGGCGACGGCATCCTGGACGGCGGCGAGGATCTCAACGGCGATGGCTCCTTTCAGAACCGCCTTGGCCTGATCAATCTGATCGTCTTGGCGGCCCGGGCCAACAATCCCGCCGCTACTGAAATCGGCATCGGCACCGACGCCGTCGACATCGCTGGCCAGAATTACCTGGTCAGTTCGGGCAAGTCGGCGCTCAAGGGACTGTTCATCGACAACGCCGCCTTCGACGCGAGTCTGACCGTCACGGGTGCTGCCACGGGCAATATCCGGATCGGTTTCCTGGATGTCGCGGTCCAGGCAGGAACCGCGTTCAGCACCACTCCCCCGATCCGGCTCCAGGTCGACATCCGGAATGGTTCGACCGGCCAAACCCGCTTCTACATTCCCGAGCTCATGCAGGGGTTGGCGTCGCTCGATGACCTGACGGCTGACCTGACCCTCACCGGCGGCTTCCAAGGTCAGCTCAAATTGGGGGTCGATCCGGCTCTCGGGCTGGTGCTTCCTGCGAACGCCAACATCGGCATTCAGATCCCCGACATCACCGACCTGACTTTCAATTCCGAGCCCTACGCTCCTGGCAAGACCGGCATCTTCCTGACTTACACCGGGCTGAACGGCATCCAGAACTTCAGCGACATCAGCTTCCTTCAGATTCTCCAGGCGCTGCGCGCGATCGTCGCGACCCTCTCCGAAATCGAAGGCTTCGGGTTCCTCGACGAGGAGATCCCGTTCATTGAGATCAGCATCGCCGACATGCTGAAGTGGGCCGACAAGGTCGCGGACATCGTGGACGGGGTCGCCGATGGCAGCCCGCAGAGCCTCCAGAAGATGATCGGCATCTTCCAGGAGAAGATCGAAGAGCTGTTCCACATCAACGGTCGCAACCAGAACATCTTCAAACTAACGGTCGACGACGTTCCGAATCCGTTCCCGCAGATCGTTTCCGGAAACGTCGAGGCCCTTTTCAACCCTGCCGGGTTGAACAACGGGCTGCGCTTCCGGGCCAACGGCACCGGACTCGCCAATGCCCGCATTGTCATCGTGGGCAGCACCGACGCCAGCGGCGGTCTAGCCTTGGCCAACTGGGACGCCACCGGGCAGGTGCTCACGATCAAGATCGACTCCGGTGTCACCACCGCGAATGCCATCGTCGCCGCCCTCGCCGGCCTGGGTTCTCCCTGGACCGCGCAGTTGACCGAAGGAGGGGGTACCGGATTCGTGAATCGCACCGCCATCAAGGTGCATCTGAACTTCACCACCGGCTTCGGGCATACCATCCCGCTACAGTTCAATGTCGCGGACTTGCTCGCCCGGATTGCGGGCGACAATTCCCAGGCGGCGGAGTTCCTCGCCGACGCCTCCAGCCTGATCAACATCGAAGGGGACGGGTCGCTGAGCGTCAGCGCCTCGGCGGGCGTGGTGCTGGATTTCGGACTCGATATCACCAACCCCCTCGGGATCAAACCGTTCGTCTACGACACTACGAAGGCTTCCTTGAAGCTGGAGGTCATTGGAACCGACCTGGAATTCGAGGCCTCCCTGGGTTCGGTCGTTGGAATTTTCGTCCGCGATGGTTCGGTCACGCTGGATGCCGACGGTGATCCCGACACCCAGGGTAAAGCCGAGCTGTCCCTCGGCTTCAAAGACAACAACGGCGACGGACGCCACTACTTCAGCGAATCCCTGTTCGCCGGCGAAAGCTTTGGGTTCACGGCGCGCGCGGGGTTGACCGCCGACTTGCCCATCTTTGCCCCGGTGGAGGGCCTGCCCCTGGGTTCGGACGCGGACAACAACAACGACGGGTATCCGGACAACCATCTCGTCGTCGACATTCCGGACCTCATCCGCCTGTTCCTCCCGGATCAGGCGAACACGCCGACCGCGACGATCCAGATGCGGGGGTTGAACAACGACTTCATCATCACGACGAGCGATGACGCGAAGGACGGATTCAAGGTGGTCTTCGTCCATGACCCGACCCTGGCGCCGAAGGCGCAGTATGCCGCCGGGTCCAACACCCTTACCCTGACGATCAACAGCGGGACGACGACGACCAATCAGATCATCGCCGCCATTGCCGCTCAGGCCCCCACGTTTTCGGCGTCGCTGACACCGGATGACGACGCCGATCCCAAGAATCCGCCGCTGAGCAACAACGGCACCGGCTCCCTGGTCAAAACGACCATCGCGACTCCGGATTTCAGCCAGCTGTTCAACAACCTCGATCTGTGCGCGATTCTCGACAAGAGCGCCGGCTTGTTCCTGGACGGGCTCGACAAGGCTCTGGGTTTTATCCAGGACGGTTTGAATGACGCGGTCGCTTCGATCGATCTCCCGTTGATCGGGGACGGGCTGGCCGGGACGGCGAATTTCATTGAGGACTTCCGCGAAGGACTGCTCGCCGATCTCAGGAATGCGATTGCCCAGAACGGAGGCAGCGCCACCGAGACCATTGAGAACGCGCTGAAGCAGGTGCTCTGGAATATCCTCGGAAAACCGGGCGCCGACCTCCTGGTGGATCCGGTGACTGGTTCGGCCTTGGAGACCTATCAGCAAATCGACATCCAGCTGGACTGCGACAATGGGCTCCAGGTCAACCTGCGGCTGCACAAGGCCCTCTTCGCCCTGGATACCGGGGATGCGCTGAGCATCGACATCGGGGTCCCGGGATTCGGTCTTGAACTCGACGGCAATCTGCAACTCCAGCTGGCCTTCGACTTCAAGTTCGGCTTCGGCATCAACAAAAAGGACGGCTTCTATTTTGTCACCGACTGGCAGCCCAACCTCGAGAGCGTCGACACCGACAACGTCAACGCCTCGGCGATGGCCAGTTCTGCGGAGTTGTTCCTCGGTTTCAGCATCGTTCCGAAACTGGCGGGCAGCGCCGAACTCTTCTTCCTCGAACTCGCCGTCGAGGACATGGGCAGCTATTTCCGCGGCGGCTTCGAAATCGACCTCAAGGATCCGAACAACGACGGCAAGCTGACCTTCGCCGAACTCACTTCCCCGGGCCTGGACTTCGGCAAGGTTTTCGATGCCAACCTCGGCGCCGAAGCCAACATCGACCTCAGCGCCGCGCTCAGCTTCGGTGGCAGCGCCGCCTTCCCCCGCGTTCTCGCCGACTTCCACCTCGATTGGTCCTGGGACCTCAAGGAGGGCCAAAAGGGTCCGAACATCAACGTCGACGAGATCTACCTCGACCTGGGTTCGTACATCTCGGACTTCCTCGGACCCGTGCTGGGCAAGCTCCGCGAGTTCACGGCGCCGGCAGACCCGATTCTGGAGATGGTCACCACCCCGCTCCCGATCATCAGCGATCTGCTGGGTGAACCCATCACCTTCCTGGATCTGGCAGAGTCCTTCGGGTACCTCGACCCGGGCACCCGCAAGTTCATCGAGATCATCGCCCAGGTCGTCGATGTCATCGAGTTGGTGGGGAACTTCGATGGCAAGAGCCTGCTCATCCCGATGGGGGCGTTTGAAATGATCGCCAACATCGGAGGCGGAACGCCCAAGGCCAACCCGACCGGCAAGCTTCTCAACAGCTTCGCTCAGGACCTCGACGCCATTAAGAACGCCAACCCCAATGCCGGCGGTGCCGAGGTCAACGAAACCATCGGGTTCACCGGCAAACTGGACGCCTCCGTCTTCCACTTCCCCATCTGGGATAATCCGGCGGAGATCTTCGGGCTCTTTACTGGGAACGCCGTTCGCCTGATTGAAGTCCGACTCCCCACATTCAAGTTCGAGTTTACCTACGTTCAAAAAATCCCGATCTACGGCCCGCTCTACGCACGCTTCGGCGGAACGGTCGGCGCCGAACTCACCTTTGGTTTCGGCTACGACACCTACGGCATCCAGAAATACATCTCCTCGGAGGAGAAGAACGTCATCGATATCTTCGACGGCTTTTACATCATCGATTTTGACGAGGCCGGCAACGAACGTCCGGAGATCCGTCTGTACGGCGAAATCTTCGCCGGTGCGTCCATCGATCTCGGGGTCGCCGAGGCCGGTGTCGAAGGCGGCGTCCGGGTGACGGTCGATTTCGACCTGAACGACTTCAACGACGACGGCCGCATCCGCATCAGCGAGCTGATCGCCCTGGCTGAAATCGATCCCCTCTGTCTCTTCAACATCCACGGGACGGTGGACCTCTTCCTCCGGGCGTTCCTGAAGGTCAACCTGCTGCTGTTCTCCATCGACGCGGAATGGGAGTTCCTCACGGTCACCCTCTTTGAGTTCGAGTTCACCTGCCAGCTGCCTGAACCCGCCGCCTACGACGAGGCCACCGGCACACTGACGCTGAACATTGGTGAGGACGCCGCGGACCGGCTCGCGCTCGACATGACCGACGGAGCCGAACGCTTCATCGTCAAACACATCGCCGACGAGGCGGACGGCGAAACCGTCGAGGTCAACTGGGAGGGATTCGTCACGGAGTTCAAGGGGGTCAAACTCATCTACGTCAAGAACGCCGGGAAGAAGAACGATTACATCGACCTGCGCGGCACCAACTCCCCGGTCGACATCAACCTCGGTGATGGCAACGACACCATCTACCTGGGCGACGGAGGCGGAACCATCGACGGCGGTGAAGGCGACGACACCATCATCGGCGGAGGTGCCGGCCTGGTAATCCGCGGTGGCGGCGGACGCGACAAGATCACCGTGTTTGGCACCGCGTCCATCTACGGCGATGATGGAGCGGATGACATCACCGGCAGCGACGGGGATGACACCATCGAGGGCGGTGGTGGGTCGGACAAGATCGTCGCGGGACTTGGGAACGACACCATCAAGGGCGGATCCGGCAACGACTTCATCGACGCCGGCCTGGGTGACGATGTGGTGTATGGCGATGACGGCGCCGATGAGATCCGAGGCGGCGATGGCAATGATCGGTTGTTCGGCGGCGGCGGCGATGACCTGCTTCTGGCCGGCTCCGGAGACGACGTCCTGATCGGTGAGAATGGTGATGACGAACTGCACGGGCATTCGGGCGTGGATCTTCTGGTCGGCAGCACGGTTCAGTCGTGGTCGCCCCAGGTGCTGCCAACCGCGGTTCTGATGACCCAGAACGGACTCAACCTCACCGGCATCGGTTTCGAGGATGATCCGAACCAAAGCGATGACGACGCGCTGATCGGCGGCGGCAATTACGACTTCCTCTTCGGCGGGCGCGGCGATGACTTCCTGTTTGGCGGCAACTTCTTCTCGAGCGGCGAAAGCCAGGTGATCGAAGAGGACGACAACGACTTCCTCGACGGCGGGGTGGGCGATGACGACCTCCACGGCGACGATGCCCAGGGCAAGACGGGGGACCGTGACACTGGCATCGCGGTGCGATCCACCGTCTGGCTGGATCTGAATGGCAACAACGTCCGGGACGAGGGTGAACCCGGAGCGGCGGGCGTCACGGTGGTGCTCTACTCGCCCTCCGATCCAACCTTCAAAGCAACCACCAAGACCAAGGAAGACGGCTCGTTTAAGTTCACCGGGCTCGATCCGGAGAAGTACTTCATGGTCTTCAAGGCGCCGTACAACACCGGCACCGGTAAAGGCCTGAAACTGGTTCTGGCCAATCAGAGCGAGAACGAAGCGCTCGACAGCGACGCCCAGATCAACAAGCCCGAACTCGCACTGGTGGGTGAGCCCGTCGGCCAGCCCCACATCGGCGCGAGCGACACCTTCACCCTTCACGTCAACGAAACCCTCACGACGGTGAATGCCGGAGTGATCGGGCAAGTGGTGCTCACCGTCGGGGATGCCACCGCCGAGGAAGGACAGACGGGCGCCAGCTTCATGAACTTCACCGTGAACCTGTCCCGGGCCCTCAAGGTCCCGGTCACCGTCCAGGTTCGCACCGTGAATGGCTCCGCAACCGCATTCGGAGCGAAGAAGGACTACATCGGCATCCACCAGACCCTCCGCTTTGAACCGGGCGAGAAGACCAAATCACTTGCCGTCTCGATCCTGGGAGACTTCACCTACGAAGGCTGGTACGAGCAGTTCGACCTCGTGATTGAGAATCCGGTTTCCTCGCCCGAAGACCCGGTCTTCTTCAGCGATGGCGGCCAAGTTTCGACGACGGTCAAAGGCACCATCATCGGCGATGACGGTCCTCCTGAACTCTCGATCAGCGACTATGTTCCAGAGCGAAGCGGGCTGAACCCGGCGGCGGAGAACACCCAGGCTCAGTTCACAGTTCGCCTCTCCAATCCGAGCGAAGACATTGTCACCGTGAGCTGGAAGACGGTGGACGCCGCGGCGTTCGAGGCCGTCGGGCAGCAGCACTACGCGTCCACCGGCACCGACTACCTCCCGGACGGCGATGTCCTCGTGTTCCTTCCTGGGGAGACGGAGAAGACGCTCTCAGTCAACCTGCTGAACGACACCATCGACGAGTACGACGAACGGTTCTTCGTCCAGCTCTACAATGCCCAAAAGGCACTCCTGGCCGATCCGCACGGGGTGGGCATCATTGCCGACGACGATGTTCCGGTCCGCGCTTCGATCTCGCTGGACCCGATCTATCAGGTCCCCGGGTCGCCCTACACCACCGAGGTGTTCGAAGGTGGCGTGGCGACGTTTAAAGTCACCCTGAACAAGGCGAGTGAGAAGGACGTCTGGGTCTCGTACGCCAGCAGCCAGGGAACCGCCGTCACCGCACTCCCCTTGCTGACGGTCATCCTGACGGGACAGCGTCCCGATTACATCCATGCCCCGGAGCCAGGCGCTCTGCCGGACGTTCAGCGCCTGCACTTCGCGCCGGGCGAGACCGAAAAACTGCTGATCGTCAGCACCCGGGACCAGGACACCTTCCCGGAACCAGTCGAGACTTTCTTCATCAATCTTCTGGCGGCCGAGAACGCGGTGGTGGGCCAGAATCACGGGGTCATTCGCATCCAGGACAATGACACCGGCTCCGGCAACGCCGGCCTGTCTCCCATCAGTTTCGCCCAGACCCAGTACTTTGTTCACGAGTACGAGCCCTTCGCCCTGATCACCCTGATCAAGACGGACGGTGTCGGGGCGGCCAGCGCGATTTTCTATACCCAGGACATCACCGCGACCAGCGGCGCGGACTACACCGGGGGCGGCTTCCTGGTGAACTTCGCGGCGAATGAGTTCGTGAAGACGGTTCAGATTCCGATCCTCGACGACCAGATCTGGGAAGGTGACGAGACTGTTCGTCTCACGATGCGCAGCTTCACCGGAAAGCCGGCCAGCGCCGCGCCCTTCGTGGCGACTCTCACGATTCTCGACAACGAGAAGCTTCCCCTGGTGCAGCTCCTCGATCCGGTGGTCACCGTGACCGAGGGGCTCGATGCCAAAGTGGTCTTCCGCCTCTTCTCCACCACCCAGGCGTTCGGCATCCGGGTGTTCTACAAGACGGTGGATCTGACCGCCTTCGACGTTCTCGATTACGACGGGGCGACGGGCTTCGTCGACATGCAGGTCATCGTGGATGGCGGGACCGAGGGTGTGATCGAGATCCCGATCAAGAACGATGCCCTGCTCGAGGCGCCTGAGAGCTTTGGTCTCGTGCTTACCGGAATCGAGCACGCCCAACTCAAGAATCACAAGGGCACGGTCATCATCCGTGACGACGAGACCGACACCATCACGGGATACGTCTTCCTGGACAGCAACCGGAACGGATTCTTCGACTTCGACGAACGCGGACTCGAAGGCGTCGTGGTCGTCGCCACCAATCCGGACAATCCCTTCTTCGACATCGACGTCACGGACAACAATGGCAGGTACGATGTCGATTCGTCCTACGGCGATGTCACGTTGCGGGTCATCGAATCGAGCCTCACCGAACTTCATCCCAGCCAAACACAACTGAAGTTCTACACCGGGTTCGAGCTGACCACCGAGAACGATACCCAGGTCATTCAATTCCTCGGTGGCAGCGGCCTCGAACTCTTCACCCCGGTCGGGTATGCCCCGAAGCCGCTCAAGTTTGGCTTCGGCGATGGCGCGGAGCCGGTGGGTCGCGGAGGCACGGATGACACCGTGTTTGGTGGGCCTGGGAATGACTTCATCGACGCGGGTGCGGGCGACGATCATGTCGTCGGCGGCCACTGGCAGACGGCCACCAACCACTGGTCGCCCATCAATCAAGGCCAGTATGACGCCAAGATTCGCGCGCTCGACCCGTTGAACCCTCCGGCCGGCCAGACCTACGAGTGGCTGCGGCCACTGAACGGCTTGATCTTCGACGTGGATACCGTGGGCATGGGCAACAATGCCTCGGTTTCGGGCTGGGTTCTGATCGATCCTCCGACGCTTCTGCCGCTTCCCTACTCGGGGATGGTGATCAACCTCCTCGATGACAAGGGGAACGTGGTCGACACCGTGCGATCCACCGCGGGCCTCCCGGTCAACTACTCGTTCCCCGGTGTCTTCCCGGGCAAGTATCAGCTCGAGTTCTACGTGCCCCAGGGTTACTCCGCGACGCCCAACATTGATCCCGACAACTTCCGGTCGCCGGTCTTTGATCTGGCGGCCAACGCCAACTACGACCTCGATATCACCATCCAGCCGGGGCCGCAGCTGCCCACCTCGGATGAGGTCGTCTTCCACAAGCCCAATTACATCGTTGGCCAGGGCGAAGAGGATTCCTACGCGGTCATCAAACTGGTACGGGGCGATGCCACGCGCAAAGAGGCGGTGGTCTTGTGGACCGAAGAACTCCAGGGCCTGCCGGATGCCGCCCAGGAGAACGTCCACTACGAACCCGTCCGGACCGTCATCAATTTCGAAGTCGGGCAGTATGAGAGGACCGTCACCGTCAAGATTCTCGCCGATGGACCCATCGACGAATGCGAATCGGTGCAGTTGAAGCTGAACCTCTACGCCGCCACCGGGGCTCCCCTGGGCGAAGCCCGGCTAATCATTCAGGACATTGCCGCCGCCATCGAAGACAACGACACCATTCGGGGAGGCGATGACTGGGATCTGATTCTGGGCGATTCGGGTTACATCCCGAAGCATCTGCATCCCGGCCGCTTCCTCCAGCCTGCCCCGGGCGATCCTTCGCCTCCGCCAGTCCTGGATCCCTACCTGGAGGTCAAGTTCAGTGGCGGTCCCGGTGACGATTCCATCGACGCCGGCCGGAACATCGACCGCGTCTTCGGGCAGGGCGGTGATGATCTGATCGATGGTGGGTACGGCTCTGACATCATCGATGCGGGCCTGGGCGACGACCTGATCGCGGTTAGCTGGGGCGACGACATCGTGGAAGGGAACTACGATCGGGACGTGCTGGAAGGCACCCGGGATGCGGACCACTTCGTGGAGCAGGGTGCTGGCCCGGGCGGAGCCGATCGTCTTCGCTTCGATCTGCCGGGGACGAACTTTGACACCACCATCACGTTCACCGGGATTGAACACGTGCGGCTGCTCGGCGGCGTGGGCAACAACGTCTTCACCCTCACCGATTGGACCGGTTCGGCTGAGGTGTTCGGCTTCTTCGGTTCCGACCGGCTGGTGGTGGACAACGACGTCCACATGACGCTGAAGGATGGCATTGGTGAGTCCCTGACGCTGCTGTCGCCGGTCGCCAAGTTCCTCCTGCCTTCCATCTCCACGGCGGGCGCGATCGAGGATGGGCCTACCAAGTCCTTGATCCTGGGGAACCAAAGCTCCGCTCCCCTGGGAGGCATGATTGGTCTGCCCCAAGCCAAGACCGAGTTCGGTTTCCTCGCGGCCGCCAAGTTCCTGAATGGTCATGACCGTGCCAGCCTTACCTTGGGCAATGGCTCGCTCTACACCCTGACGGGGGTGGAAACCTCCCACCTCATCGGTGGGCCGGGCGGAAACAAACTCAACGCCGCCCAGTACTCCGGCGACGTGACCTTCCAAGGCAAGGGAGGCGACGACGAAATGATTGGCGGCGATGGTGATGACACCTTCGTGTTCACCACCGCCGACACCGGCACCGATACCGTGGTGGGCAACGGCGATGGCGCCTCAGCGGCCAATGATCAGGGCTTCGACACCCTCGATTTCACCGCGCTGGGGCAGAACCTCACCATTGACCTCTCCCTCCTGAACACTCCGAAAACCGCCTGGGCCGGTGCACCGCTGTCGCTCCTCTACACCGATGAGGATCTGGATGCGGTTCTCGGCGGGACGGGCAATGACGTCCTGGTCGGCAACGCCCGCGACAACCTCCTGCTGGGCGGACCGGGCAATGACACCCTGGAAGGCCGTGGTGGCAGCGAAACGTATGCCTTCGACGCGGATCTGAACTGGGGGATCGAGACCGTGATTGAGGATCTCAGCGACCTGACGGGTCGCGACATTCTCGACTTCTCGAAGACGCAGGGTGTGGCGGTGGTTGTGGATTTGAATTTGGGCACGCCCCAGGTAATTGGCGGGCTGACCTTGGTCCTGGGCGCTGGCGGGCTGGAGGAGGTGATCGGCGGGGATCAAGGCGACTTCATCACGGGCAACGGCAACGCAAACACCCTTCGCGGCGGTCCCGGCAACGACACGCTCCTGGGTCTGGGCGGAGACGATGTGCTCCAGGGCGGGCCCGGCTTCGACACCATGGCCGGTGGCGATGGTACCGACACCCTCGAGGACAGCGGCAACGTCCACTTCACCCTCAACGACGCGAACGTTTTCAAGAGCAACGGGGAGATCGATGCCATTCAGGGGATCGAGCATGCTAGCCTCCTGGGTGGCGCCGCTGCCAATGTGTTCAACCTGACGGGCTGGACCGGCAATGCGGACATCGATGGTGGCGGACACGTCGCCGATCGCTTCCTGATGACGGCGTCGGCCGACTTCCAACTGCTGGACTTTGGCCCCTCCGGCGTCCGGATCACGCTCGACCATCCGGTGGTGGACACCGTGGTGGATCAGACCATTGATCTCACCGGGTTCGAGATCTTCCAGATCACCGGCGGTGCCACCGATGACGTGATCGACGGGTCAGCGCTGACGCCTGATGCTGGAGGTCAACCGCGAGGGGCATTCACGTTCAACGGCGGCCTCGGAAATGATCGGCTGATCGGCACGCCCTGGGACGACACCCTGACGGGAGGCGAAGGCAACGACATCTTCGACGGCGGAACGGGCAATGACCTGATGGATGGCGGCAATGGGACGGATCAGATCGTGATCACCCGCGATGCCGACCGCTTCACCCTGCTGAACGGTTCGGTTCTGATCGACGAGGACAGCGCCACCGAGGGTTCCGAACTCGACACCATCACCAGCATCGAAAGCCTCAGCGTGGTGGGTGGGCCCGGGGACAATATTTTCGACGCCACCGGCTGGACCAGCGGCGACATCACCATCGACGGTGCCGGCCATGTTGCCGGGGACACCGTGGTGGCGGCGGGCGATGGGAACTACACAGTCACCGACACCTCGATCATCGTCTCGGGTGGGAACGGCAACATCTCCGCGGTCAACATCGAGAGAGCGAACCTCACCGGTGGTCCGGGGAACAACGTTCTGGATGCGTCCGGCTTCAGCGGTCAGGCCATCCTCAGTGGTCTGGGTGGTGACGACACGCTGATCGGTGGTTCGGGAGTGAGTTTCCTCCTCGGTGGGGACGGCAATGACACGCTGGTGAGCGGCTCCGGAAACACCGCAATGCAGGGTGGAGCCGGTGACGACCGCTACGTGTTCGATGTGGATGGTCCGCTGGGCCTGGATCTCGTGGCGGACACGTCGGGCATCGACACGCTCGACTTCTCATCCACCACCACCGTCGCGCTTTCGGTCAATCTATCCATCCCGGCCGCGGCCCAGGTGGTGCACGCCAACCTCACGCTGAACCTGGTCGACGCATCACCGGCAATCGAGAACGCCATCGGCGGTGAACAGAACGACATTCTGATCGGAAACTCGCTCGCCAACCGGTTGGAGGGTCGCTCCGGCATCGACGCCATGGCCGGTTTGAATGGCTCGGATACGCTGGTTGGCGGTGCGAACAATGATCTTCTGAGCGGCGGTGCCGATACCGATCGCTATGAATTTGATGCCGATTCAGCCCTGGGTACGGACGTGATTCTGGACTCGGGTGGCACCGACACCTTCGACTTCTCCGAGACGACAACCCAGGCGATTCAGATGAACCTGGGCAATACGGCAGGTCCGCAGGTGGTGAACGGCAATCTGACGGTGCACATCACCCCGGCCGCGCTGATCGAGAACGTCATTGGCGGATCGATGAACGATCAGTTGACCGGCAATGCGGCCGACAACCTCCTTTCCGGCGGCCTCGGCGATGATGTCCTCAACGGCGCGGGTGGCACCGATACGGTTCAAGAAGTCCGCGACGACACATTTGAACTGACCAACGGCCAGCTGCTGGTCGGGGTGGAACTCGACAGCCTTGTGTCGATCGAGCAGGCGGTGCTCCTGGGTGGGGCGAGTGACAATGTCATGGATGCCTCCGGATTCACCCTCGGCCGGGTGGCGATGCTGGGGCTGGGCGGGAACGACACGCTGATCGGTGGTGGCAGTCATGACATCCTCGCGGGTGGTGCGGGCGAGGACCAATTGGAAGGGCGCGCCGGCAATGACATCGCTTGGGGCGGCCGTGGGAACGACACCTATCGCTTCGATCTCACCGTCCCGTTGGGTGTGGACCTGGTGCTGGAGAATGTGGACGAAGGTTCCGACACCCTGGCGGGGATTCCCGTGGACGCTGTGGATGTGGCCAGCAACGCCATCCAGGTGATCAGCCCCAATCTCACGCTCGTTCTGGTGAATCTGAACGTGGAGAACATCGAGCCGTGATCATGCACGGGAGCCTCGAATGCCGATGAAGCCACTGTTCTCAATGTCGTGGATGCTGCTTGCGGTCGTCTTGCTGGGCTGCCCTGCCTTGGCGCAGCAGGCGCCCTTGCAAATCGTCACTGTCGTGCCCGCTGCAGCGAATTCCACGTTTCCGGACGAGGACGGCGATTACCCGGCCTACATCGAAATTCTCTCGGCAACCACGGCCAATCTCGCAGGTCATTTTCTCAGCGACGACCCGCAGGTGCCCAACCGCTGGCAGGTGCCCGCCGGTCACACACTCACGCAGGGCCAGGTCCTGCGGATCTTCGCGTCCGGGAAGGACCGTCGTCCGGTTGGGCCAGGTGGGATGTTGCACACCAGTTTCACCTACGACTGCAGTGTTCCTTACTGCGGTCTCTACAACCCCCAACAAGCCCGGGTGGACACCTTCACCGACCGGACCGATCGATGCGCCTGCGACGGGGTTTCGCTGATCAAAGAACGTACGGTCGCCCGCGTGTGGGTTCCCACCGATGACATCGGTCTCGAATGGACCCTGCCGGGGTTCAACGACAAGGGATGGATCCGCGGGGTCACGGGTATTGGGTATGACACCAAGAATCCCAGTCCGTACGGGGGTCTCATCGGTACCGACGTTCTTGCGCCGATGAAGGGGATCAACACCTCCTGCTACATTCGTGTTCCGTTCAACGTGCCCGCCGTGCCCGCGGTGGCCGTGGGTCTCAAGCTGCGGATGCATTATGACGACGGCTTCGTCGCCTACTTGAACGGTGCCGAGGTGGCCCGGCGCAATGCCCCGGTTGAGTTGGACTTTCTCGCGGGCGCAACCCTCGACCGTCCGGATGCTGCCGCTCTTGCGGGGGAGTGGCTCGACCTGAGTGCCTTTGTGGGGCTGCTCAAGCCCGGGCTCAATGTGCTCGCGTTTCATGGACTCAATTTTGGTCTGACCGACGACCGATTCCTGGTGGCGCCGAGCCAGGTTTGCTTGGAGGTGGTTCGCACGCCGCCCACGGGAGGTGAATGCGTGAAGGAAACCAACGGCAAGGACTTCTGGATCACCTTCCCGGAGAACTACCTTCAGGAGGCGGACACGCCGCTCCATCTGACTCTCTGCATCGCTGGCGTGCCGCAGACCCAGGGTGTCGTCGAGATTCCCGGCCTCAACATCCCGGGCTACCCCCGGAATTTCATCATCCCACCATCGGGCGCGCTCCGGATGGAGCTTCCGCGAGCAGCGGAGTTGTCCGGCCCGGACACGATCGAACGCAAGGGTGTGCACATCGTCACCACAGCACGCGTTGCGGTGTACGGCACCACACGCATGGATTTCTCCACGGATTCCTTCCTCGCCCTGCCCACGCCCTGCCTGGGGACCGACTACCTCATCAGCTCGTTCGGCAACGTCTTCGACGGCATTCCCATTCTGAACGGGTCCCAGTTCGCCATCGTCGCTGTGGCCAACGGGACGGAAGTCACCGTCACTCCCCGCGCCAAAGTGGGACCCCATCCCGCATCCGTGCCCTACGTCATCAAGCTCAACCGAGGTGAGACCTACCAGTTGCGCCAGGAAGCGGCCCAGCCCGCCGACATCACTGGAACACGAATCGTTTCCAACAAGCCCATCGGCGTTTTTGGCTCGCATCGGTGTGCCAACATCCAATCGGTGAACCAGTTCTTCTGCGACACGATCGTCGAGGAACTGCTCCCGGTGGCGAGCTGGGGCAGCACCTTCTTCGTCGTGCCCCTCGCCACCCGAAAGAGCGACACGATGCGGGTGCTATCCTCGGACAACGACAACTTGGTCACCGTCGTGACCCTGGCGGGAAGCCAGAGTTTCGTGCTGCAACGGGGCGAGCACCGCGATCTAGTGCTGGAACGACCGACCCGGATCGATTGCCGCGCGCCTTCGTTCGTCACCCAGTTCGCCAACAGCTCCGATGCCGATCTGGTGGTCGCCGCCGACCCGTTCATGACTCTGGTGCAGCCCGCGGCTTCCTGGCTGAGTCAATATCGCTTCTGCACGCCGCCGGTCGGCGACTTCGAGAACCATTACCTTCACTTGATCGGCCGGTCGGCTTCCATCTTGGAGATCGTCACCATCAACGGAACTCCGGTCTCGGCCTGGAATCCCGCAGACATCACCCGGGGGGCACTCCCGACGGGGTTCGCCTTCGTGCAGCTCAGGTTGCAACCCAATACCTCCTACGTCGTGGTGGGCCAAACCGAGATTGGAATGATGGCGTACGGCTTCTCAGAGTTCGACTCGTACGGCTATCCGGGTGGTATGCGGTTCCAAGGATCTCCGGCACCCATTCTGACCTGTCCGCCGGACATCACCGTCTATTGTCAGCAGGTTCCTGGAGCCACCGGCTGCGTTGGCTTGGTCCCAGACCTAACGCTGCGCGCTGACGTCTTTGATGATTGCTCGGAAAAAGGGCAGTTGTCAGTGAACCAAAAGCCACCCGCTGGAACGCCGCTTCAACCGGGAACCTATGACATCACGGTCAGCGCGACCGACAGCACCGGAAAGACCACAGAGTGCGTGGTGAAGTTCACGGTGGGCAATAGCTGGCCAACCCAGCAGTTCGGCCCCGACACCGCAGCCAACCCCGCCCTGGAAGCGACGGTTTGGGGGACGAAGGCAGATCCCGACGAGGACGGTCTCTCGAATGCCATGGAGGAAGCCCTCGGCACCGATCCGATCCAGGAAGACAAACTGGGATCGTTGCTTGAGATTCGGTCCGAGCGGGACGATTGGGGGCTCTTCCCCGTGGTCGTTCTGCCGCGGCTCAGCACCGAGTCAGGCCCCCAAATCGAGTTGGAAGGTATTCCCTCCCTGGGTGGGACCGCTTGGTTGTCCGGAGCCGATCTCCTAGAGGAACTGCCCGGCCGTCTCGCTCCGTTACCCGGGGGCCGCTACGAACGCGCGTTCTTCAAGGTTCGACAGCCCCTTCAGGAGGGAACGAACAGCGCCTATTTCCTCCGGCTCAAGCTCAAGGAGTGATTCATCGGCATCCCACCCTTCTCCAAATCCCTCACCCATGCCATGAAGGCGGTCCTCCTCCCATGCTGGTTGCTCCTCGCAGGATTCTTCCTGCTGGCGCCTAATCGTGCATCGGGCGCTGTCGTGATCTCCGCCATCGCCAACCGAACGATTGCCGAGGACGCCAGCACCGGTGCCATTGATTTCAGTATCACAGGTTTTCAGTCCCGCACGCCCACCGTCACCGGCAGTTCCGACAACAGCACGCTGGTGCGATCGTCCGGCATCGTCATCGCCGGCACCGGCGGCTCCCGATCCGTCACTGTGACACCAGCCGCCGATCAGACCGGCTCCGCCACCATCACCCTCACGGTCACCGATCCCGCCGGGACCGATACCGAGTCCTTCGTGGTGACAGTGCGCGCCGTCAACGATGCTCCGACGATCACCGACTTCGGCAACCAGACCACCAATGAGGATCAGCAGCTCGGTCCGCTGGCCTTCACCATCGGCGATGTCGATACCGCGGTGAGCCAGTTGATCCTCACCACCTCATCTTCAAACACCGGCCTGGTCCCCGCCTCCGCCATCGCCATCGGCGGTTCGGGCGCCAGTCGTACCCTGACCGTCACTCCCGTCGCCAACCTCTCGGGCAGCGCTGTCATCGGTGTCTTCGTCTCCGATGGCGCTCTCTCCGCCAGCACCCGATTTACCCTCACGGTCAACGCCGTCAATGACCCGCCGGTGTTCTCCAACATTCCCGACACCACCATCGACGAGGATACGGACACCGGCCCGCTCTCCTTTTCCGTGTCCGACGTGGATCTGGGCAACACCGCGATCAGCCTCACCCGACGCTCCTCGAATGTCGCGCTGGTACCCGAGGCCAACATCGTGTTGTCCACCATCCCCGGAACCACGCTCATCAGAACGGTGCGTGTCACACCCCTTCCCAATCAGTTCGGAGATGCTGTCATTACCTTGATCGCCAGCGATGGTGTCACCACTTCCGAGGAGTCCTTCAACCTCCGCGTCAATCCCATCAATGACGGGCCCTCGATTTCTGACATCCCGGACCAGAAGATTGATGAGGATACCAGTACCGGTCCCATTTCCTTCGAAATCGAGGACATCGACACATCGGCCGAGAAACTGGTCCTTTCCGCAGATTCAACCGACGTAAAGCTCGTCCCCCTCGCTAACATCGTCTTCGGCGGAAGCGGTAATAAACGGACCGTCACGGTCACTCCGACTCCCAACCAGTCCGGGGAAGTGACCATCTCGGTTTCGGTCAGTGACGGTGCTGCCAGTACCGGCACCCGCTTCAACGTTTCGGTCGCCGCCGTCAACGACGCACCAACAATTTCCGACCTCGGGAATCAGACCATCAACGAGAACGCCAACACCGGCGCTCTCGCCTTCACGGTGGGCGACGCCGAGACGGCTGCGGCAAACCTGACGGTGACGGCGAGTTCGTCGAACACAGCGTTGGTGCCGAACGCGAACGTGGTGCTGGGCGGGTCAGGAGCGAGTCGGACGGTGACGGTGACTCCGCTGGCCAACCAGTCAGGAACCACGGTGGTGACGGTGAGCGTGAGCGACGGTTCGGCGAGCTCAAGTGACACGTTCACGGTGGACGTGCGGGCGGTAAACGACACGCCGACGATTTCGGACATTGCCAATCAGGCGATCAGTGAGGACGCGAACACGGGCCCGTTGGCCTTCACGGTGGGCGACGCCGAGACGGCTGCGGCAAACCTGACGGTGACGGCGAGTTCCTCCAACACGGCCTTGGTGCCGAACGCGAACGTGGTGCTGGGCGGTTCGGGAGCGAG
>CAUJJW010000162.1 GCA_963205105.1 Verrucomicrobiota bacterium | reverse complement strand
TGGTAGAGCATCACCAGCACGGAGGCGATCCCCCGGGCGGCATCAATGGTGGTGAGACGTTTCATGTCCCGCCGCGGCGGGAACCCGATTTAACGTCCGCACTCCTCCCCCGCGCAAGCGGAGCATGGCTTGCCCGTGACGCTCACTTCCCGCGGGCCATCCGCACCACCTCCGCCACGTTCAAACTCCGACTGCGCTCCTGGATTTGCGGCAGGTATTGCTGCTGCAACCCGCGCGCCTGGCCAAGCAGGGATTCAAAACTCTCGCGCATTTGCATGCCGCTCAACGAACGCCCCCCCGCGTAGTAACGTCGGGCCAACTGCCCCAGGGCATAGGTGGTGGCGAATGACATCGCGGTGCCGGTCAGTGCTCCGGCCAATCCACGCCCCAGGCCACCCGCCACCGTGCCCAGCAAACCCTTCATCAATTTGGTCGCGTACCCTTCGATCACCTGCGAGGTCATCCCGATCCCCGCCGCCGCCAGAAACTCCCCGATGTGCCCGCGGTCCAACTCGACCCCGAATTTCTGCCCCACCCGGTACACGAGCCGCATTTGCAGGGGGATGATCGCCATGGTGGCCATGGAGCTGGGCAACAGTTCCAACGCACCCGCCAGGATCGCATGGTTCAGAATGGTCGAGTCCAGTTCGGGATCCGCCGCCAACGCTCCGGGGGCGCCCAGAGCCGGTGGGGACTGAGTTCCGCGGGCGGCTGGAACCGAACCCAGAACCGGGGGAACGGCCGCCGAGACCAGATCGTCCGCCTGTTGATGGAGGGACGCCACCTCGCCGGAGGCCAAACCCAGCCCGGCGCGCAATTGGGCGAGAAATGTTTTTTCGGCGTCATTGAGCAGGTTGTCCGCCTCGCACACGCCCAGGGCCATTTCGTAGGCGAGCGCCCGGTGCGCAGGCGTGGTGAGCGCGGCGGTGAATTGCTCCAGGGTGACCTGGCGGAGAAGCACCTCGCGATACAGTGCCAAAGCGTTCAGCCCAGGGTTCTTAAAGCCTTCGACAATCTGGCGGACCTGGTCCCGTTCGAGATCGTTCTTGGTCCCATCCGCGAAGGCCGCCATCAGGCAGATTCCCAGCAAACTCCGTTGTTCAGCGTCGGTCATGAATGGAGCCTACAACCCGGACCGCCGAACGCCAGTTGCGAGGGATTCCGGCAAAATCCATTCAACAGAACCCTTGCGGTGAAGCCTCCGGACAGGTTCCCTAGCCGGCCTTATGCTGCGCGCCGGCATCGTCGGACTCCCCAACGTCGGAAAGTCCACCCTGTTCAACGCCGTCACCCGAACCCGAAAGGCGGAGGCGGCCAACTACCCATTTTGCACCATCGATCCCAATATTGGCGTCGTCATCGTCCCGGATGACCGCCTCGAACCCCTCCGCCGAATCTCCAAAACCAGCGTCGTGATCCCGGCGGCGATCGAGTTCGTCGACATCGCCGGCCTGGTCAAAGGCGCCTCTCAGGGGGAAGGCCTCGGGAACAAGTTCCTCAGCCACATCCGTGAAGTGGACGCGATCATGCAAGTGGTCCGCTGCTTCGAGGACCCCGACATCCACCACGTCGCCGGAGCCATCGACCCCGTCCGGGACATCGAGACGATCAACACCGAACTGATCCTCGCCGACCTCGACACCATCCGCCGCCGCCGCGAGCGGTTGGCCAAGGAAGTCAAACGGGGTGAGAAAGCCGCGGTGGCGGAGGACGTCGTTCTCGCGAAACTCGAACCGCATCTCGATTCCGGCAAACTCGCGCTGACCTGCGATCTGACTCCCGAGGACAAGATCGTCTCCAAGAGCTTCTGCCTGCTCACCGACAAACCCACGATCTTCGCGGCGAATGTGAAGGAATCCGACCTCGCCACCGCCGATACCAACCCGTTTGTGGCCAAGGTCCGGCAATACGCCGAAACCCATATCGGCTGCGAAACCACGGTCATCAGCGCCCAGATCGAGAGCGATCTCATCGACCTCCCTCCGGAGGAAGCGAGCCAGTTCCTGGCGGAACTCGGGGTCAAGGAATCCGGCGTCGGCCAGTTGATCCGCGCCACCTACCACCTGCTCGGGCTGCGCACCTACTTCACCGCCGGTGAAAAGGAAGTCCGCGCCTGGACCATCCATGCCGGCGACACCGCCCCCAAGGCGGCCGGTGTGATCCATTCCGACTTCGAACGGGGCTTCATCAAGGCCGAGACCGTGGCCTACAACGACCTGATCCAATGCGGATCGGTCGCCGCCGCCCGTGAAAAGGGGCTCTACCGCATGGAAGGCAAAGAGTACGTCGTCAAGGATGGCGACGTACTCCTGTTCAAGTTCAACGTCTGACGCCGAAGCCGACGCCGACACTGTCGCGACGCCGCCGGTTCAGGCGCCGACTGCTTTGCGGACGGCGTTCGCCACGCGCACCTGCTGTTCCTCGGTGATCTCGGGGAAGATCGGCAGGGACAGAATGCGGTGAGCGAGGGCTTCGGAAACCGGGAAACTCCCAGGCCCCTTGCCGAGGTCGGCGAAAGCCGGCTGAAGATGGATGGGCGTCGGGTAGTGGATACCGTGCGCCGCGCCCACGTCGTCGAGGGCTTTCTGAACCGCGGCGCGATCGGACACCTGGATCACGTACAAGTGCCAGACGGCGGTCGACCAGGGTGCGGCCTCGGGCAACCCAATCGGCGCCCCCTTCAACAGGGCGTGATAACGCGCGGCGGCCTCGCGACGTTTGGCGTTCCAGCCGTCGAGGTGCGCCAGTTTCACCCGCAGCACCGCGGCCTGCATGGTGTCGAGGCGGCTGTTGATGCCCTTCGTCGGATGCACGTTCTTCGGGTGCTGACCGTAATTCCGGAAGATCCGGATGTTCTCGGCCACGTCCGCCCGGGCCGTGGTGATGCCGCCGCCGTCCCCGTAGGCACCCAGGTTCTTGCCGGGGTAAAAGCTGAAGGAGGCTGCATCTCCCAGACTGCCGCACCGACGGCCCTTGTACTCGGCGCCATGCGCCTGGGCGGCGTCCTCCACCACCACCAGACCGTGCTTCTTGGCCAGATCCAGCAGGGGATCCATGTCCGCGGGTTGTCCGTAGAGGTGCACCGGGAGAATCGCCTTGGTCTTCGGCGTCACCGCGCGGGCCGCGGCGACCGGATCGATGGTGTAATAGCGCGGATCGACATCCACGAGCACCGGGGTCGCACCCGCCTGCCAGACACCGAGAGGACTGGCAATGAAGGTGTGGGTGGGGACGAGCACTTCGTCGCCGGGTCCGATGTTCAAGGCGCGCAGGGCCACTTGGATCGCGTTGCCGCCATCGGCCACGCCCATGCAATGGCTGACGCCACAGTAAGCGGCGAATTCCCGCTCAAATTGGGTGAGATCATCGCCGAGGACGAAATCGCCACGGGTCATCACCCGTTGAATGGCGGCGTCCATCTCGGACTTCAGGTTCTGGTACTGCGTCTGGATGTCGACGAACGGTATCTTTCCGGCTTGGTTGCTCATGCTTGGGTGCTTTCGGTGTGCTGAAAAAAGAGTGCCTCTGAGGGTGGAACCGACGGGACCGTTTCACCGGTGGCTGGGATTCCCGCCAGGTAAGGACCCTGCTCGGCTCGGAACGACGTTCGCCGGCACGCCAAATCTCGTGTGCCGATCTCCTGACGGGACGAACGCACGGGATTCCAACCTTCGTGCAGGCGCAAGAACATGGTGCTGGCAGGCTGGGTGGTGTTGGTACGCGGGGTTGTGTCACCCCATCTCACCGGTGCATCGACCGCTCGGGGCGCCGGCTTTAGCGCCAACCGTGTTCGAGATGCGCAGCCTCTGAGCCGACAGCTTTCCTGGCTGTGCCGACGGTTGGGGAGGGATTCGATCATGTTCCAGGGAGGAATCCGCGTTCATCCGACATCCATCCGAAGATGGCCCAACGACTCTGCCTCCTTGGAATCTGACGTGGAGCTGCTCCCCTGACGGCGGACCCTAGGGGAGTCGTGAGGCTAATCCAACAGAAAACCCGGCACCCCACTGGCTTCGGCGGGCGTCCGTAGCGGCGGGCGTCCCGGCCTGCCCATGAACCGCTCGGCCGTAGCGGCGGGCGTCCCGCCTGCCGTAGAGGGGGGCGTCTCGCCCCCCGGAATCCCCGGTTCAAGGGCCGTGAGCAGGTCGATTTCGAACAGGGAGCTCTCCATGAACCGTGAAATCGTTTCGTTGATTTCCAACGACTTACAATTTCGCGGTTCAAGGCCCGTGAGCAGGTCGATTTCGAACAGGGCGCTCTCCATGAACCGTGAAATCGTTTCGTTGATTTCCAACGACTTACAATTTCGCGGTTCAAGGGCCG
>CAUJJW010000161.1 GCA_963205105.1 Verrucomicrobiota bacterium | reverse complement strand
CGGGTTCCTGATGCCATCAGACCTCGCGGCCACCATGTAGAAGGCCGCTGCGTTCAACCGCCGTATGCGGAAAACCGCACGTACGGTGGTGTGGGAGGGTGCCGGGGCGCAATCCCCGGCACCCGACCCGATCGGCAGGCGTGACGCCCGCCGCTACGGAGGCGAGGTTCATGGAGAGTGCCCTGTTCGAAATCGAACGGCTCACCGACCATGAACCGGGGATTCCGGGGGGGGCGAGACGCCCGCCGCTAGGGCGGACAGATTCAGGACCGATCGGCTACCGGGTCAGTTGGCTCAGTTCCACGGTGGCGCCGTGGAGGAGTGAGGACTGGGACCGGAGTTCCTGGGCGGCAGCGGATGCCTGTTCGGCCGCCGCCGCGGCATTCTGGGTGGCCTGGTCAATGTGGGTGACGGCTGAATTCACCTGTTCGATCCCGGTGCCTTGTTCGCGCGAAGCGGAGGCGACACTGGTGGTCAGTTCGGCGACCTGGCGGGTCTTCAGCACGATTTCCTGGAGGCCTGTGGTGACCTTCTGGCTCAATTCGACGCCCCTGGTGGTGCTCGTCACCGCCGCCTTGATTTTGACGGCGGTGTCGCGGGCGGCGTGGGCGCTTCGCTGCGCCAGGCTGCGAACCTCGTCGGCGACGACGGCAAAACCCATGCCGGCTTCGCCCACGCGCGCCGCCTCCACGGCGGCGTTGAGCGCGAGAATATTGGTTTGGAAGGCGATGTCGTCGATGCTGCGGAGAATTTTCTCGATGTCGCGGCTCGAGGCTTGGATGGCCTCCATGGAACGGTTCATTTCGTTCATGTCGTTGGAACCACGCTCGGCTGCCTGGCAGGCTTCGCGACCCAGTTGGTTCATCTGTTGGGTGCTTTCCACGTTGCGCCGGGTCATGCTCGACATCTCCTCCAGTGAGGCGCTGGTTTCCTCCAGGGACGCCGCTTGCTCGCTCACACCGACCGCGAGGTGTTGGCTGGAAGACGCAACTTGTTCGGCAACGACATCCACGTCCTGGGCGCTGCGGGTCAACTTCTGGGTGATGGCTCTGAGCAGGGCGACGATCCGGCGGGACAGCCAGATGGAAATGCCGAAGGTCAGCGCACCCATGAGAATGGAAGAACCGAGCAGGATCATCTGATAACGCCGGACCAAGACTGAAACCTCCCCCCGAATGCCCCGAACCTCGGCTTCGACGTTGTCGATGTAGACACCGGCGCCGACCAGATAGTCGGTGCCTGGGATCTGGGTGGCATAGCTCAGCTTGGGTTGGATGCCTGCGCCCGGCTTATCAAACGAGTAGTGGACGAAACCGCCGCCATTCCTGGCCGCCTTGATCATCTCCGCGATGTAGCGAACGCCGTTGGCATCGACGGACTCGATGTGGTTCTTGCCGTTTAAGGACTTGTTCAGGGGTGTGTTGATGCGAACGCCGTCCAGGGTGTAGGTGAAGAAATAGCCGGACTTATCCGGGAAGAAGAGTAGCGGGTCGGTCAACCGCTCGATGGCGAGAAGCCGTTCCTCCGGCGACGAGAGCTTGGCGACGGATTGCCCCAATTGGATGGCCTGCAGATCCACCAGGGTTTTTAAGGTCGACTGTTGACCCTCGAGGATTTCCTTCTCGATCCGGGAGAAGAAAACATTTTCCCGCACCAGGCTGTCGAGCCATGCCGAGGTCAGTTGGACCACGATCAGGCCGATCAGGAACGTGACCGGCAGAACCAGCATCTGCTGGGTCAGGCTTCGCGCTTGCGATGGTTTCGAGGGTCCCGGGTTCTCCGTGACGAAGTCGGCGGGGTGGGATGTCGAACCGTTAGCGGAGCTTGTAACGGATGCCGAGGGCGACGACTTCACGGGTGTAGTCCCTCGCGCTGGTGTTGGGTAGGGTGCTTTCGCCGTCCTCATAAGTGAACGATGCCTCTGCCTGGAGCTGCTTGTTGAAGGTCCAAGAAATCGTGGCGCTGGAGCTGAAGACCCAGTCGTTGCGCAATGCCGGGTACATGAACTCGGTGTTGTAAGCCCGCCCCATGACGCCGAAGGCGAGATGATCGCCGAATTTGTGACGCCAGTTCAGGTCGTACGTCAGGTCCTCATAAGTCGCGCGGCCGCCAAAGGCGGGTTGCTCAAATTGCTTCGCGGCCACGATCAGTGTGTCCGCGGTGCCCAGCGTGAACGTGATTGTCGCATCCACGAACAACTTCAGCACGTCGTGGTCGCCGAAGCTGGCCGGGACTTTGTCTCCGTATTGCCTGAATTCAGGGCCAACCGAGGCCCCGAGCTTCATCCATTTCCAGGGAGTCCCCTCGAGCGTGAACAGGACACGGTGAAAGTGGTTGTCGTACTCCTCAGGATAGTGAAGCAGCTGAGACTGGTCCTGGACACCAAACCGGTACCCCAGGAATGCTCGCAGACCCGGAAACGTCTCAGCGCCTGCGTCCACGCCGCCAACCAGTTCCTTGCGGTCGACGTAGTTCAAGTAGCCGGCGGTGTCCCGGAGTTCCGATTGGAAGTCGTGCAGGTAGGCCGCGACCGTGGGGCGAAGGACGACCTTGCCCAGCGGTTGCGTCACCTTGATGCCGCTCCGATAAATCGCGGCATCGCGACGGTCCCGGATCCTGGGCCCGCCCGCGGCGGGGGCGCCGCCAGGCCCGGTG
Organism: Verrucomicrobiota bacterium; assembly: GCA_963205105.1. Taxonomy (GTDB): domain Bacteria; phylum Verrucomicrobiota; class Verrucomicrobiia; order Limisphaerales; family CAIMTB01; genus CAIMTB01. Next base: position 12,988 of record CAUJJW010000161.1, on the reverse strand, counting down.
AAGGTGATGCCCACATCCTCCCCGGCGATGCCGATAAAGGTGTTCTGCCAATCCCAGTCGGTGGTCCCCACCTTGCCGCCGACTCCGAGGCCCGCTCGGTGCAACACATGGTCTTCGCTGGACTCCGAATGGAAGAAGGCCACCTCCGGCGCGTAGGACGCTTGCAGGCGCGTGGTCCCACTCCCCGAGTACTGGATGCCGACCGCCGGGATGATCGTGGAGACCATCGAGGCGTGGTTTCCCAGCGAGGTCATGTCCTGAAGAAACACGTTGCTGTCGTATTCCTCCTTGATCGACACGGAGACATTCGGTGCCCAGGGGCTTTGTGTCTCGGCTTCGATGCACAGAGTCATCTGGACCAGCGCGGCGATTGACCATGCCGACGCACGAAATCCCCCCCAGTGAATGGAACATTCCGGGCCATGACCTACTTGCACTTCTCTAGCCTTCACCCTTCCTCGTCCATCGGCAGGTGATGAAGTTCTCTGGAGACAGGAATCTTCCAGTTTTGCAAATCCGAAATTGGGATATAATCCATCCGATTTATCCGGAAAGGACCGGAGACGACGCGGACAGAAGTCTGCGGGGTTCCGTGGAATGACCCCCGACCTCGAGTCTGATGGGCGTCTCAGGCCCCGCACGGGATGAACCATCAACAACGCACTTGCGAAAACCTACATTACCAGCTTAAGTAAACCCACTATCGGAGTTGTATGAGAACCTTTGTTGCGTGGATTTTTTTGGTTGTTGCGGCGGTGGGCTTCACGGGGTGCGCCACGAGCCAGCACGCTGGACGGGGTGCGGCGCCCACAGCACCCCAACTCGCCATGGATGAGGCGACTCCCGCCCCCTTGGGATGGACCGTGCGTCCGGTTTCCGACATGCCGTAGGGTGCCGCGGGTGTTCGGCTTCACGTAGAGCGGTCCACGCGGAGATTCTCCTGTCAGTCCCGTGGAGGAGGGGGAAGAACCACCGGGTCGCGACACAAAAAGGGCCGGGCTTGCGCCCGGCCCCGTGTTATTTGCCGTGAATGGATGCGAACGCCGATGCTGCTATTGGGCAGCTCGGTAGAACCTCGCGGGATCGGTGGCAGAGACGGCCAATGGACTGGAGCCGGCCACATCGGTCCAAGGGCCGGACAGGCTGTTCGCGGATTGGAGCCTGCCGGTGAAGGTGAGGGTCAAACCGGTCGCGGAACGGGCGACACCGAGGGTGGGAGCCGCCGGCGGGGTGGTCCAGGCGTAGTAGGCCGGGACGCCGCCGGTATCGTTGATCAGAGTGCGGGTGCCATCAGCGTTGACCAGGAACCATTCCAGGTTGGCCGTGCCACCGCTCTGGTAATACATGAGTCGGAAGGGGTAAATGCCCGCCTTCGAGACGTAGAATTGGAACGGCGAGTTGGCGACACCCCGGTCGGGGCCGACGGGTGCGAGGGCGTCGAAGAATCCCACGCGAATGCTGGAAGCCGGGTCGAGGGGGTTGGTGCCGACGCGAACCAGGTAGCCGTCGGTGCCATTGGGGAAACCCGTCCAGTCGGTGTTGACCGCCATGGTGTACATGCCGGGTTGGGTGAACTCCAGTGCGGCCAGGATTTCCTGGACGAAGTTTTCATCGGGACCGGAGGTTTCGGGAGTGCCGGGGATGCCGGGGAACAAGCTGGTGACGAAGTCGGGATCGTTGAAATACCCGTTCGCACCCAGGGTGGTGTCGAAGTTGATGTAGCTGGTCCAGGTGAAGTAGCCGTTGGCATCGACGCCGCCGACGTCACTGAGGTTGGCGACATTGGGTCCTTGCTGACCGGCGAGGAGGGCTTCGTTGTAGGCGATCGTTCCTTCCTGGGTGCCGCCGTCGATCTGATAGGTCTTGATGCGGAAACCCTGCTTGGTTTTGTCGACGGCGCTGGCAGGGAAGCCGGCGGCGGTGGGGAGGGTGGCGTAGGCCGGCACCACGAAGCTGGAATTGCTGGTGAACGAGACGCCCCGCCCGTCCTGGAGGGTGAGACCGATCGTGTGATTGGAGCCGGAGGCCAACGGGGCACTGGGGGCGTTGTAGGTGATGGTCGTGGTGGCGCCATTCTTGGTGACGGACGTCGGGGTGACCGTGGTGCCATCGAACGAAAGGGCGATCGTGGTCGGATTCAGCACGCTTCCCGCGGCGTCGGTGACCCCGATGCTGAAGCCGAACGGCGAGACGCTCGGGCGGGCGATGATCAGGCCGCCGGTTCCCACCGGGGGAATGGGGGTCGAGTCCAACTGACTCTCGCTGAGGATCCCGCTGAAGATCTTGAGGCGGTCGACGGAGCCGTTGAACTGCAGTGCGCCGTTCCACTCGGCACCGATGCTGAAGAGCCGCTGGGTGCGGGAGAAGTTGACGCCGCCGGTGTAGGGCACCGTGTCCCCGAGCACGCCGTCGACGTAGAACCGGAACTCGACGCCGTTCTGGTGAACGACCGCGATATGATGCCAGTTTTCGTCCTCAGGAATGGCGGCTTGGGAGCTGACATCCGCGATGCCCAGGGTGGTTACGAAGACGGTGCGATTGTTGTTCACCGAGAACGAAACGGCGCCACCAGGGCCGTTGGCGTAGAAGAAAACCTGCCGGCTGGGCGGGGTCGAGGGCAGTTTGACCCATGCCTGAAGGGTGAAGTTGGGGTTGTTGGTATCGAACTGAACCCGGGTGTCGGGGTCATTCACGATGAAGAACTGACCGGCTTCGAAATGGACGGCTGAATCGCCGGCCTGACCGGAGGGCGCGGTGGATTCGAAGGTGGGCGGATTGGCCGGCGTGGCGGGAGCACCCGAGAGGCTGTTGATGGTGTCCGCGATCGTGGTGCCGGAGCCTTCGTTGAATCCAAAATCAATCAGCGCCGCGGGCGGCACCGGTTGGTAGTCGAGTTCGCCGGGGCTGAGGATCCCGCTGGCGACCTTCAACCGATCGACGGAACCAATGAATTGCAGGGCGCCGTTCCATTCCGCCCCGATGCTGAAGAGTCCCTGCGTGCGGGAGAAATTCACGCCGCTGGTGTAGGGGACGGTATCCCCCAGCACGCCGTCGACATAGAATCGGAATTCCAGGCCGTGCTCATGGACGACCGCGATATGATGCCAGTTCTCGTCCTCGGGAATGGCGGCCTGGGAACTGACGTCGGCGATGCCGAGGGTCGTGACGAAGACGGTTCGGTTGTTGTTCACCGAGAAAGAAACCGCCCCGCCCGGAGTGTTGTTGTAGAAGAACACCTGCCGGCTGGCCGGGGTCGAGGGGAGTTTGACCCAGGCCTGCAAGGTGAAGGAGGGATTGTTCGTATCGAACTGAATCCGTCGGTCTGGATCGTTGACGGTGAAGTACTGCCCGGCCTCGAAATGGACCGCGGAATCCCCGGCTTTGCCGGAGGGAGCGACCGCTTCGAAGGTGGGTGGGTTCGCGGGTGTGGCCGGGGAGCCGGACAGGCTGTTGATGCTGTCGGTGACGGTGGTGCCGGAGCCTTCGTCGAAGCCAAATTCGACAAGGGATGTGGCCGCCGACGCGTTCGTGACCAGGGCAAGCGCCGCAGCCGCCAGAAGCCCTAGTGTGAGTCGTTTGGTTAGGTAGGTCGTCATGGGAAGATGAAGGGGGGTATCTTCATCGGTATAAAAACTGACTTCGCGATCTTCTGTTGCAAGCACTCTTTTGATGGGTGCCCCGCAGAACAAGGGTTTCGCATGCATCGAACCTTGTTCAGAACGAGGTTCACTCGTCCGAACCTGGAGAATCAGGAGTTGAGTGGCTCGCACCCTTGCCGAACCGTCCTTGTTCGGCCCAGTCTGGTGACGTCGTCCCCGATCCATGCCGTCACCGTCATCACAGCCCCAAGGTGGCACCGCATCCGAGGTGTTCGCGCTCGCGCCCCGGGCCTGTCGATGGCGCCAACTGACGGGTGCGTTCGGATTCCTGCTGGGCCTGTTGGCGGCGTTCACCTCCGGTGCCACGTCCAACTATTTGGCCGACGTTCAACCGATCCTCCGGATGCGGTGTTACGCCTGCCATGGGGCATTGAAGCAGCAAGCCAGGCTTCGCCTGGACACCGTGGCAGCCATGGTGAAGGGCGGGGAATCCGGCCCGGCGGTTCTGCCCGGAAACTCGGCATCGAGTTTGTTGATCCAACGGATTCAGACGCTGGATTCAGAGGACCGTATGCCTCCCGAGCATGAAGGGGAGAGACTAACCGCGGCGCAGGTGGCAAGGGTGCGGGCGTGGATCGATGGCGGAGCGGTGGGGCCTGTTGAGGATCCTCCGGAATCGGACCCGAAGGACCACTGGGCATTTCGGCCTCCGGTTCGACCACCGGTGCCCGAGGTCTCGCGAGCGGGTTGGGGAAATCACCCGATTGATGCGTTCGTGGCCGCGAAGCACGAACGGCTCGGGCTGCAGCCCCAATCCGAGGCACCCCGGTCTTTGCTGATCCGGCGCTTGTATGTGGATTTGGTCGGCATTGCTCCGACCGTGAATGACTGGTTGGCGTTGGACGCGGATGTCGAGGAGGGCTGGTACGAGCGGCTGGTGGATCGTTTGCTGGACGATCCCCGCCATGGCGAACGCTGGGCCCGCCACTGGATGGATGTCTGGCGTTACAGCGATTGGTGGGGCTTGGGGGATCAATTGCGGAACAGCCAGAGACATATCTGGCGCTGGCGCGACTGGATCGTGGAATCCCTGAATGCCGACACGCCTTACGACGAAATGCTTCGCCTGATGTTGGCGGCCGACGAATTGCATCCCGGAGATCCGGACCGGCTGCGGGCGACGGGCTATCTCGCGAGGAATTACTTCCTCTTCAACCGGAATCAGTGGATGGACGAAGCGGTGGAGCATGTGGGCAAAGGAATGCTCGGGCTCACGCTGAATTGCGCGAAATGCCACGACCATAAATACGACCCGATTCCACAGGAAGACTACTTTCGAATGAGGGCCTTCTTCGAGCCCTACCATGCTCGCCTGGACGTCGTGCCGGGTGAACCTGACCTCAACCTGGACGGACTCCCTCGGGTCTTTGATGGACGAATAGACGCTCCAACGTATCGCTTCGTTCGAGGTCAGGAAACCCAGCCGGATACTTCCAAAGTGATGACACCCGGGGTGCCCGAATGGCTCGCCTTTCGCGAACTCGCGATTCACCCGGTGCAGCTTCCCGTTGATGCATGGCAGCCGGAACGTCGTCCATGGGTCATCGAGGCCTACCGGGCCAAGGCACGAGCCAGGGTGGATTCGACACGGCGAGCCCTCCGCGAAGCCCGGGAAGCCTGCGCCGAGGTCGCGGGCCGTTGGGGCGATTCCGGTGGCTTGGCCGAGGCCGAGGCGCGCCTGGCCGTGGCGGAGCAGGACGCGGCGTTGGCGCAGTCGGAGGCCAGCAGTCTTGAAAGCCGGATCGCGGCGCTTCGGGCTTCTTGGCGGGTGACGGATGGAATCGAGGGATCGGCGACCCTGCGCCTTGAGGACCGGACCGATGAACGGCACTTGGCCAGGCAGGCGGTCCGAGCCGAACGTGAAACCAAGGTCGCCCGCGCACGGTTGGCGCTGGCGCGGGCCCAGTTGAAACGCGTGAAGGCCGACCCGAATCAAGCTACGGCAGACTCTCGAGAGTGCGACCAGGCGCAGGAGGCTCTCCAGCAGGCGATCAGCCAGGCCGCGGCGCCGCTTCCGCCTGAGGCCGTGGCCTACACACAGTTGGCGGGCGCAGCCTGGACACCGACGCGGTTCTTGGATTCGACCAAGGACGATCCCGTGGTGAGCTTTGGTCCGCAGAGCAGCGGGCGAAGGAAGGCTTTGGCAGCATGGGTGACGGACCGTCGGCACCCGCTCACCGCCCGTGTCGGGGTGAATCACCTCTGGAACCGGCACATGGGAGCGCCGCTGGTCTCCACGGTCTTTGATTTCGGGAGGAATGGAGCGTCCCCAACCCACCCCGAGTTGCTGGACTGGCTGGCCTGCGAATGGATCGAGAGCGGCTGGAGCATGAAACACATCCACCGCCTGATCGTGACCTCCGCGACCTATCGGATGAACTCAGGAATCACGGGAGGGGAGACGAATCGACGGCAAGACGCCGACAACCGGTGGTTGTGGCGTCGGGATTCGATCCGGTTGGAGGCGCAGGTCGTCAGGGATTCGATTCTGGCGCTGGCGGGCGACCTGGATGAGACACGCGGCGGCCCCTCGGTGCCCGCACCTGAACAAGCCGAATCCAAGCGGCGGAGTCTGTACTTCTTTCATTCAAATAATGAACGGAATCTGTTTCTAACCACCTTCGACGATGCTGCCGTGAAGGAGTGCTATCGCCGCGAACAGAGCATCGTGCCGCAGCAGGCATTGGCCCTCGCCAACAGCCGGTTGGTGCATGATGCGGCGCGACACATCGCGGAGCGGCTGAGCCTGTCGGTGAACGGAACCATGCCGGAAGGGGTGGGCGTCGATACCGAGGAGGCGTTCGTGCGACGGGCGTTTCGGGTTCTCCTGGGGTTTGAGCCCTGCGAGGCGGAGTTGGGCGCAAGCCTGCGGGCTATGGGCACATGGGCTGCGCTCGCCGTGCGGAACGATCCTTCCGCCGCTGGAGCAATCACCAATCCCCGGACAGGGCTGGTTTGGGCTTTGTTGAACCACAATGACTTCGTGACACTCCGATGAACACCTCGCCACGTACCGCGACAACGGCTCGTAGGTTGCCACGTCGGGCGTTTTTGGCGGATCTGGGCATGGGATTCACAGGGCTGGCCCTGGGCGCGATGCTCGAGCGTGAATGCCGCGCGGCAGGGGCCGCGACTTGGGCTCCTCCGGAGGGACGGCCTCATTTCGCTCCAAAAGCAAAGAGCGTGATCTGGATTTTCATGAATGGCGGCGTGAGCCATGTGGAAAGTTTCGATCCGAAGCCCATGCTGACGCGCTACGCAGGGAAGAGCATTGCGGAGACTCCATTTGCTGCGGTTCAGGACCCCAGGAAGCTCGCCATCGAACGTTTGGTGGTGCCGGACGCCAATGGGAATCAGCGGAATACCCTTTACCCGTTGCAGGTTGGCTTCCGGAAACACGGTCAGAGCGGCATCGAGATTAGCGACTGGTTCCCGCACATTGCGCGGAATGTGGACCGTTTGGCGGTGGTGCGTTCTCTATGGACGACCGACAGCAACCATGGGGCGCAGACACAGTTTCACTCAGGACGGCATCAGAACGACGGCGACTTCCCGAACCTGGGCGCCTGGGTGCATTACGGCCTGGGCACGCTGAACGAGAATTTGCCCCAGTTCATTTCGATGGGAACGCGGGAATACTGGAACAAGCGCGATGGACATTACCTCGGGCCCTCCCATGACGCTGTTCCCTTGCGGATGGATCCTGCGAACCCGCTGGATTTTGGAAACCCCGAGCGCCCCTTTACCCCGGAATCGCAGGCGGTTGGACTTGGGCTGCTCCGGGAGCTCAATGCGATCCGTGGGGTCGAGTACCCGCAGGATCCGGCACTCGCGGCGCGGGTGGCGGCCTATGAACTGGCATTCCGCATGCAACGCTCCGTGCCGGAGGTCATGGAGTATTCCGCCGAAAGCCAAGAGACCCAACGCCTGTACGGTCTGGAAGTGCCGGGGTGCCGCGACTTCGGAATGCAACTCCTCGCCGCTAGGCGGTTCGTCGAACGCGGCGTGCGTTTCATTCAAATCCAGCACGGCGGAGGCGGAGCCGGAGCTTGGGATGCACATAGCGGATTGAAAGCAAACCACGCCCAATTGGCGCTCGCCGTGGACCAGCCCATCGGCGGATTGCTGGAGGATCTGGATCGGAGAGGTTTGCTGGACGAAACGTTGGTGATCTTCGCCACGGAGTTCGGGAGAACGCCTGGTTCCCAGGGATCGGATGGGCGGGATCATCACATTTTTGGCTTCAGCGTGTGGATGGCAGGCGGTGGTCTGAAACGAGGCGTGGTGCATGGGGCCACCGACGAAATCGGGTTTCATGCCGCTGAACACCGTCATTACGTCACCGACATTCACGCGACGATTCTCCAACAACTCGGGCTGGATTCGCGTCGGTTGGAGGTTCCTGGACGGAAACGTCTCGAAATCGACCACGGAACGCCGATCCAGCAGATCATCGCCTGAAGGGGCGAGGGCGCGGTCGCAGCGGACGCAACTACGGTCAGTGACCGCGGTCATGCAGCGACAACCGCGATCCGGGAGTCTCCCATGACAATTCCGAATCGGGCGATTGGCCCTGTCGAAAGAAGGTCGGGTGTCTTTGTGAGAAAATTGCTTCTCAATTTCCTAACTTGCTAATTTCGAAAGATTTGACGTGGTCAGGAGAGTTGGGTTCCTCGGGGACAGGTGGCCTGGCTGCGCTCGGTGGGATGGGCAAGAGCGAGGCGGTTAGGGTGATGGGCAAGGGAGGATGCGACCCCCGGCAAGCGGAAGAAGGTTCACCCGGGGCTTGCCAGCAGCCGGAAAAGGAGCTTAATAGTCATGCGATAAATGACTTGCAGAAGTGAACTCCGAAGCAACGGGATGCCAAAAAAAGTTTTGACATCAAACGACACGTCTGTAAGCGTCTGTCGCACACACGGAAACACGAGCAGCAACACAATGAGAACACAACTCATCCTTACCACAGCAGTCCTCGGCGTGGCCGGATCCCTTGGCGCTTCGGCCCAGGTTTATTCGGTGAACGCAGTTGGTTACATCAACGTCTCTGTTCCTGCGGGCAAGCTCGCCTTGGTCGCGAATCAGCTCAACGCTGGTGGCAACAAGATCAGCGAAGTTCTCGCGCCTAGCGGCGACGTGACTGTTTACACCTACGCGGCCGGTGCGTTCACCCTCAATGCGTTCAGCTTTGGGGAATGGGCGAATCCGAACCAAGTGGTTGGACCTGGCACGGCGTTCTTCATCAAGAACGAAGGTGCCACGGACATGACGTTGACCTTCGTGGGTGAAGTTCCCCAGGGCAATCTCACCACCGCGCTGGGTGCGAACCTCAATCTGACGGCCTCCCAGGTTCCCCAAGCGGGCAAGCTGGTGACCGATCTCGGGTTCCCCGTCGCTGAAGACGACACCGTTTATAAGTGGGATGTCGCCGGCCAGACCTACACCTTGAATGCCTACTCCTTCGGTGAGTGGGGCGCTGGTGAGCCGACGGTTGGTGTTGGCGAAGGCTTCTGGGTTCAGAAGACCGCCGCGGCCAGCTGGACGCGCACGTTCTCTGTCAACTGAGGCTTAACGGCTGATGATGGTACTCTTACCAGGAATCAAAACCTAATTCAGTACACAGTATAACATGAAACAAATCGTTATTGCATTCGCCGCGCTGTCCGTTGCCGTTTCCGCCTTTGCGCAGGGCACCGTGAACTTCTCCAACCGTACGGGCCCCATCGACGCGAAGGTCGTCTACGAGGGAACCACGACGGGTGTTGGTGGTACGGGTGAAAACGCCGTCTGGGGTCAGCTGTATGCTTCTGCTCCTGGTGGTGCTTTGACCGCCGTTGGCGTGCCGGTTCCCTTCCGTGACGGCGCTGCCGTCGGTTACATCACGGGTGGTGGTTCGGTGAGCATCCCTGGCGTCGCGGGCGGTAGCCCGGCGAATGTCCAGATGGTTGCTTGGTACGCCAGCCAGGGTGCGACCTACGCTGACGCTCTTGCCAAGGGCACGGGCGGCGTTGGTTCCTCCGCTGTGATCAATGTGGCTGCTACCGGTGGCGCTGGTTCGCCTCCTTCTCTGCCCGCGAACTTGGTGGGTCTCACCGGTTTCTCGGTCAGCGCGATCGTCCCGGAGCCGTCCATCGCCGCTCTCGGTCTTCTCGGTACGGGTCTGCTGCTGATCCGTCGCAAGAAGTAACGTGTTGCTGATGTGTAGGATCAAAGGCCGCCCGTAAGGGCGGCCTTTTCGTTTTCAGCGGAGAAGCACCTAGGGGTGCTTCTCCGCTTGTTCTTTCAGAATGTCATGGGCCATTTTCGCGACTGAAAGAGGTTTCAACCGGAGTGTCTCAGGGACCAATCGCTCAAAGACAGCAGCTGCATCATCGGACCCCATAAGCGGGCGAAGGATCGGGCAACCGAGGGTTTGGCAACAAAGGGACAGGCAATCAGAGTGGCCGACGAAGGGAATGGAGACTTTGCCATCATAGAGGGACAGGCAACTGGTGTGCCGGGCTCGTCAATACTCGCCATCGTTGGCACGCGTCGGAATCGAGGGCGCGTTGCGGTAAACTGGCGGAGAGAGGATTGACTGCCCTGGGTGGAGAGATTACCCGTGGCACCATGCTTTGCCCCTGGAAACTCGTGGTTTTCTTGGCCGGAACCTTGACTGCGGTGGCTCAGGGCACGGTGCATTTCACGACGAAACTTGCTGGGGTGGTCGACGCTCCAGTGATTTACGGTGAGAATCGTGAACTTGTCACCGGAACCGGTTCGCATGCTATTATGGGACAGCTCTACGCCGGAACCCCGGGTGGCTTTATGATGCCAGTCGGGGTTCCCATCCCGTTTCGTTCCGACGCGGATCGGGGCTATATCACCACGGGAGGCGAAGTTCTGATTCCGGGAACCGTGCCGGGTGGTTCCGCTCATGTTCAGCTGGTGGCATGGTGGGTGGGGATGGGTTCAACGTTCGCTGAGGCGCTCAGCGAGGGCAGGGGAAACATCGGTCTTTCCGCAGTGATTGCCGTCAATGGGCTTGGCGGTGGTACCATCCCGCCAGCTCCCCTCACGGGTCTTCAGGGTTTCAGTATTTCTGCCATTCCTGAGGCATCGACAAGCTCGTTGGCGCTACTCGGCGCGGCGCTGCTTGCGCTTCGGTTCAAGAAGCACCGATGACGACGGGGCCACACAGACGAGTGAAGGGGAGAAAGCGAGAAGAGTGGGAAGAGCATGGATGGATGTCTCTGTGCTTGATGATATATGGCTTGCGGCTTGGCCGACATCGGCTGCTGCCTGGTCGGGTATCGGACGAATTGGGTGTCGGAAAGGGAGCAGTGTCCGGGGATTTGGGACCTGCTGGTTGACTTGTCTTCCTTCGTCGCCTTCACTCCTGGCGGCCGATGGAACCTCTTCTCGAATTCCCGAATCACGTGGTTCTGGTGTTCGCCGCGATGGCGGTGGGATTTGGCGTCGGGCCGCTGATTTTAGCTCGTATTTGGGCGCTCACTTTCTCCCCGCGGAAGCCTGGGATCGAAAAAAGTTCCAATTATGAATGTGGTTTGGCGTCGGCGGGGGATCCTGGTGGGAACCAGAATATTCACTACTACCTCTACGCCATTGTCTTCCTGGTGTTTGATGTCGAGAGCATCTTCCTGATTCCGTTTGCTGCGGCCTACACCAGCCTTTCCATCGGCGCGTTGCTGACGATGGCGGTGTTTCTGTTGCTGCTGGCTGAAGGCTTGGTTTGGGCTTGGCTGAAGGGTGTTCTGACCTGGTATTGAGGTATGAGTCGTTCTTTGAACCCAACCTCGGATCTGCGGGCGCAGGGGGTCGTCGTGACCTCGATTCAGGACTTTTACAACTGGGGGCGGAAGAACTCTGTTTGGCCGCTTCAGTTCGGACTGGCCTGCTGCGCGATCGAGATGATTGCGAGCACCATGGCGCGCTATGACATGGCGAGGTTTGGGTCCGAGGTGTTTCGACCTTCGCCGAGGCAGGCGGATCTCATGATCGTGTCGGGAACCGTGACCAAGAAGATGGTCCCGCAGATTGTGAGGCTCTACAACCAGATGGCCGAGCCGAAGTATGTCATCGCCATGGGGGCCTGTGCCATTTCGGGGGGGCCATTCAAGCAGGGGTACAACGTGCTGAAGGGCATTGATCGGTACATTCCGGTGGACGTGCATATTCCCGGGTGTCCGCCGCGGCCGGAGGCTTTGATTCATGCGCTGATGACGCTGCAGGAAAAGATTGGCAACCAGCAGCTCACCGGCGAATCCCGACCGCGCCACCTCCGAGCGAATGCGCCGAGTGAATTTTTGATCCCGGTGCAGGGCCCGCATGATGTGGAGCCGCCTTTCAATCCCGACGTCTGGAACGCGCCGAAAGTCCCTGCGAGGGGCTGATGTTGGAAGTTCTACCCTGTGGAAACCCTCGAACAGATTCGCGCTCGTGTGGTTGCTGCCTGTCCGGAGGCCGTGGTCGACCTTGTGTTGAATGCATCTCCCTCGGCCCAGCATTCGCTACGGGTCGACCGCGAGCATGTCGCCGGGGTGGCGTTGTTTCTGCGGGATGATCCCGGTTTGAGGTTGGACTACTGCTCGAACGTGACGGGGATCGATTGGCCGGACCGCACGGAGAAGGTGAAGGTGAAACGGACGGTGGAGGGGGTGGAGAAGGAAGTGGAAGAGACCCGGACCATTCCCGGTTTTCTGGAAGTCGTTTACCATCTCTATTCCATCGCGCTGAAGCATGGCCCGGTGATCCTCCGTGTACGGACGATCGACCGGCTGCAGGAAGTGGCGGTGCCCTCTTTGACGCCGGTTTGGCGGGGTTGTGAACTTCAGGAACGTGAAATCTACGATCTGTTCGGAGTGCATTTTGACGGCCACCCGGATCTTCGCCGGTTGTTGATGTGGGAGGGCTTCAAGGATCACCCGATGCGCAAGGATTACGTGGATCCCGACGACTACGAGTACGAGCCGACGCCTCACGACCGGGTGTTGGAGAGGGCGAAGGCGTGGCAGGATCGGGGAGGGGTGGTATGAGCGGAGGAAACGGCGCTCACCCGGACAACGGCTCGGGATCGGCGGCTGTGGGGGCGGTGGATCGGTTCGCGTTGCTTCCGCAGGAGATGGAAGACGGCGGAGGCTCCTGGCTGGAGATTTCCATGGGGCCACAGCATCCCTCGACCCATGGGGTGTTCCGCATGGACGTGGTGCTGGAAGGGGAGACGGTGGTGAAGCTGAAGCCGGTGTTTGGCTATCTGCACCGAAACCATGAGAAGATCGCCGAAAGCACCAGCTATCTGGCGTCGATGCCCTACACGGACCGGCTCGACTACT
>CAUJJW010000160.1 GCA_963205105.1 Verrucomicrobiota bacterium | reverse complement strand
GGCACGGCGGCGTCGGCCCAGGGGCCTGTCTTGCGAAGAGGAGTGCTTCACCTGACCACTTCACCACATCCCCGCTCATCCCGAATAGACCCGGATCGTCGACCGCTTACGATGCATCGCGGGGCCGTCGGCAGTTGTAGCCCTAAGCGGTCCAGCAGGTCCGCGGCCCGCTGTTCAGGCCGGGTCACCACCCGCAGGCGCACCTCGGTCAGCGTCTGTTCCCCCTGCGCCCGCACCGGCAACACCACGTCCACCCGCCGCACCTGCGCCACCTCCTCGATCAATTGGCGCGCGCAGGTCCCCAAGCCGCGGCATTTCATCCAGTTTTCCAAGGTGCGCCACAGCACCAGGCTCAGGAAACAGATCAGGATGTGCGCCTCCACCCGCTCGGTCTTCTGGTGGAACACAGGGCGCATGAGCAGGTCACTCTTGGAGATGCGGAACGCATCCTCCACCTGGGTCAGCTGCATGTACCACTTCCACAGCGCGACCGGGTCCAGCTCGGTGCAGTTGGTCCGTAACAGGTAGGCTCCATGCGCATGGCGGGCCCACTCACTGGGACCAGCACGGTCCGTGAGCTCCAAACCACAGGCGGCGCCCGCCGCGTTGCGCACGAGCCGCGCCTCGATCAGGCGCTCGGCTGCCGGATACTTTCCCATCCACCGGCCGATCCGCCGCTCGATCGCTCCGGTGTCCTTCAGCGGCCGTGCCTGGAGGGCGGCATCGATCTTCACCAACTCCTTCTTCAAGCGCTGGCACTGCAGGGCGAGCATCGCCGCCTCCTTCTCCTGACGGGCGGCTGATTTGCACAGCACATACATCTCGCCGCTTGCCTGATCCGGATGCGGGATCAGCTTCACTTCCACTCCGGGCTGCACCTCCGCCCAATCCTTCTCCTCCAGCAACTGGGCCTCAAACTGGCGCAGCCGACGTTTGGGGGTTCCCACCAGGTACCGCGCGCCTCGTCCACGCAGGAAATCGATGTTGTCCTCGCTCACCATGCCGCGGTCCATCACCCAGATCCGCTCGGCGCGGCCGTACTTCTCCTCCATCAGGCGCACCATCTCCTCCACGGTCGTGACATCCGCGCGGTTCCCAGCAAAGACCTCATACCCCACGGGTAGTCCCTCGGGCGTGACCACCAGGCCGATGTTCACCTGTTTGCAGTCGGGTCGCTGGTCCCGGCTGTAACCACGGGCGGCCTTCTCATTGCCTTCCGCCTTTCCCTCAAAGTAGGTGCTGGTGACATCGTAGAGGAGGAACTCGAAACGCACACCGAACAGACTCTCGTAGCGCCGCTGCAGGTGGGCGCAGAGGGCATCCTTGTGGGGAAGGATGGCATCCAGTCCACGGTACAGGCGGGACTCGTTGACCTGGAAGGGGGTCACGTTCAACAGATCGTCCAGGGCACTCTGCGCATACCAGCTCTCGGCCACATGCAGCTCGCTCTTTTGGCCGCAGAACCGGGCCAAGGTCAAAATGCAGGCCGTCAGATCCCAGGGAACATCCTCCTGTCCGGCGGGCAACACACTGCGCAACAGGGTGTGCAATCCCAGCCGGCGCCACAGGCTCAGGCTGAGATACACCTGCCCGAACTCCCGCACCCGTTCGACCCGCAAGCCAGCCAGGTTGACCTCGGCCCAGATGGGTTCGGGTTCCGCCGGCGCAATCTCCGGAGCGGGCAGCGACAACTGCGTCGGACCCACGGGAGCGCCCTCCAACAAGCGATCCAGATCGGCCCATTGCCGCTGGTGGGCAGCCTCAAAGCCGGGGCGCTTGCCCAACTGAGCCACCACGCGCTGACGTGGCCCCTTGGCCGTGCGATAGGTCTCGACGAGGCTCCAGTACTCGTAGCTCTCACCGTCCACGACGCGGCGGTTCCGACGCAGGAACATGCGCCCGAGACTACGCTTGTGGAGGAAGTGCCGACAACGGGCAGTTCTCCACTACATGACCCGCCGCGGTTCACGGCGAGCGCAAGTCGCTCGAAGACAAGGGAGCGTTGGAGAGCGAAGCGAAAAAGCCACGCGTCTTGCAGCCGGCCACTCTACGGACTGACGAACTTGGGCTAAGCCTTAATCTGAGCTATCGCTATCAGTCAACCGAATTGGTGTGCGGACATCCCTCGGCATGCCTTCCGACGTTGAGTCAGGCTCACTTGAGTGCGCTGTGCCAAGGCGCGGACTTCGAGTTCTGGTAAGCGCTGCACGAGAGACGCTTACGTCACAATGCCATACACGATCCGGTTGGAGGCAGATGGGAGGGGGGCACTTTCTCCGATCGACGGAATATGTCTTCCGCTGCCTCGATGGCAAAGGTTTGATGGAAGCTGAAGGCGCCTCGCCCCTAGGATCTCCGGCCGCGCGGGCAATGCGCGCAGCTGTTGACCACCGCTCCGATCCAGGCGGCTTTCGCGCAAGAGCCACGCCGAACCACCTCTCGTCAATGAAGACCACCCAAGATCTAGCCAAGGCCGGGCGGAGGTCTGCGTCTCACTGCGCGAGCTGGGATACCTCTATGGCCGCGCGACGAACAAACCAACAGCGTTGTGCAGAACTATCCGTCACCTTGATGCTGGACCTCCAGGCCGCGGCTCAAATGGGGCGGCTCCGGACCACAACGACCAATCTGCATTCATATCGCCACGAATCTCGAAGGGGAGCGCCTTGAGTATCGACTGGCGCAACTCCTCCGCTGCGACCGTCTCGCCCCTTCGTGTTGCAGCGTCGTACTGTGCAATCACCCCTCCAAGGGCGGGAAGTTTCTTAAGGTGATCCGGTAAGGTTGGCGCTTCTGGAAGATGGGCCAGCTGTCTGTCTACAAAGTCCATCCATTGTTGACTCTCCCCTGAGAGAAATGCTCCGTATCCCTTTAGGATGAGATTGCTCGCCGATGAAAGCTCGATTCGCAAGTTACCTAGCGTGTTTAAGCCCGAAGCTGGAATGCCGTAGGTTTCGCCTAGGTAAAGCATGGCGATGCCGGAATGGTGGCGACAGAGGGGATCCATGAGTAGTCCTCTTGCGGCTTCGGCTCTGGTCCGGGCTTCTACCACACTCCATTTCAGCTCTCCATCTTTGATGCCAACTAGGGCAACAGGAACGCTGAGGGTCTTAAAGTGATTGCGAAATATGTATGTTCTTGGAAATACTTGCTGGAACGTAGCGGCAATGACTTCGAATTGTTCTTTCGTTAGTTGATGCATTGGGAACCATTGACAAAATACACCGCTCGGCCGAAGCGATCGCTTTGCAGCTTGAAACTGCTCTAAGGAGCAGAGCCGGGACTCTCCTGGACGCCAGGGGGTGAACAAATCGCCGATAACAACATCAAAATAGTTCTCGGTTGACAAAATGAACGTCCTTGCGTCGTCCACTATGATGCGCACTCTCTCGTCTTCATAGAATCCATCATTTAGTTCTGAGAAGTAAACTCTAGCAGCTTCGGCAACTTGAGGGGATATTTCGATCGATGTTATTGCTTCTACCGGACCATGCTGCAGAGCTCCGCTCCCCGTGATGCCAGTCCCAAGGCCAAGAAAGGCAACTCTACGCGGATCCGGATGCAAAAGGAGAGGTATATGCGCCTGGCGCTGCATTTCCGGCCTTCCTCCCGATGCTCCGAGAAGGTACTGATTGTCAAATACCATTCCTCGCCCCAAGCCCTCACGCTCGACCACGGCGAGTGAACCATCTCGACTTGACTTCACGTCAAGGACGGTGAAAGAGCGTGCGTCAATGAAAACTCGGAGATCTGAGAGTGGTCCTGTGGTAAGAAGAACACAGGCTGTCAGCGCCGCGAGTGGCGGAGCGACTCGGAACTTACCTGCGGAGCTTGAGCTGCTTGAGACCCATAGAATTGCCATCGCTGCGTAGAGGCAACCAACCAGTCCCAGCGCGACATGGACACCACGGAGGGGAAGAATGAGGCGCAAAGCTACTTCCGCGCCAATGAGCCCTCCAATGCCATTCGCAGAAAGCAGCCACGCAAGGTTCGAGGGTACTTCGGTGAATGAGATTCTCATGAGGAACGGAAACAACAACCCTCCAATGAGAACGGGAGGCCCAAGGACGCAGAGGCCAGTTCCTACCATCTGCAGGATGAAGCCAGTGATTGAGTCGCTATAGCCGAGAACAATTCGGGATGCGAATCCGTAGACTAAAACTAGTGGAATCAGAGCCACGAGGACTCCGGTAAGGGTGAGCACCCAAGGCACAAGACGAGCAACGGTTCCTACCTTAAGCGCAATTCTGGAAGACAACGCAGCTGCGATCGCGAGTAGCAGTATTGCTGCGAATAGAATCGCGGACTGTGGGTAAAATGCCAGCGGGGCAGTAAGGTTGACCAGTTCAATGCTTAGTACTTCAATCGATACGATTCCAGCCCCGGAGAAAAATGCAGCGATCACAACAGGCCAAGGAATCCTATACCGGGATGGAGACTCAGTTGCAAATGTTCGCGTGTCGGATAAGTCCGAAATTGGTTCAGAGTGTTGTGAGCGGTGCCAGCAGACAATGGCTGCTGTGAGGTTCAGCAAGGTCATTAAAGCCATTCCCCCAAGGGCACCGAAGTTTCGCAGGCCAATAGAGACTACGAATGCGAGCCCGAGGGCACCTCCGGCTGTGTAGACTGTGTATAGCAAGATGGGATGTGTGGCTGGCTTGATGGTGCTGCGCCGAACCCCGGCAATGATCATGGGAAGGCTCATGCCGACAGCAACGGCTGGTGGCACCACGACTGCGAGCGATATTAGCAGTCTGGCTAGGCTGACTCGCCATGTCCCGAATTGGTTCGGGCCGAAAGCCAGCCACAACCAGTCGGATGCGAGTGGCAGAAACATGATTGGCAGACAGAGGGCCGACGCGGACAACTCGATTATAGCCGCAATCCGCCATTTGTTGGTGACACGAGGAAGAAGGGTGGCGGCGAGAGCTGCGCCAAGAGCTAATCCAAAGAAATAGCAACCGATCACACGCGCAGATGCCTGGGATC
Organism: Verrucomicrobiota bacterium; assembly: GCA_963205105.1. Lineage (GTDB taxonomy): Bacteria > Verrucomicrobiota > Verrucomicrobiia > Limisphaerales > CAIMTB01 > CAIMTB01. The sequence continues at coordinate 22,476 of CAUJJW010000160.1, read as the reverse complement.
CAGCGCCCAGGAGGTCCGTCATTCGTCGTGTCCAGAGGAGCTGATGCCCGAGGGCGGCCGCACCGCTAAGGGCCAACGCAAAGATCGCCGCGGTCAGATCGTTCTTCATTTCTTTGTCAAGCCAATTCGATGAGTGGGGAGGATCCGGGCGGCGGTCTCAACTGCAGGGCGAGACGCCGAGTGGCATGAGAGGGAAGCAGGTTTCTATTCGGCGTTCAAGGATCCACGTCCTAGAGTTTGGATGCCTGCTATGGGGTCGGCAATCGAGCCTTGGCGCGAATCCATTGTTCGATTGTCACCGGTCTCGACTTCGTATCGCCCTGGTCGGCCGGCTTCACTTCGGCCGCCACGATCGCCTCCGTCTCCAGATCCAAAGCGTGCTCGGCTTCGTACGCCAGATGCGTGCGTCCATGCTTCATCTTCGTGATGCGACTGTCCGGATCGCTCGGGCTCTACCAGTCCTCGTTGGATACCGTCTTGCCGGGTCGCCGGCGATCGAGGCGTCGCAGGTCGTTCTCGGTGGGGTTCTCGTTCCCCTCGGCGGTGGCGAGCTTGCGCAAGTAGTCCTTCCAGCCGTCCTTGCGCACGATGGACGTCATGGCGGCGTTGGCTTCGAGCATTGTGGCGTCGATGCCTAGAGCTTTGCCGCAAAACAGGTTAAGCACGAAAACGAAGACCTGTTGGAAGACCTCAGGGGAGTGGCGTTTGCGGATCACGCTCATGGAGGCGTGGAGCGGGATGCTTTCGATGACGGGGATGCTGAAGCCCAACCACCGAACGAAGAGAACGGAGGAAGAAGGAAGAAAAGTTCGGTTCGGCGAAGGGCCGGAAGAAGGCGCCACCGGAAGAATACCCGGATTTCAAACCGCCGGAATCACCCGGTTTTCGAATCGGCGTTCACAATGCCGAGAAAAATCCGCAGGACGGGGCTGTCGGCCCAGCACCAGGCAATGCCCCGCTGGCTGTCGATGCCCTCGAGGTACCCGATCAGGAACCTCTTACCGGGACCTTGGCGAACCTGGGCCCGCTGCAACGTATCCGGTCGACGGAGTACGTCTTCCGCTCCCTTGATCGCCATGGTTTGATGGAAGCTGGAGGCGCCTCGTCTCAAGGATCTCCAGCCGACCGGGCTACGAGCGCGGAAGTTGGAAGGCGATACGTGCCTCAGTTCACACCCGTCGCTTGGCCCACTCGGCTGGGGTGAACGACTCGATCTCGGTGATCTTCGCCGCCGGCAGGCGGGTGAAGATGTCCGTCAGGTATTCGGAGGGATTGATCCCATGCAGACGGCAACTGGCCATCAGGCTGTAGAAGACCGCCGCCCGATCTCCGGCATCCGGATGCCCTATGAAAAGCCAGTTCTTGCGGTTATGCGGAGCTCCGCATAACCGCAATTGAACGAAACCGCACCGCCGTCCCGGCCGCTGGGCCACCAGGCAAATCGGCCGGCCGACAACCGCTTTTGGCAGAGCCAAAAGCCCTGTCCGTCATAGGTCAGCAATTTAAGCGCGTGGCGTCTTCGACTACGGAAAACAAACAAAGCACCCGCCAGCGGATCGGTGGCCAGAGCTGCGCGGCACACCGTGACGAGACCATCGATGCCCTTGCGGAAATCCACCGGTTCCACCGCCAGCAGGATGCGCATCTGCGGGGTGATCTGGATCATGGCCGGTGGCTCCAAAACGCTTCGACGACGGCTACCAACGCAGGAATGTCGTGCCCGATCTCAATCGCCACGCAACGGGCAGATCCGTCCCGCAGGTCGATGCGCCAGCGACCGGTGGGCTCCGGGAGCGAGCCTCCCAAATCCACTTCCACGAAGCTCGGCGGGCGATCGGGCTTGGTCGCGTTGCCAGCCCCTTCCGAGCAACGCCGCTTGAGCCGGTAGTAGTCGAGGTGAAGAGCCCGGGCGACCCAACTCACCCCCTCGGACCCGGCCAGCGCCGAGGCGGCGGCCCAGAGATCGTCAGGTAAACGAGATCGCCCTCGTTGGGCTCGCCGCCAGGCGGTTACCTGACGCTGCAATGCGGTCAGGTCAGTCGTTGAAAATCCGTTCCCATTCATTCGGTGCTCCGGTGTTCAAATCCGGTGCACAGCCTACGCGACCAATAGGAATCCGTTCACGCACGCCTGCCGAAGCGACACGATGAAAACCAATCTTCGCTGCACAATCCGGTATCCACCAGAGTGTCATATGCGCATCTGTTGACCGACGATGACACCGAGCCCAACACGAAATCGCACCACGGACCCGCCCGCTCTCGGAAGACATCGATTCCTGCTTACATCGTACCAAGAGTTCTACAAGTCGCATCCGCACCGGTACGGGCAAGCCGCATCCAGTGAATCCAACTGACAGGTTGCACCCCCAAAACCGAGAAAAGGCCGCCTCGGGTCTGACACCACGAACGAGGCGGCCCTGCTAATCGTTGAAACCTGAGTATAGAGTTTGATCTAGAGTCGGTCCAACATAACGCGATGCCATGCGCTCTCAACCAGCCAGTTGCCGCACCGAAGGTAGCAAATGTCAGGCACCTTGAGAAAGGTTTGAGCGCATCGCTCGACTAGACCTGAGCATATCCTACGGGCAGTTCTGTCCCAACATGGACGCAGTCCAATTGACGGTGCCAGTTGGAAGGATGAAATATCCGTAGCCGATGTACATGGTCTCCGACTCGAAGTCGCCCTCTTGACTCCACCAATGAACATAGGGCGGGACGAACAACCTCACATTGATGGGGCGCCACTGCTGAACTCCTGAGTCCCAAGATAAAAGCATATCGTCAGGACTCGCCGGGTATCCCCAGGAGTGGCGCGTGTATCTGTACTGCCCAAGTTCATCGTGTACGCATTCGAAGAACATCCCCGTTGATGGGTTGGACAGAGCGTAGGGAAAGCCCATTGCGTGGTACTTCCCAGCCGTCATCGTCCGCGTAAAGCTCGCGGCAGTAAGATTGACTCCTTGGAAAAGCTGTGAACGCGATGCACCTGGATTGTAGATAAAGAACGCCTCCCCCGGCTGGAGAGTGTTATTCGGATACGCCCATGAACCGAAGTCGAATCCGTTCACGTTCCAGGACTGAGTGGCAAAGTTCCACTGATATACCTGCGTTCCGTCAGGAACACTTGGAAGTGCCTGCGCAACGGTCTTGGCTTGAAATTGCCAAGCAACGAATTCTAGGCCACCCCCAGGGAGTTGTACAGAGTAGCTGGAAACTAGAACGGGATTTGCATAGCACGGTGCAAATGCCGACGACGTTACGAGCATGGCGGAGACTACGAGTGCTTTCACTTGCTTCCTTTCGGTTAGTGAGCACCTGGACTGCCGGTCCTTGCGCTGCGCATCCCATGATCTCTGCCCCTAATGCCCAGCACCAGCGACAATACAGATGCATTGTTTCTCCTTGCACTGGGTGACTACCCAATGTGTCTGTCATAGTGCATGGAGAACTCGTATAGGCAACATGTTTTTGGTGAAAGAATATCTGTCATTAGATAAGACCTATCATCAAATAAGGAAGCTTTGGTTCCTCTCTTCGGTAATTCTTGTGGAAAGACGGCGTGGAAGTGGAGCGGGCATAAAGTCGCGCAAGTGATTCCCGAGAAGATGTTCCACCAGACTACGGTGCTCAGAGATGCCAGGACGTGGAGCGTGTCGAGTATTCGGAGGTGGCCCGGCGGACTTCAACGAGGTGCTCAAGTAGTCAACCGAGAACTCTGGCAAGCTCGCCGCGGCACAAGATGCACATCGGCATCGCCCTATCCGAGATCGAAACTAATCCGAAGCTGGATGCTTCTTACGTGCTTCGCGGCCTACAGGCAGGCATTCGCCTGTATCATTTGAGGCATAGCCGAGAGTGCGCCGCTATCGACGGACAAGTCGTAAGAGATCAGCGCCATCTTGCGGCGTACATCCTTGAAGAGAACCCAAAGCCGCCCACAGCGGACCGGAATGGATCCCTGAAGGGTCATTTGCTTGGGTTTCTTGGGGGTGCTCGATCGATTCGTTTTCAGGATTTCGCCCCGACGTCATTAGGAGCGCAGCTTGGCTGTCCCATGGCGGCATCGCTTTGGCGATTGGGGTGGGAAAGACCGTTCTTGCTCGGAGGAGTCGCTCCGCGGATGGCGGATAGTGGACCGGACTGAAGACGCAGCCCGTCGGCAACATCGTTGAGCCCGAAAGCGTGGGTCGGCTGCGCGTACAGCCGGCTCACGACATGGCTCCACGGGCTGTAGGTGCGACTCTTCTCCTCGACCTTTCGCGCGCGCGCCAGGCGTGGAACAAGGTGCGCAGGATTGAGATTGCAGAGTTGGTGAAGCAAGCCGAGCCTGCATCGGGCTGGCTTGCGGGTTGCGGTTTTATTCACACCCCTACCTTGTGGCAGGGGCCCGGTCCCCGAGCCAGCTCATCTTTCACTCACTCAGGCTGTGGGACGGCTGTGAAGATAACCAAACAGCGGGAACTTGGATATTTCTACAGCTGAGCGCCCAGCGCCTTGGCGACGACGACCTGCGCGTCCGGTCCCACCTCTTTGATCTCGCCGTTCATGGGCACGATGCGGCCCGCTTCCGGTTCCCGCTCGTAGGCTTCGAGCGGCGGAACCACCACCTTGGCCTTGCGCGCGTAAGCGCGGTGCACCGCGACGCTATTGTGCCCGAGCGCTTCCTGCGCGAAGCGCTCCGGATACCCGACGGACTTGGCGCGCTGCGCCCAGGCGTAGCGGTAGGAATGAAGCGAGACGCCCTCGATACCAAGGCCCTGGCAGCGCTGCTTAAACTCCGTGGCCCGATCCCCGGCGCGAACGGTCCGCAGGTAAGGAAAGAGCGATCCTTGCGGCGGCAGCCGCCGCAAAACCGCTTCGACCTCGGGCCCGAAGCGAACGTGGGCGCTCTCGCCCGTCTTCATGCGCGAGTAGCTAATCACCCGGTCCTTCCAGTCGATGTTATCGGCTTCCAGGAAGGCGATGTCGGATTGCGAGGCCCCAAGGTGCCAGGCGAGTTCGTAGAACGCTCGACGTTCTCGATTCGTTTCGCGCGCAAGGATGGCGCGATGCTCTTGGAGCGTGATGGCGCGCTTCTCCTTGTACCTAACGCTCGGCCACTGTCGCACTGGGATGACGGCAACCGGGAGCCAGTTCATCCCAAGCGCGAAATTGTGGATACGGCGGAGATAGACGTTGGTGGCGACGCCGCCCTTTTCCATCACGCGCAGGAGGTGCTCCGCCCGGGTTTCGAGGAGCGGGAGCTTCTGAATGCTCGCGAACGCTTGGTCCTTCGCCGCCACCCGCCATCGGCGTTGGGTTTCGCCGTGCTTGAGCTTCACGATCTCCCCCATCACGTCCTGCCACGTTCGCTTGGCGGACTGCGGATCGCCGACCATGAGGTAGGCGCGGGCGATCTGCATGTTGATGACGGGCTGAAGGTGGGCCTCGTTCTTGGCGTGCAGGAGGCGCTCGGCAACGGCGCGCTCGCGGGTGCTAAGGGTCTCCTGTTTGCCAGTCTCGTTGTCCTGGGCCCAGAAGACGCGGCCACGGCGGTACATGCGGTACCTCTTTTTCATAACCAGTCGTGGTTACGAGCCTAGAGGCGTCCGTTGCCGACGGGTTAGCGAGCGGTCAGTAGGTTGGCGCGGGTGGGTCCCGTGCTGGTGTCGGCAGCCAAATCTGCTGACACTTTCTGCTGACAGTCGCCTCGTCGTTCCTCCGTAACTCCTTGTGGCTAAGCACTTGGAGTTGGAGGCGAGGGTCGGAATCGAACCGACGGATGGGGCTTTTGCAGAGCCCTGCCTTACCACTTGGCTACCCCGCCTCAACGGAAGACGTATTCTCTCGGAGCAGACCCCTCCGGTGCAAGGGGAACTTTGCCCCAACAACTGTCCTGGGTGATCGGGCAAGGTCGCCGGTTGACAGGCCCACCCGCCACCTCGGTGTTGTTCGACTGCTCCTGTCACGTGCCTTGTCCGAGTGGTGGGTGGTTGAACCAGACGTCGGAGGGGCTTCGAAGGGAGAAACAGGCTGCCCAAGAAGCCAACCGGAAAGGCGTATCATCCCGCCCATCGTGCTCATGGTTCTGCCGAAAACTGGGCCGTGTCCTCCAACCATTCGGAAAAGAGCCCCTCACCAGGCCCAGGGGTCGCCGTTCGGCGGTGGCGTCATCGGGGTTGTCGGCGCCGGCAAGTTCGATCACCCTCTCGGCATGAAGCCGCTTGCCCTGCTCCTAGGCCTGATTGCGTCAACCCTGGCCGCCACGGCGGAACCATGGGTCACCTATGAACCGCCCGCCGGAAAGGCAAACGGGAAGCACATCGTCATGCTGAGCGGCGATGAGGAGTACCGTTCCGAGGAGTCTCTGCCCGCTCTCAGCAAGATCCTGAGCCAGCGCCACGGCTTCAAGTGCACGGTCCTCTTCAGCCAGGATGCCAACGGGATCATCGATCCCAACAATCAGACCAACGTTCCCGGCATGCATTTGCTCGGAGGCGCCGACCTCGTGGTCAATCAGTTCCGCTTCCGCGAACTGCCCGATGCCGACATGAAGCACTTCGTCGACTACCTCGACGCCGGGAAGCCCATGATCGTCCTGCGCACCGCCACGCATGCCTTCCACTACACCCGCAACAAGCAGAGTCCTTATGCCAAATACGGCTTCGCGGCGCCCGGCGGCGGATTCGGAGGCATGACGGTCGGAGAAACCTGGACCTACCACCACGGTGACCACGGCAAGGAGGCCACCCGCGGTCTCGTGGACGGGCAGAACATGAAGCATCCCATGCTGAAATCCGTTCGGGATGTGTTTGGCCCGTCGGATGTCTATGGCGTGAACCCCGATTTCCCGGGCGACGCCAAAGTGCTCCTGTGGGGCGTGACTTTGGTGGGGATGAAGCCCGACGACGCCCCCCAATTGAAGAAGTCGATCATGCCCCTGGCCTGGCTTCGCGATGTCAACACGGGCGGAGGCAAGACCTCCCGCATCCTTTGCTCCACAATTGGGGCGGCGATCGACCTGGCGAGCGAAGACCTCCGTCGCTTCGTGGTGAACGCCTGCTTTGATCTCACCGGACTGGCCGTTCCTGACAAGGCGGACGTCACGCCGATTGGAACGTTTCAACCGACGATGTTTGGATTCAACGGCTACAAGAAGGGCGTCGCGGTGTCCGACCACGTTCTGAAGTAACGGCACCGACCCTTCCCATCCATCGGATCCCCTTCCCCGATGCAGGGCCGGTTCCAGGCGGCGATCGAGCCGTCGGCCGGCCCTGCTTGTTCCGTCCACCTGCCACTTGACCGGAAAGCCCGGTTTTTCTACTGAAAAGCGCCCATGAGTCAGAAGCAGCACCATACGTTCCAGGCCGAAATCCAGCGAGTCCTGGATATTGTCATTCACAGCCTCTACACCGACCGAGAGATCTTCCTGCGCGAGTTGGTTTCCAACGCCGCCGATGCGCTGGAGAAACTTCGGTTCTATCAGACCTCGGGCCAGCCGTTGTTCCAGCCGGAACTGCCGCTGGAAATCAATCTGACCGCCGACGACAAGGAGCGCACATTGGTGATCGCCGACGCGGGCATTGGGATGACCCGCGACGAACTGGTCGAAAACCTTGGCACCATTGCGCATTCCGGTTCCAAGGCGTTTCTTCAAAAGCTGGCCGAAGCGAAGGAAAAGCCGGCCTTGAATCTGATCGGCCAGTTCGGCGTGGGGTTCTACTCGGCGTTCATGGTGGCTTCCAAGGTGGAGGTCTTCACCCGCTCCTATCAACCCGATGAATCAGGCTGGCTCTGGACCTCGGATGGTGCGGGCGGGTACGAGATCGAGGCCGCCGCCGATGTTCCCCGGGGGACCCGGATCGTTCTGCACCTGAAGGAAGACGCCAAGGAGTTCTCCGAAAACTGGCAGGTCCAGAACATCATCAAGCGCTACTCCAGCTTCGTCCCCTTCCCGATCAAGTTGAACGGCAGCGCGATCAACACGGTCCAGGCGCTCTGGACGCGTTCCAAGGCGGAGATCAAGGACGAGGAATACAAGGAGTTTTACGAATTCATCGGCCACGATCCTGAACCGCCGCTCGCCCGCCTCCATTTCACGGCCGACGCGCCGCTGGCCTTGCAGGCCCTCCTCTTCGTGCCGTCCCGCAACATGGAGACGATGGGCATCGGCAAGGCGGAATCCGAGGTCAACCTGCACTGCCGCAAGATCCTCATCCAAGCCAAGGCGAAGGAACTCTTCCCCGACTGGCTCCGCTTCCTGAAGGGCGTGGTCGATTCCGAGGATCTCCCCCTCAACATCTCGCGCGAAGCCATGCAGGACAGCGCGTTGATGAAGAAGCTGAACCGGGTGCTCACCGGTCGCATCATCAAGTTCCTCGCCGAACTCTCCGACAAGGAGCCCGAGACCTACGCCAAGATCTACGCCGCCCATGGCCGGTTCCTCAAGGAAGGCGCCATCACCGATTTCGAGCACCGCGAGGGTCTCGCCAAACTCCTGCGCTTCGAATCCTCCATGACGCCCCGCGGTCAAACGACCTCCCTCGTCGACTACGTCACCCGCATGAAGGAGGGACAAAAGGAGATCTACCACCTCGGCGGCCCCAATCGTGATGCCGCTGAAGCCAGCCCTTACTTCGAGGCCTGCAAGGAACTCGGGTACGAGGTTCTCTTCAGTTACGAACCCGTCGACGAATTCGTCTTCGAGCATCTCCGTGAGTTCCAGGGCAAGACGCTCAAGCCCGCCGAGAAAGCCGACCTCAAGCTCGAAGCCAAGGAAGGCGGACTCTCCGAGGACGACGCCCGGCAGTTGAGCAATTTCATCAAGGAATCCCTCGGCGATCGCGTCGATGAGGTCCGCACCTCCCACCGACTCGTGGGGAGTCCAGCGGTCGTGCTCGACGCGGACGAGTACACCACGGCTTCGATGCGCCGCATCCTGAAGGCCATGAAACAGGAGGGCGACGCCAAGGCGTCCAAACTCCATCTGGAGATCAACCCCCGACACCCGGTCATCTTGGGTCTGTCCCAACTCCGACAGGCCAACGCCCCCCTCGCCGCCAAGGTCGCCGAGCAACTCTTCGACAACGCGCGCCTCGGCGCCGGCTTGCTCGAAGATCCCCAGACGCTCCTGCGCCGCATGAATGAGTTGCTGGAACATCTCGTCACGCCGCGTCCCTGACCCCTTGGATGGGGCCCATGACTGATTCGCAACCTCCGACGGCCGCCTCCACCACGACGGCCGTCGGTCGCTTTTTGGACCATGTCGACGCCAGCCTTGCCGACGGCAGCTTTGTCCGAGTGCTCCTCTCGCATCCCACCTCCACGGCCCTGGAGCTTTTGCGTGTCGAGGGTCGCCTGATCCAGTTGCGGGGTGCGCCGAACTTGAGCCTGACCCTGCGCGAGGCGCGGCGGGACACCACGCGCAACCTGGCCCTCGCGGAAGTCCGGGGTTGGCTCGCCGGTGAGCTCGGAACCCGCTTCACCGCGTCGGTGCTCGAAACCGTGCGCAAGGACTGGCAACTTTCGCTCCCGCCCGACAAGCCCGCCCGACTGGTCGCCCACCCGCCACGCTCGGTCACCACACCCGGGCGCGCGCACGACCGAACGCGGCATGGCCCGTTCGATGCCTCGGCCCAAGACTGGTTGGAGGCACTCGGACTGACCGACAGCGAGGGTAGGCCGTTGCCCAAGCGCGCCGACAAGTATCGGCAGATCCTCCGTTATGCCGAGATCCTGGGACATCTCTTCGCGGATCTGCACCTGACCCCGGGTGCTCCCGTCCGGCTTGCGGACATGGGGTGTGGCCGCGGCTACCTCACATTCGCCGCCTGGCAGCTGTTGAACCGTCAACTGGCCCTGCCAGGTCAGGTTGTCGGCATCGAGCTTCGACCGGAACTGGTGACGGAGGCTCAAGCTGTGGTGGATCGCCTTGGCCTGGGCTCGCTCAGCTTCAAGGCCGGCTCCATCGCCGACGACGCGAGCGGACCACTGGATGTTCTGATCGCCTTGCACGCCTGTAACACCGCGACTGACCAGGCCCTTCGACGCGGGGTTCAGCGGGGCGCCCGTCTGATCCTGGTCGCGCCCTGCTGCCACCAGGAACTGCGGCCCACGCTCGTCCATCCAGAGCTTTTCGCGCCCATCCTCGAACACGGCCTGTTCGCCGAACGTTTGTCCGAGTGGCTCACCGACGGCCTGCGAACGCTGGCGTTGGAAGCCGCCGGCTACCGGACCAAGGTCATCGAATTCGTGGGCTCCGAACACACCCCCAAGAACCTGCTTCTCGCCGGCCTCCGCTCCGGTGAAGACGCGACCTCCCCGCGACGAACCCAGGCCCGAGGGCAATTGGAAGCCCTGAAAACCTACTTCGGCCTCGGACCGCTGGCTTTGGAATCCCTGCTCGAACCCTGACATGAACGTCGATCCCAGCGACTGGGCCATCCTGGAACGATTGCGCCGCGCGTTTCTGAACGGAACCGCGGGCGAATCGGATTACTGGTTGAGCCCGGCAGACCTCGCGGCCTATGACGCAACCTTCGCCCAACGCATCGGCTGGAAGTGGGACTTCGTGCTCGAGGACCTTCACCGCCTGGGTTGGTCCCCGCCGGCCGGGCCTTTGCTCGACTGGGGTTGCGGATCGGGCATTGCTTCGCGCGCGTTCCTCGACCAGTTCCCGTCCTCCGACGTCACCCCTGTCCATTACTGGGATCGTTCGGCGAAGGCCATGGAGTACGCCGCCCACAAGGCGCGAACACGGTTCCCCGGGCGGACATTCGTTCCCGGAACCGTTGAAACACCCGCGGTCCTGCTGCTCAGCCATGTGCTCACTGAACTCGCGCCGCCCCAGGTGGAAGCCCTGCTCGCCAGCTTTTCGTCGGTGACATCGGTGATCTGGGTGGAACCGGGGACCTACGACGCCAGCCTCGCGCTCATCGCGATCCGGGAACGGCTGCGCCAGGAGTTCCCGCCCATCGCCCCCTGCCCCCACACGGGAGCCTGCGGCATTCTGGCTCCGGGCAACGAACCGCATTGGTGCCACCACTTTGCCGCCCCGCCACCCGGGGTGTTCACCGACCCGTTCTGGGGCAAGTTCGCTCAAATGCTCGGGATCGACCTCCGAAGCGTGCCTCTGAGTTACCTCGTCCTCGACCGACGTCCTCTCGGCCTGCCCAAACCCGACACCGCCCGCCGCATCGGCCGACCCTGGACGAACAAGGTCGATGCCCGCTTCATCGCCTGCTCCGCCGCAGCGGTTGCCGAGGCGCAATTCCCCAAGCGCACCTTCCCCGAACTCTGGCGCAATGCCCGCAAGGATCGCCTGCCTTCGCTTCAGACCTGGGAACGGGTCGATGGAACCATTGTCAACGTCCGCTGACCACCGACTCGCCACGGTGCCGGCAAATCGCTCGCGACCCGACCGGCCTTCCCCTAACTTCCGTCCTGACCGCGCATGAAAAAAAACGCCCCTCTCATCGGCATCATCATGGGGAGCGACTCCGATTGGCCCACGCTTCAACCGGCGGCGGATGCATGTGCCGAATTCGGCGTGACGTTCGAAGCCCGGGTGGTTTCCGCCCACCGCACGCCGGATGACATGGCGCGCTATGGTCGAACGGCGGCCGGGCGCGGCTTGAAAGTCATCATCGCGGGCGCGGGCGGCGCCGCCCATCTGCCGGGCATGATCGCCAGTCACACCATTCTCCCGGTCATCGGCGTCCCCGTGCAAAGCAAGGCGCTTCAGGGTCTCGACTCGCTGTTGTCGATCGTCCAAATGCCCGCGGGCGTACCGGTCGCGACCGTCGCCATCGGTGCGGGGCGGAACGCAGGCCTGTTGGCCATCCAGATCCTTGCCACGCAGGACCCGGCCCTTGCCCGAAAGCTGCTCCTCTACAAGGCAGCCATTGCCCGGGAGTCCCGTACGAAAACCGCGAACCTCACCCGACCGCACCCGAAGCCCTGACCGTGATTCGACGCCGGCCAACACTTAGCCGAGCGATCGGGAACCCGGCTCCGCCCCGGAGCGGGCACCTTGGACCGCCAACCACGCCCAGCCGACGAGGAAAAACACGCCACCCAACGGGGTGATGGGCCCCAGCCAACGCAGCCCGGTCAATGATAGGCCGTAGAGGCTCCCTGAAAAGAGGACCACCCCCGCAAGGAAGCAGACCCAAGGCCCTCGACGAAAAGGGCTTCCCATCGACAAAAAGGTCAGAACGACCGCGTGTACCAGATGGTACAACACCGCGGTTTGCCAGGTGGCGGTCGATTCCTGTCGGGCCAGAATGTCCTTGAGTCCGTGGGCCCCGAAGGCGCCCAGAGCGACACCCAAGAATCCCACCGCTGCCGACACACGCACTGCGATTCCCGTTTGCACGTTGCCAGTCTAGCGGATGCCTCGCGGGGCACGACCCGTTTCTGACCAGTCTCAGGGTTTGAGCACCAGCTTGCCGGAGACCTTCCGCTGCCGAAGCCGTTCAAAGGCTTCGGCGCCCCGTTCCAGGGGAATCACTTCATCGACACTGGCGCGCAGGCGCCCCTCGGCCGCCCAGTCGAGCGTCGCCACCATGTCCTTCCGGTTCCGTCCGTAGCTTCCCACCAGTTTCTGTTGTTTCACGAACAGCGGCCACACCTGCAGGTGAATCTCCCTCCCCGCCGTGGCCCCGCAGGTCACCACCGTGCCCCCACGTGCCAGACAGTGAAACACCTGCTCCAACACCTTCCCTCCCACGTGTTCCACCACCACATCCACCCCGCGCTTCCCGGTGGCGCTCCGCACGAGGGCGGGCCAGTCTGCATCCGCCGGATCGACCACCTGCTCGGCCCCCAATTGTTGGCAAAACGCCTTCTTCGCCGGCGTGGAAGCCGTGGTGATCACTCGCGCCCCCAGCCCACGCGCGATTTGGATCGCCGCGGACCCCACGCCACTGGCTCCACCGATCACCAACACCCACTGCCCCTCCTCAACCTGCGTGCGGTCGGTAAGCATGTGCATTGCCGTGCTGCCGGCGAGCGTGAGAGCCGCCGAATCGACATCCCCCAAACCGTCCGGGATGCGGACCAAGGCCCGGGCCGGCACCACGCAGTACTCGGCGAATCCGCCGTCGCACTGAACGCCGAGAAGCAAGCTGTTGAGACACATCGATTCATCGCCGCGAACACAGAACTCGCAAACGCCACAATACAGATTCGATTGAACCGCCACCCGGTCACCCGGCTTCCAGCCGACCACCTCCGACCCACACGCCTCCACCACTCCGGCCACTTCACCTCCGGGCGTGCGGGGCAATTCCAGCCGGACCGGGAGCCCGTTTTCCTCCAGCCACAGATCCAGCCGGTTCAGCCCGCAGGCACGGACGGCGACCCGGACCTCCTGAGGTCCCGGTTGGGGGGTGGCGACGTCCCGATACTCGAACCGTCCCGGCGTACCATGGCTGACTAATTGAAGTGCTCTCATGAAGGCAACGTAGCGGACGTCATCAGGGCCCGACACCGAATTCCCGTGAAATGCCAAAGGGCTTAGATTCCGGGCATTGACCAGACCGAATGGCACGGAGAGGCTTGCTGGCCATGGAGATCACGAAGGCGGTCATCACCGCAGCGGGTCGTTCCCAGAGGGCTCTCCCCCTCCAAACTCTGGTGGATCAGGACGGCGTCACAAAAACCGCCCTGGCGATCCTGATCGAGGAGGCGTTGTCGGCCGGGATCGAAGAAATCGCGTTGGTCGTCGCCCCCGGCGACCGCGAGGCGTTCAAGGATGCCGCTGGCGGACATGCATCCAAACTTCAGTTCCTGGAACAAACGGATCCCCGGGGGTTTGGTCACGCCGTGCTGACGGCGCGGGACTTCACCAAGGCGGACCCCTTTCTTCTCCTGGTCGGCGACCACTTGTACGTGTCCTCCATCCCGCGGTCCTGCGCGCGCCAATTGGTCGATGTGGCCCGCACCTATCACTGCGCGGTCTCGGCCGTCCAACCCACCCACGAATCCAAACTGCCCAACTACGGGGCGGTCGGCGGCCGGCTTCTGCACGGCCAGCAGGGTCATTACGACATCACCGAGGTGATTGAGAAGCCCACCCCGACCGAAGCGGAACAACGCCTGCTCGTGCCCGGTCTGCGGGCCGGGAATTACCTCTGCTTCTTCGGCATGCATGTGCTCACCCCGATGGTCCTGGAACTGCTCCAGGAAGACGCCCAAAGCCCAGGCACGTTCACACTCTCGTCAGCCCTCGCCCGTCTGGCCCAACGAGAGCGTTACCTCGCCTTCGAAGCGCGGGGACGGCGTTACGACATCGGCGGCCGCTATGGGCTGCTCAACGCCCAACTCGCCCTGGCCCTCAGCGGCAAGGATCAGCGTGAAGTGCTCGAGCTCATGGTCGACCTGCTCGCCAACCGCCAACTGAACCGACCGGCCTGACCCCACCCACCACCTTATGGAACACCCGCTCATCGGGGTCATCACCTCCGCGGACCCGAGCGTCCGCGACCGTTCTCTCGACCAGTTCTGCAATTCCGCCGACCTCGCGACGCTGCTCGACGCGTGCCAGCACCTGGATCGGTTCCGCCGGAATTCGCACAACCTGTACGAGCGGGTCCGGGCGCTGTTCTTCCTCCACGCCATCCACCGATTCCACCTGCCCCGACTTCTGGCCGCCTCTCCCGGCGGGGCCGTGCCGGGCCTGATCCCGTTCCGCGGCTACGAGCAACTGCTTCAACGAAGGTTCGAGGAAGCCATCGACACCTTTCTTCACCCCAGCGCGGGAGGCCCCTCCGACGCGCTGTGCTCCGGCCTCGCCGCCGCCTACCAGCGTCTGGCGTTCCAAACCCTGGCCGACCAGGTCCGGCGCAGCGTCCGTTCCGTGCGCGGGAACCAATGGATGTTCCGGGTGGGCCACCCCTCCGACCAGCCGTTGCGCATCCGCCCCGAACTCCGGACCCGCGACGCGGATGGGCTCTATCCCATCCTGTGCGAGCAGACCCCGGTGCGCATGGACCTCACGCACTGCGGGTGGAGCGACATCTTTTTCCTGGGCATGGATTATCCCGAGGGCGCGAAGGTGCTCAATGTGTCCGTGGATCTGGGCATCCACGGTCGCGACGCCGCTCCACGGCCTCCCGTGAATGCGTTCTTCAGGGTCATTGACGAACCCGTGCTCCGGCTCACCTCGGTGGACCTGCGTGCCACGGCCGATCTGACCGCGCTGTCGGATGTCTTTGATTTCGCCAAGGACTACCTTGGTTTGCTCAAGGCCGCGGTGATCGCCAGCGGGCTGGTTCCACCGGGAATCGAGGGCAGCGGCCAGAGCCTCTCCGAACTTCTGCAGCGCCTCGCCGGGCCCGGTCTGGGTATCGAAATCGTTTCCAGCGTCAACGACATCCCCAAGGGGTCGCGACTGGCGGTTTCCACCAACCTGCTCGGCTGCCTCATCAGCGTCTGCATGCGTGCCACCGGCCAGGCCCGCTCGCTGGAGGGCGGTCTGGAGGAATCCGAGCGCCGGATCGTGCTCGCCCGCGCGCTGCTCGGGGAATGGCTCGGCGGCTCCGGCGGAGGCTGGCAGGATTCCGGCGGCGTCTGGCCCGGCATCAAACTCATCACGGGCACACCCGCCGGCGAAGGGGATCCGGAAGCGGGCATCTCCCGCGGACGTCTCCTTCCCACCCATCATGTGCTGGGAAGGGACCGGATTCCCGACCAGGCGCGGCAGGCCCTCCAGGAATCGCTGGTGCTCGTCCACGGCGGCATGGCCCAAAACGTTGGCCCCATCCTCGAAATGGTGACGGAGAAGTACCTCCTCCGTTCGTCCGCCGAATGGGACGCGCGCCGGTCAATGCTCGGGATTCTCGACCAGATTTTCGATGCGCTGTCGCGCGGGGATATCCCGGCGGTCGGCGACGCCACCACGCGGAACTTCTTCGATCCCATCCAAACCATTATTCCCTGGGCTTCCACCTACTTCACCGAAGCCTTGATCGCCCGCAGTCGGGAGCGGTTCGGCGCTGATTTCTGGGGGTTCTGGATGCTTGGGGGCATGAGCGGTGGCGGCATGGGTTTCATGTTCGCACCCGGTCGCAAAGCGGAAGCCCAGGCCGCGCTTCAGGAAATCATGGGCGCCCTGAAGGAGGAACTGCAGCACGCGCTCCCCTTCGCCATGAATCCCGTGGTGTTCGACTACGCCATCAATGAACGCGGCACCTGGGCGGAGCTCGTGTCGGGCCAGCAGGCCCTCATGCCGTCGGGCTACTACGCGATCACCATGCCGCGCCTGCTTCGACGCGAACTCAGCGACCTTCCCGCCGCCCAACGGGCGGAGACCGACCGTTTCGCCGCCGCCTGCCGCACCCGCCCCGAACTTCGCGGCATGGTGCAGACCCTGTTCGACGCCCTCATCCCACGGTCGCGGCACGAGAATGCCGGGGAACGAACCCTTGCCCAGTTGTTGGCCGAAAATGGATTCGACCGACCGCTGCACGAACAGATTCGTGCCGACCTCAAGGACGGGCGAATCGGCCTCGCCCAGAACCGGCTTCGCACCGACACCACCATTGAGGATGTGCAGGCGACCGACATCGTGGACGGGCGGGCCTGGGCGGGAACATCGACCGGTGCGGCCCTCCGGGCAGCGGGGGAAGCGGCCCTGCGACGGGGTGAACTCGCGGTCGTGAGTCTGGCCGCAGGCGCGGGTTCACGCTGGACCCAGGGCGCTGGCGTCTGCAAAGCCCTACACCCCTTCTGCAAGATGGCGGGCAAACACCGGACGTTTGTCGAGGTGCACCTCGCCAAATCCCGGCGGGTCGGCCAACAGGTGGGGCTTCCCATCCCTCACCTGCTCACGACCAGCTACCTCACCCACGAACCGATCGAACGCTTCATCGCCAAGGCCGATCGCTACCACTACCCCGGCCCGCTGCTCCTCTCCAAGGGACAGGCCGTGGGGTTGCGCCTCATTCCGACTGAACGCGACCTCCGTTTTCAATGGGAGGAGATGCCCCAGCAGTTGCTGGACGAACAGCAGCAGAAGGTCCGGGAAAGCCTGCGACACGCTCTCATCCAGTGGGCCAAATCCGCGGGAGAAACCGCCGATTACACCGACAACCTCCCGCTGCAATGCCTCCATCCGGTGGGGCATTTTTTCGAGATCCCCAACCTGCTCCGCAACGGGGTTCTCGCCGCGCTGCTGCGAGAACGCCCCCAGGTGCGCCACCTGATGCTGCACAACATCGATACGGTGGGTGCCGACCCGGACCCGCTGTTCTTTGGCAGTCATCTCCAAGGCGGGGCCTGCCTGACGTTCGAGGTGATCACCCGCCGGCTCGAGGATCGCGGCGGCGGGCTCGCTCGGGTGAACGGCAGGGCCCGCCTGGTCGAAGGTCTGGCCATGCCACGCGAGGAAGACGAGTTCCGATTGAGCTACTACAACTCGATGACCACCTGGATCGATCTCGACCGGTTTCTCGCCCTTCTGGGCCTGGAGCGATCGGACATCCTCGCCGCGGCCGAAAGTCCCACCAACCCCGCCCAGATCAAGGTTGCCGCCGCCATCCGCACCCTGGCGAGTCGGCTGCCAACCTACGTCACTCTCAAGGAGGTCAAAAAACGCTGGGGCCACGGCCAGGAGGACATTTTTCCAGTCGCCCAATTCGAGAAACTCTGGAGCGATCTCACCGCGCTTCCCGAGGTAACGACCCGGTTTGTCGTCGTCCCTCGCCAGCGCGGTCAGCAACTCAAGGATCAGGCCCAGCTCGACGGCTGGCTCCGGGACGGTTCCGCCGCCCACGTGGAGTCCCTGTGCTCATGGTCCTGAGGTCTGCGTGCCGCCTCGCGTAGGTGGCCACTTCAAACCGCGTGAAAGGAACCCGCAAAGCCGCCCTCGGCTTCGTTTTCGTCACCCTCTTCCTCGATATCTTCGGGATCGGGCTGATCATCCCGATCCTGCCGCGGCTGGTGGAGGATTTTCAGGGTGGTGACGTGTCGGCTGCCTCCCACACTGTCGGCTGGCTCGCCTCCCTGTATTCCCTGATGCAGTTCCTGTTCGCGCCCGTGCTGGGCAGCCTCTCGGATCGGTACGGTCGGCGGCCTGTCATCCTCGCCTCGCTGTTCGGTTCCGGCCTGGATTATGTGCTGCTCGCCTTCGCGCCCAATCTGGCGTGGTTTTTTGTCGGGCGCATCATCTCCGGCATCACCGGAGCCAACATCACCGCCGCCAGTGCCTACATCGCCGATGTCAGCCCGCCCGAGAAACGCGCCGCCAATTTCGGGCTCATCGGCGCCGCGTTCGGCCTCGGCTTCATCGCAGGACCCGCGCTCGGCGGCATTCTGGGCGATGTTGGTCTGCGCGTTCCCTTCATGGTCGCTGCGGGACTGACCCTGGTGAACTGGCTGTATGGCGTGTTTGTTCTGCCCGAATCCCTGGCCCCCGCCAACCGGGGGACCTTCTCATGGTCCCGCGCCAATCCGGTGGGATCCCTGCTCGCCCTGCGCCGTTTCCCGCTCGTGCTGGGGCTCGCCGGCACGTTCTTTCTCCTGAACGTCGCGCAGTACGGTCTTCACAGCACCTGGGTGCTCTACACGGGCTACCGGTATGGCTGGACACCGCGTCAGGTCGGGTGGTCGCTCGCCGTGGTCGGCATCATGGCCGCCATCATCCAGGGCGGGCTCGCACGCCGAATCATCCCCTGGCTCGGCGAGCACCGTTCACTCACGCTGGGCTTGTTCATCAGCGCCCTCGGCATGGTCGGGTATGGAGTGGCCACCGAGGGCTGGATGATTTACGTCATCCTCGTGGCCGCATCGTTCGGCGGCATCGCCGGCCCCGCCGCGCAAGGACTCGTTTCCCGCAGCACCCCGGACAACCAGCAGGGCGCCGTCCAGGGAGCCCTGGCCAGCCTGGGAAGCGTCGCTGGTGTGGTCGCCCCACCGATCGCCACCAGCCTGTTCGGCGTGTGTATCAGCCCGACCGCGCCCATTCGATTGCCTGGCGCTCCCTTTTTCTTCGGAGCCCTGCTCATGCTCACGGCCATGATTCTCGCTCAGCGCTCCTTCCGCATAAAACCACCCCCGTCCGCAGCCCCGTCGATCTCACCGTAATAGCGGAACGATTCAGGGCCGGGTCAGATGCTTCTTCAGGCGGATCAGGTAGTCATTCATCCGTGCGTTCACGCCGGCCGCAGTGGTCGGCAGCTCCGTCAATACCGCCCGGGGAGGACGCACCGATTCCGGCAGGTGATCCAGGGCGTTCATCGCCGCCACCGCGACGAGGTACCCGCTCCGACGCGCGTCCGCCAGTTGCAGCAGCGCTTCCACGCCAACCCGCACGTCCGCGGTTTCACCCCAAGTGGCCAACGCTTCCGCCGCAGCCACCCGCACCGAGGGCGATTCGTCCGCCACGAGTTTGCGAAGCTCGGCGGCTCCCGACGACACCGCCTGCTGACCTCGAATCAGGAATCCCATGGCAGCCCAATAACGCACCCCGCTGTCGCGATCCCCTGCCATGCGACGAAGGCGCGGCACATCGCCTCTATCCAACGAGGCCGAGGTTTCCGCCGCCTCGAACAGCCGGGCCACGTCCAGTTTCCGTCGGTCCAAGCGCAGGTCACCCGGAGCCTTCCCTGCCGCCCGGCTCATCAGTTCCGCCTCAGGCAGCAAGTCCACATCGCCCACCGCAAGGGTATGCTTCCGGTGAGCCTCCCGAAGTCCTCGGAGCGCTTTCTGGTGGCCAGGGGATTCCGCCAGATTGACGAGTTCGAATGGATCGGATTCCAGATCATACAGTTCCTCGGGCTGTCGTCGCTCCCAGTAGGCGCGTTGAGCCGGAGGCAGCCCTCCGGCATCGAAAAGCCGTTTCCAGGCAACCGTCATGGGCGTCTCGAACAAATACTCGACGTGCTGACCGTGGGGCAGATGCGGCTGGTAGTTGCGCACGTACACGAACCGGCCGTCGGTGACACTCCGCACCAGGTCATAGCGTTCGTCCATCCGCCCACGCAGGCCGTGCAGAAAACCTGTTTGCTCACGGGCCTGGGGGCCCGCAAACGCCCGGCCATGCATCCAGTCCGGCGGTTTGCCTCCGGCAAGACTGAGCACGGTCGGCGCCAGATCAACAAACGCGACCTGGCGCATCGACTCCCCGCCCTCGACGTAGTCGCTCGGCGCCAGGTGCCGCCAGCGCTCCGGGAAGCGAACCAGCAACGGAACCCGGAGGCCGGAGTCGCAGGCGCTTCGTTTGTTGCGGGGCAAGCCGGGACCGTGATCGCCGAAGAAGAAAACGATGGTGTCCTGTTCCAGGCCGGCCGTCTGGAGTTCACGCAGCACCGCTCCCACCCGCCCGTCCACCACGCTGACCTGGTCGTGGTACTGCGCCCAGCCTGAGCGGGCCTGCGGCGTGTCCGGCATGTAGGGCGGAACCACCACCGTGGTGGGATCGTGAACCGCCGTGTGCGGCTGCCGGCGCACCTGGCTCTCATGGGTCTCCGTGAAGTTGAAGACGGCGAAGAACGGCTGTTCGGGGCCCCGGTTCCGCCAGTGAGCGCGGCCCGAAGACTCGTCCCACACCCGGCCCGATTTCTCCAGGTTGTAGTCCTCCTTGCTGTTGTTCGAACAGTAGTAGCCGAGTTCCTTGAGCAGCTGAGGGAACATCCGGGTCCCTGCCGGCATCTGGACCATACTCCGCATGTGCTCCGAGCCGGTGGCGCTGGGATACATGCCCGAAATGAGAGCGGTCCTCGCCGGTGCACACACAGGCGCCGTCGACCACACCCGCCGATACCGAAGACCTCCCGCGGCGAGCGCGTCCAGGTGGGGGGTTCGGGCGTCCGGGTCCCCGTAGCAGCCGAGATGGGGACCGGTGTCTTCGCAGGTCAGCCAGAGAATGTTGGGGCGATCGGCGCCATTTAAATCAGCAACGCCGACCAGACTGACCAGGGCGATGATCACCGCCCGCACCCTGCCCCAAAACCAAGGCGAGTCGGTCATGTCCGCCTCAGGGAAGTTCGCGGAGGCTGATCTTGCGCCACCGGATCTCCATGGGTTCGGTCTTGGCGCCCACACCGTGGACTTGCAGCGCGATGAAGCCGGCAGGCGTCACGGAGTCCTTGAGGTCGGCGGCGGCGACGCCATTCAGCCAGGTCTTCAGCGAATCCCCCTTGGCCTCGATTCGGAAGTGGTTCCATTCGCCCTGCTTGAAGGCCTTCCTGGCCGGCTCGTTGGCCTTCAGATCGTTGAGCCAGCCGCGTCGGCTCTCGTCGTAGATCCCACCCGTCCAGGCGCGATCGCTTGGATCAATCTCGATTTGGTAACCGTGGACCCTGCCCGCGGGGATTTTGAAGGTCTTTCCACCGACCACCACCTCGCGGGCGTCATCGAAGCATTCACTGCGGATCTGAACGCCTGAGTTGAGGTTCGTGGCCACCTTGAACTCGAGTTCCAGAACGAAGTTCGTGTACGGCCGCGAAGTGCAGAGAAACGAGTTGGGCGTGTTCGGCACCGAACGGCCGACGATCGCGCCGTCCTCGATCGCGTACATCGCCTTGCCACCGCGTTGGGTCCAACCCTCCAGATTGCGCCCGTTGAACAATGGCTTCGTTTCCTCCGCAGCGCTGGAGGCCAGGTGGGTGAAGCCCGTCACAACGACGGCCAGAATGAGTGCCAGATCAGCTTTCATGGGACGGATCGAAGCCAACAACACGCATCCGCCCCAAGCCAAGACTTTATCGCCTCAGCGCGCTCAGCCCCGGTTTGCCCGCCACAGCAACCAGGCACCGGTGACCTGGAACAGGATGTTCGGCATCCACACGATGAGCCAGGGGGCATATTCCGCCTGGGTTTCAAAGGCCTGTGCCAGGATGAGAAACGCGTAGTACACCAGCACGAGCGCGATCGCGAACACGATGCCCACGCTGGTTTCGCGCCGATGCGCCCGCACGCCGAGCGGAATGCCCACGAGCGCGAACCCGAAACAGGCAAAGCTGAACGCCACCTGACGGTGCAGTTGGACCTCCAACGGCGTGAGATCATCGATGCCCAGACGCTGCAGTTCCCGACGCTCCTGCAGCAATTGCCGGAACGTCATGGAGTTCAGCCGAGGCAGACCTTCGGAGAGCACGTCCGGGGGAAGCGTCACTGAAACGCGCAACTCACCGCGGGGAATGGGTTGCCAGAAGCCTTCCTCCTCACCGGCCTCGGACGGCGTGGTGTCGATGGGAGGCGACGCCGGGGTCGGACTCGACACCACCGGAGGATTCGCGTTGGTCGGCACCGGGTCATGATTCGACGCCAGCGTCTGGAACTCGGCGACCTCGGTCAAATCGGGCTGGGGCACCAAGGGCGCCAGCGGAGGAATCACGATCCAGTCCGAGTCGGCGAGGTTCGACGTGAGATTGGTCAGGGCCGGGCTGCCCGGGATAGGCCCCCCTGACAGTGCCGCGTTGGATGGTGCATGCGACTCTGTCACCGGCGCCGCCTCAAGTGCCCGCCCCGGAATCCACTGCAAGTAGCGCCC
>CAUJJW010000159.1 GCA_963205105.1 Verrucomicrobiota bacterium | reverse complement strand
GGTCACAGACCGCTGTCGGGTATGCTCCCTCGTCGCGCCTCGCCATCCAGCCCTTTTTGTGAAAACAGGGCCCATCCGATTTTTCAGACAGGCTCTTAACGAAAAAGCAGGGCCACGGGGCCGGGCACGACCGTGACCAACCCGTCGGCCAGCCGGCGGAACAAACCCTGGGAGGGATTTCGCACCAATAGCAGGGCCAGAATCGCCAGTCCCAGCGCGGTCGCCGCCAATCCCCATCGGCCCGCAGAGCCGGCCACCCAGGCGCCGAGAACCCCGCAGGTGATTGCCGCGACGGCTCCGGCTTTGGGTCCGAAGCGCGGCGTGATACCGCGGACACCTGCCTCTCGATCCGCGGCGAAATCGGGGATGTCACACAGCACGGTGTTGGCTGCCATGATCAAGGCGACGGCCGCGACGGATGCCTGGAAGGCGGGAACCCACGCGGGCTGGGAGTCGAACGGTAAGGTGCAGGTCGCCACCGTCCATGCCACGGTGGTCAGAACATTCTTCGGAATGAAGCGCTTCAACGGCACGTAAGCGCCTGCGATGAGTCCGAGGACGGCGCAGACCGATACCCGCCACCACGCGGTGCAAGCCAGCACCGCGGTACCCAGGGCGGCCAGAATCACGCAGACCGCCAACACGCGGCGGAAAAGGGCGGGGTCCTGGTCGCGGCGGTCGGTCCAACGGTCCAAGCCGTACGCGGCCATGGTCCCGCAGGCCACCAGGAGCAATCCCAAGCGGGTGACATCCGGTCCGCCGACCGAAACCGACAGGGAGATGGCGGCTGCCGCGGGCCAGAGCATGGTTTGGAACAACGCCCGCACGATCACGCGCCGGGTCAGGCCGTGGTGGGGTGGGGCCGGAGTCGAATCAGCGGCATAGGACGCCATGGAGTGTTACGGGCGAAGGCGGTGAACCAATTTCAATGGAACGGAGTCGGGCGGTTCCTTCGTCACCGAGTGCCGATCGGACGGCTGGCTGGCGGTGGCGCCATGCGCGAGAACAGGTCGACCGGCCAGGTGCCGAGCCGTTCAAACCCGGGCGGCAGCGACTGTTTGAACTGAACATAGGCGCGGTTGGTGCCGCGAACGGTGTGGGTCAGGGCAGCGGCGTCATCGCCGGGGGTGAACAGGCTGTAGCCGGCAAGGGTGCAGTCTTCAAGGTCCACGTGCAGTCGGCCGCCGGGTTTGTGGCCTTGAGTGCAGAGAATGCCGGTGGATTTTCCGCCCATCTCCGGCTGGGTGAAATTGAGCACGATCATGTGGCACCGGGTGAAACGGCCGCGGGCGCACTGGCTCGCGTACGACAGGGCCACGGCGTTGTCGGGGTGAACAAACGTGCAGTCCTCGAACACCGCGTGGGGATGCTCCGGCATCGTGGTTTCCGTGCCGCCGAGGAGAACGGCGGCGGTGTCGCCGACCCAGTCGAGGGCGAGAAAATAGCAGCGACGAAAAACAGTCGGTTCGTCTTTGCGGACGGTGGGGTAGACGACTCCGCCGCCGAAGGCGCGCCCGGTGCCGACACAATCCTCAACAATCACGGTGAAGCCTTCGCCGCTCTTGTTGGTGAGATCCCAGAAGAGGCCGGCATCGCCGCCCGCGGTGTAGAGATGTCGGAGTTGCCAGCGATCCCAGATGAGGCTGGAGAATGTCTCCTGGTTGTTGCCGACGGGCCAGTGCTTGTCCGAGGCGCGGATGGTGCTCCACCAGTCCCAGCTTTTGAACCCCTTCTGGGGATCGCCGGAATCGATGATGCACCAGCCGTTGGTGCCCGAACCGAGACGTCCGTCGAAATCGCCGACGAGCGTGTTGTAGGCGCCTGGGGCGCCGGAATGGGCGGGTGAAAGATTGGCTTCGACGTAGGTGTCGGGCCGGACGACAACGCGGTGGCTGCCGCGGGAGTCGGGAATGGCGTTGAGGGCCTGTTGAATCGTGCGGAAAGCGGTGTTCCAGGAACGCCCGTCGGAATCATTCCCGAGTTTGGAGACGTAGAACGTGTCGGCGAAGGATGTGAATTGGACGAGGACGGCGAGCCAAACCAAGGCGCGAATGGAGGGGGTCATGGGGGGAACGTTTTTCAGGAGTGGGCCGACCCGTGGGAAAATGAACCGAGGCGCGGGGATGATTGCGAGCGGCCCTCATCCCAGCCTTCTCCCGGAGGGAGAAGGAGAATCGTCGCCGCGGGTTTTGAAGGGTTGGGCCGGGTGTTGGCTGGAACGGGTCGCGACGGCTCGGACGGCTGGAGTTCCGGCATGTCGCCGTGCGGGATCTGCGGCTCCCTCTCCCTCCGGGAGAGGGTTGGGGTGAGGGAGCCTGTTTCAACCCTCGCGATCGCTTGCATAGGAAGGTTCATGGAGAGCCCCCTATTCAAAACCGACCTGCTGACGGGCCTTGAACCGAGGAGGGAATCCGGGGGGCGGGACGCCCCCCTCTACGGCAGGCGGGACGCCCGCCGCTACAACGCCCCCTCTTCCCCATTCGCCAGTTCATGGAGTGCACGGCGGTTAAGCGAGGATCTCCTGGACGACACGGGCGGGTTTGCCGTCGGTGAGGGAAAGCTCTCGGCCGGCGCGGCGGTAGATGAGCTTCTTGTGATCGAGTCCGAAGAGGTGGAGGAGGGTGGCGTGGTAATCGTGGTGAGTGACGACGTCTTTGACCGCCTTGTGGGACCATTCGTCGGTTTCGCCGAAGGTCATGCCTCCGCGGATGCCGCCGCCGGCGAGCCACAGGGTGAAGCCGTAGGTGTTGTGATCGCGGCCGACACGGTCCTTGCCGAGATCATTTTGCATGACCGGCAATCGGCCCATTTCGCCGCCCCAATGGACCAAGGTGCTGTCGAGCAGTCCACGGGCTTTGAGATCCTGGATGAGGGCGGCCACGGGTTGGTCGCTTTTGGCGCAAATGTCGGGGAGCGCTTTGAGAATGCCGCTGTGGTGATCCCAGCTTTGTCCGTTGTTGATGATCTGAACGAAGCGCACGCCGCGTTCGACCAGGCGACGGGCGATCAGACAGCGGGTGGCGTAATCGCGGGTGAGCTCGTTGTCGACCCCGTACAGGTGCCGGGTGGCCTCGGACTCCGAGGAGATGTGCATGGCTTCCTTGGCGGCGGTCTGCATTTTGGCGGCGAGCTCGAAACTGGCGATCCGGGCGTCGAGATCGAGTTCGGCGGGGTGGCGGGAGGCGTGTTCGCGATTCATCTCTCGCAGGAACTCGATCTGGCGTTCCTGGGCGGTACCGCGGAGGTGTTCGGCGGGGTCGAGATTCAGCAGGCGGGGTTCGCGGGGCCGGATGACGGTGCCTTGGTACAGCGATGGGAGCCAGCCGGCGGACCAGTTGTGGTCGGCCAGCAGCGGGGCACCGCTGGGATGGGTGAGGGTGACGAAGGCAGGGAGTTCCTGGGATTCGCAGCCGAGGCCATAGCCCAGCCAGCTGCCGAGAACGGGCGCGCCGTTGGTGATCCGACCGTTGGTGAGGGCGTACAGGGATTGGCCGTGGTTGTTCACTCCGGTCTGCATGGACCGGATGACACAGAGGTCGTCGACGACCTTGGCGAGGTGGGGAAGGAGTTCGGAGATTTCGGTGCCGGATTGGCCGTGCTTCTTGAATTCCCAAAGGCCGGGCATGATGCGGGCGCTGGCCTGTCCGGCGTTGTCGTATCGGAGTTCGCCCGGGAACTTTTCACCCTCGTGCTTTTTGAGCAGCGGTTTGGGATCGAAGAGGTCCATCTGGCTGGGGCCGCCGATCATGAGGATGGAGATCATGGCCCGGGCTCGGGCGGGATGATGGCCAGCCTTGGGCAAGAGGTCGTAGTGGCGTCGCTCGAGTTCGGGGCGGGCGGGTTCCGCGAGCAATCCCTGTTCCTGCAACATCCAGGCGAGGGCGGTGGAACCGAGGCCAAAACTGGTGGCGCCGAGAAAGTGACGGCGGGAACAGAGACCGGCGGGGAGGTTGGCGCGGAGGTTCATGGGAGGGGATGGTTTCCAGGCCAGGGGACAATGGATGGGATCATGAACCGAGGAGCGAGGAGAGCCATCTGTTCGATACCGACCTGCTCACGGACCCTGAACCGGGGATTCCGGGGGGCGAGACGCCCCCCTCTACGGCAGGCGAGACGCCCGCCGCTACGGAAGCACGGCTCATGGGAAGCCATGTGCGGCCCTCACCCCGGCCCTCTCCCGGGGGGAGAGGGGGAATAGTCGCCGTGCGGTTCGAAGTCTTGGGATGGGTGTGGTGCATCGTCACTCAACGTAAAGGAAGCGATTGGAGCCGAGCAGGGCTTGGCAGAGGCTGGCCAGCGACTGGAGGGTGGGGTCGGTGGCCGGTGCGGCGGGTGGGGTCGTGGTCTTGGCGCCCTTCTGATCGCGGTTGGCAGCCAGTTGGGCGAAGGTTGCCCGGAGGGTTTCGGTCTGTTCAGCGAGATAGATCAGGCTGCGTTGCATTTCGGATTCGTTGGGTTCGACGCCAAACAACCAGCGCCAGAGCCGAACAATCTGCTGACGGGCGCCGCCCGGGGCTTCCCGGCGAAGGCGCTCGGCCAGGTCGGTGGCGCGGTCGAGCACGAACTGGTCGTTGAGTAGCATGAGAGCTTGGGGAGCGACGGTGGAAACCGGGCGAATCTCGCAATTCGGGTTGATGGCGGGTGCGTCGAAGGGCTCAAGAACACCCAGCGGCATGGTGCGGCGGACCTGGAGATAGATGCTTCGACGATGTTCGGCTCCTCCGAGGGACGCGGCGCCGGTGGGGTCGCCGTTACCGTCGCGGTTTTGGGCCCCGACCACCACCTGGCCGCGGCCATTGAAGGCCACCGGGACGGGGGCGCCGAACATGGTGGCGTCGAGTCGACCGCTGATGGCCAGGAGACTGTCGCGAAGCGCTTCGGCGTCGAGTCGGCGCAAACCGAACCGGCCCAGCAGACGGTTGTCGGGATCGACCGCCTGAGCGTCCAGGTTGCGGCTGTCCTGGCGGTAAGCGGTGCTGGTGACGATGAGGCGGTGGAGGGATTTCAGTCTCCAGCCGGACGCCACGAATTCGCTGGCCAGCCAGTCGAGGAGTTCGGGGTGGGTGGGACGCTCGCCGAGGGCGCCGAAGTCTCCCAAGGTGGGAACAAGGCCGCGTTCGAAGTAATGATGCCAGACGCGATTGACGAGCACCCGGGCGGTGAGCGGGTGGGGATCGGAAGCGCTGGTCAGCATTCTGGCAAAGGCGAGACGGCGCCCGGTGGTGCGGGTCGTGCCGTTGGTGACGGGGATGTCGGCGGAAGCCGCGCCGGGGAGCACGGAGAGGCCGCCGGGAGCAATCTTTTCGCGCGGCTGTTGGTGGTCGCCACGATGGAAGAGGAAGGTGTCGACCGGGTTGTTGGGTTCCTCAGTCAGGCAGTGAACAGCGGGGTCGGCAGGCTTGGCGGCGCGGATGTGGGAGGCGCGCTTGCGGACTTCCTCAACGCTCTTGGCGCCGGGAACGTCCACTTCGCCGAGAATGATGTGGTCCTGAAAGGTCGGGAACTCGCGAAGCAGCCGTTTGTGGTCGTCGGTGCGCTTGTCGGCTGGCGTGCGACGGGCGGTCATGACCGGTTCGCGCAGGTTTTCGGGGACCAACTCCAACTGCTTTTGGACGAACTTTTCGATGAGTTGGTCATGGAGCTGCTGGGCCTCGGCGTCGACGGATCGGGCGGCATGCTCCACGCATTCGGCGAGGCGCCGGTCCTCCTCGGGCATCAGCGAAACGAGGCGTTGGCCGGGGTTCTTCCAGCGTTTCCAGTCGAAGGCGGGTTCGAACACAGCGCGCAGGCGGAAGTAATCGCTCTGCGGTATGGGATCGTACCGGTGATCGTGGCACTGCGCGCATTGGACCGTCAGACCCAGGAGGGAGGAAGAGACGATTTGCAGGGTGTCGGCGACGACCTGGTTGCGGGCGAGTTCCGCATCGGGCGGGCCATCGCCCGTGGGATCGGGGGCGAGGCGCAGGAACCCGGTGGCGATGAGTTTGTCGAGCTCATCGCCGGTCAGTTGGCCCAACGGCGGGGAGACCAGTTCGTCACCGGCGAGTTGTTCGGTGAGGAAGACGTCAAACGGCTTGTCGGCGTTGAGGGAGCGAATGACGTAGTCGCGGTAGCGCCAGACCCAGTCACGGACGGAGTCCGCATCCGAGCCGCCGTTGGAATCGGCGTACCCGGCGACGTCGAGCCAATGACGGGCCCACCGTTCGCCGTACCGGGGAGAAGCGAGAAGGCGATCGACCAGGTGGTCGTAAGCCAGCGGGGATGTGTCGCCCTGGAAGACTTCGACCTCCTCGGGAGTCGGGGGCAGCCCGGTGAGATCGAGGGTGAGCCGGCGGATGAGCGTGGCTTTGTTGGCGAGCGGGGCGAAGGCCAGCCCGGCGGGTTCGAGTCGAGCCAGGAGGAAGGCGTCGATGCCCGAACGGACCGCGTCCTGGTTTCGCACGGTGGGTGGGGTGGGGTGCTGGATGGGTTGAAACGACCAAAATGCGCGTTCCTCCTCGGTGATGAAGAATCGCGGCACCTCGGCTGGCTCGGGTCGGAGGGTGGGAGCTCCTTGGGCGATCCAACGCTCGATCAGGCCGACCTGCTCGGGGGTTAGTTTTTTCTCCCCTTGGGGCATGTCGCCGGAAGCGACCATGTCGAGCAGCACGCTTTGATCGGGTTTGCCGGGGACGATGATTTTTCCGGAATCGGATTCGCCGAGCAGGAAGCGGCGGAGGCGAAGGTCGACATTGCCTTTGGGCTTTTCGCCTTCTCCGTGGCAGTGGAAGCAGTGGGCTTTGAGAATGGGCCGGATGTCGCGTTCGAAATGAAGGCTGGCGGCGGTGCGGATGCTTTCGTCAGCCGAGACGGTGAGGCCGAACAGGATGAGGGCGGCGGTCCAGAGCAGGAAAAGACGGCAGGCGGGACGCCCGCCGCTACGGACGAGCGGTTCCTGCGAAGCGAACGGATCAACAATGACCTTTGCGAGGTCCATGAACCGAGAGGGAGTCCGGGGGGCGAGACGCCCCCCTCTACGGCAGGCGGGACGCCCGCCGTTACGGACGCGCGGTTCCTGCGAAGCCAACGGATGAACAATGACCTTTACGAGGTCCATGAACCGAGAGGGAGTCCGGGGGGCGAGACGCCCCCCTCTACGGCAGGCGGGACGCCCGCCGCTACGGACGCGCGGTTCCTGCGAAGCAACGTCGGCCGCTGGCTGGGAACGGTTCGTCGGGGGCATGGGACTTGCCCGAAAGGATGGCAGTTCGATGAAAGAAAAGCAAAGGGGGCAAACGTCCTGGACCAAACCATCCGTCCGAAATCCTGTCGCCATCCGCCTGCCAGCTGAGTCGATTCCTCCGATCCTGCTCCGTCGCGTTTTCGCGGCCTGGCCTAAGCGGACCGATTGAGTTGGATCTCACGCCAAGACGCAGAGACGCCAAGAAGGACCGGCCAAGAAAGAGACCAATGCACCGAAAGACTCGCGAACCCAAAGGTGTGGGTTGACGGAGGGCTCCCGACTCAACGCATGCATCGCATTTCTTTGCGTCTTCGCGTCTTGGCGTGAACTCCATCGATGGCAACTGAATCGGTCCGATCCCGGATGAATCGGTGGCTTAAACCCGCTCCAGTTTGATGGGGTAGGACTGCCCGGAAGCGAACTGGGCGACGTAGAGGCTTTGTTCGTCGTCCACGATCAGGTCGTGCGGGTGACGGAACAGATCCTCCTGATGGCGCATTTTCTGAAGTCTGCCGTGGTCGTCGTAGACCGGGGGTGTTCCCGCCACATTCGCGACGACACGCAGTTGTGCGTCGAGCACTGACACGAAACCACGGCAATCGCGGTCCTTGGGCCAGTCGTCGCCCAAATGCGCGACGAAGTAGTGTGCCCCGTGACGGCGGATCTGGCGGGGATTGCCTCCCGGGAGGTCGACCTGCTCCAGCTTGGTGCCGTCGGTGTCGAGGCGCAGCAGGTGTTGTTGATCGCTCATCGCGATGAGGAGCGTGGGGTCCGGACGGGAGGCGCTGGGAAGATCGATCATCCCTCCGTGGGGCCCCCAATGCACGATGCCGCCTTCGGGGCCGCCGAAGATCTTCCGGAACCGACCGTCCGCGGCGTAATGGACGATGTAGTCCCGCCCGTAACCATCGAGCACGAAGAAATCGCCGTTCGGATGGTGGAGGGTCCAGGAAGGGCGGTATTCGTCCGGTTTGGGGTATTTGCCGGTCTCGACGGGTGCATTCCAGGTCTGGAGCACGGTGCCGTCGAGGGTGGTTTTGGTGACGGAATGGGTCTGGAGATCGGTGAGGTAGAGGACCTCGCGGGTTCCCTCGGTGACGAGGGAGAGCCCGTGGGCGCCGGGGAACTGGGTGCCCCACTTGTGAACCAGGCGACCGCGTCGGTCGTAGATGATGACATTGTTCCGGGTCTGGTCGGTGAAGAGCAGGATGTGCCCTTCGCGATCTCTGGCGAGCCCGTGGCAGTTGTTGACCGGGGTATCGGGGCCGAGGTTTCCCCAATCCGGAACGACGCGATAACGAAAGTCGCCCTGCCCGAGAATCCTGGGCGCGTCGGCGCGGACATTGGGGAACGCGCCGGCCACGGCGGCTGCCGCGAGGGCCAGGGGTGCGCGGGTGCAAAACGTGCGTCGTGGCAGGGGGAGGCGCGAAAGACTCATGGGAGAAGGCGATTCACCACCACTGCCAGTCGATGTTCACCGGGCGATCGGCCCACGAGGGGTCGTAGTTGGGCGGGAAATTGAACTGAGCCACATGGCCGTCGCCGTACATCATGTTCCATCCGCGTTTCCCGCGGTTGTTGTGCCAGATGCTCTTCTTGGCATTGGCGCCGTGAACGCGGCCGTCGCCCGAATCGCGGGAGCCATGCCACGGCCAATCGCCCTGAATGATCTTCGTGGTGGGACGACGGGCGATCTCGGAAGTCGAGATGGGCTTGGATTCGGGTGAGCCAGAGCTGGCCTTGGCGTCGCCGGTGACGTGTTTCACGCCGAACCAGTCTCGGGCCCACATCGGAAGGTAGGAATTTCCCCAGGCGTCGTAGCAGGTGGGCTTGGATTCCGCCGCCCAATAACTGTCGCCTTTGTCGGACGGGCATTTGAAGGCGAGCGGCGCCTGAACGTAGGTGTTCAGCGGGCGGTTGGTCTCCCCCACGGTGTCATGCACGATCGGACGCGAGGCGTTGGTTCGAACCCGGCCGCCGACGGTGGCCCAGTCGCCGTGGATGGGGAGATTCTCGCGGTTGTCATCGGCGTACATGTGGTAGCCGAGGTAGATCTGCTTCTGATTGGCGACACACTTGATGGACTGAGCTTTGACCTTCGCCCGGGCCAAGGCTGGGAGGAGCATGCTGGCGAGGATCGCGATGATGGCGATCACGACCAGCAGTTCGATCAGGGTGAAGCCGGCGCGGTGAGGGGC
The DNA here is from genome assembly GCA_963205105.1 of Verrucomicrobiota bacterium. Taxonomy (GTDB): domain Bacteria; phylum Verrucomicrobiota; class Verrucomicrobiia; order Limisphaerales; family CAIMTB01; genus CAIMTB01. Next base: position 382 of record CAUJJW010000159.1, on the reverse strand, counting down.
CGGACGCGGGTGGGCGGCCGAAGAGCCGCGATGAGGTGGCAGGGGCATGGGGCGGTCCTGGGCTGAGTGGATGAGGACGGCGTAGCAGATCCCGGGTGCCGAGACAATCAGAAGCTCCGGTGATTCTGAAAAGCAGACGTGACGGTCCGATGGCGATGCGGCGGACGCAAGGCCATGGAGGGGTGCGCCCTCCACATTGTGGACACGTATTGGGGCCATGAACCGGGGGAGGCGGGGGGGATTACGATTAGGAGTAGGAGTACGATGACGAGGCAAGGTTCATGGGGAGGGCCGTTGGCCCGTGGGAAGCGCACCGACGGAAGCCAGTCCATGCGAAGCCCCCACGATTCGCCAATCGAGTGTTGGGACCATGAACCGGGGA
>CAUJJW010000158.1 GCA_963205105.1 Verrucomicrobiota bacterium | reverse complement strand
GGGCAATTCGATCTTCTCGCGATAGTACTCGCCGGTCTTGGCCTGGAACCGCACATCGCCCAGGTGGTCACCGTCGTCGTGGGACCACTGGCCGTGGTACCAGGGCCCCATGACCAGCAGGTTGGTGATGGCGGGGTTTTGCTTTTCGGTGGAGCGATAGGTCTCCAGGGCGCCGAAAAGGTCTTCGCCGTCGAACCAGCCGCCGACGGTCAGCACGGCACAACGGACATTGTTCAGGTGCGGGCGGATGTTCCGGGCCTGCCAGAAGGCGTCGTAGTTCGGGTGATCGAGGAACTCAGTCCAGGCGCGGACCTCGCCCCGGAAGAGCTTGTCGGAGTTCCCCAGGCTGCCCATGCGACGATAGAAGTCGTAGCCGTCCCGGTTGCGGAACACGAAGTGTTTGCCGGAGTCGTGCAGCGGGTCGTCGGAGGGTTTTTCGAACCAGTAGAAGAAAGCGAAATTCTGGGAGAGAAAGAACGCGCCGTTGTGGCGGAGATCGTCGCCCATGAACCAATCCGAAATGGGTGCCTGCGGTGAGGCCGCCTTGAGGGCGGGATGGGAATCGATCATGCCCATCGACGTGTAAAAGCCTGGGTATGAGATGCCGAACATGCCGACGCTGCCGTTGTTGGACGGGGTGTTTTTGACCAGCCAATCGATGGTGTCCCAGGCGTCGGTGCTTTCATCGGTGTCCGACGGCCCTTTGCCGGGGCGGAAGGGGCGCATGTGCTCGAACGTTCCTTCGGAGGCGTTGCGTCCGCGGACGTCCTGGGTGACGAGGATGAACTTGTCCTTGGCGAGGGTCAGCAGGGAGGCGGAGGGTTGGCCCGGGTTGCTGGTGCCGTAAGGCTTCAGTCCGTAGGGGGTGCGGGTGAGGAGGATGGGGTAGCGGGTCGAATCGTCCTTCGGCACGAACACCCGGGTGAACAGCCGCACGCCGTCGCGCATGGGGATGCGGTATTCGTACTTGGTGGTGTGCTCGGCGAGCCAGGCCTCGGGGTTGTCGTCCTTGGCGTGGGAGGCGATGGCGGTGATCCAGGCGCTGCCAAGGAGGAGGCCGATCCTGGCGAATCGACGGAGCATCAACATTTCCGAGGGTGCTCGCGCGGCGGGAATTCGAGCAAGGGCGAATCGGACGAACGGGGAAGGGTTTCGGTTCATGGAGAGTCCCCTGTTCAAAAATGACCTGCTCACGGGCCATGAACCGGGGATTCCGGGGGGCGGGACGCCCCCCTCTACGGCAGGCGGGACGCCCGCCGCTACGGAAAGCAGGTTCATGGAGAGCCCCCTGTTCGATAACGACCTGCTCACGGACCATGAACCGGGGATTCCGGGGGGCGAGACGCCCCCCTCTACGGCAGGCGGGACGCCCGCCGCTACGGACGACCGTTACATGGGAAGGCGATTTGACAACCAGTTCATACGTACGTATGAATGCGGCGTGACAACGAAGCGGGCAGGGAAGAAACCTGCGGATGACCGTGCGACCACCGAGCGGCTTCTGGACACAGCGGAAAAGCTGTTCGCCGAGCACGGCTACGATGGGGTGGGGATGAGGGCCTTGGCGGAGGAAGCGGGGGTGAATCTGGGGGCGACCACCTACCACTACGGTTCGAAGGAGAAACTTTACATCGAGGCGTTCATGCGACGTTTCCAACCGGTCAACGTCACCCGACTGGAATCCCTCCAGCGGGCTGAGACGGCTGCCAAGGGAGAGCCGCTTCCTGTGGAGACGATTGTGGACTGTCTGATGCGTCCTCCGTTCTTGACCGTGCTGGCCCACCCGAACTTTCCGGCGCTGCTGGCGCGCAATCTCTTCATGCCTCCGCCCTTCATGCGGCGCGTTCTGGAAAAGGAAATGCCGCCCAGCCTGGACCCGTTTGTGAAGGCGCTGTCCAAGGCTTTGCCGGACGTGCCGCTCGAGTTGCTGATGCTGCGCCTGGTTTATTCCGGCGGGGCGCTGCTGATGTTTGCAGGGCAGTTGGGGGGCCTGCCGCAGCGCATGTCCGGCAACCCGGCTCTGATCGAGGCTGCGCTGAAGGAGCTGGTGCGGTTTGTCTCCGCTGGCCTGCAAAGCGAACCCGCGGTTCCCGCCCACCGCCGGCCGTCGTTTCCCATGCCGCCCCAACCGCCCCGCGTATGACGGACATCGGCCTCAGGATGCTGTTCGGCGACCGCGCCAAGTACGCGATGCTGGTGAGCGGGGTTTGCTTCGCGACGATCCTGATGACTCAGGGACTGGCGCTGTTCTTTGGCATTCTCGGTTTCTCCTACGCCACCATGACGAACATCCGCGCGCCCATCTGGGTGGTGGATCCGCTGGTGCAACAGGCAGGCGACAACCAGCCCTTGCGTGACACCGACGTGAACCGTGTCCGCTCGGTCGAGGGGGTGGCCTGGGCGGCGCCGCTGTATGTCGGCAACGCGCAAGCGAGGCTGCTCACCGGTGGTGCGACGCAGCCGTTGATGCTCGTCGGTCTCGATGCGGACACCCTTGCCGGCGCCCCCACGAAATTGGTGGAAGGGAGCATCCACGATCTTCGCCAGCCGGACAGCGTCGTCGTGGACGCGCGGTTTCTGGAGATGATGGGTGCGTTGCGCGGCGTGCAGCTCAAGTTGGGCGATGCGTTTGAGATGAACGACCGGCGCGCGGTCATCGTGGGCATTGCGAAAGTGGCCCAGGGCATGGCCGGGGCGACCTACGTGTTCACGACCTGGGATCGGGCCAGGCACTACGCGCCCGCCCAGCGCAGGATGCTCACGCACGTGCTGGCGTCGCCGGCGCCGGGCAAGACTGAGGCCGAGGTGGCCCAGGCCATTTCCCGGCAAACGGGACTGCGGGCGTTGACGGAAGCGGAGTTCAAGCGGATGAGCGCGCGCTGGATGCTCTTCAACAGTCCGATTCCGTACGTCGTGGGGTTGATTGTGGGCATTGGATTCATCATCGGGCTCGGGGTGTCGGGGCAGACATTTTACACGTTCGTCCTGGAGAACACCCGCCAGCTTGGCGCGCTCAAGGCCATGGGTGCGAGCAACCTGAAACTGGCCCTGATGATCATGACGCAGGCGGGGATTGTCGGGGTGGTGGGTTTTGGTTTGGGAGTGGGCGTCATGAGCGGCTTCTTCGCCATGCTGCCGGAAGGCCGCGCGCCGCTGGTGTTGCTGTGGCAGATCCCGGTGATCGTGCTTATCGCCATCACGCTGATCTGCATGGGCACCGCGCTGCTGAGCGTGTGGCGGGTGACGCGGATTGAACCTGCGATTGTCTTCCGCGCCTGACGTCCATGAACCCTTTCACCCCGTCACCCGAAACCGCCGTGCACCTGTCGCGGGTGGACAAGGCGTTCCGCCATGGCGACCTCGTCACACCGATTCTGAAGCAGGTCGAATTCACGGCTCGCATGGGGGAAATGACGTTCGTCGTTGGACCGTCCGGCTGCGGGAAGACGACCCTGCTGTCGGTGTTGTGTGGCACGCTCGACGCCGACGCCGGCGAGGTGACGACGCTCGGTCATGCGCTTCACCAGATGTCGCCGGCTCACATCACCCGATTTCGCTCCCGAAACGTCGGGTTCATTTTTCAACAGTTCAATCTGCTGCCCACGCTCACCGCCGCCGAAAACATTGCCGTTCCGCTGCGCATCCAGGGTGTCTCTGCGGGGAAGGCGATTCCACGGGCCAGGGAATGGCTGGCGCGCGTTGGCATCCCGGAGAAGGCGAATGAGCGCCCCAACCGGCTTTCCGGCGGACAACAGCAGCGCGTCGCCATCGCCCGCGCCCTGGTCCATGAGCCGGCACTGATTGTCTGCGATGAACCGACGTCGGCGCTCGATTCCGCAACTGGTCATCAGGTCATGGATCTTCTTCGCGAAACCGGGCGCGCCAGCCAGCGCGCGGTGATTGTCGTCACCCACGATCCTCGCATTTACAGCTACGCCGATTGCGTGGCTCAAATGGAGGATGGACGCATTCTGCGCGTCACCGCTTCCGTCCCGGACGCACCTCATTCCACCCATTGATTGCATGCTCATCCTCCTTCGACGCTTTTCGCTGTGGGCTGCGTTGCTTGGCATCGTGGCGGTCGTTCTCATGGTTCGTCAGACGACGGCGATCGAGCCGATGCCTCCCCCGCCATCCGTTCCGGTGCAGAAACCCACGGCGCGTGTGATCGCGGCGGCGGGCCTGGTCGAGGCACTCCAGGACAACACGAGCATTGGCGTGCCGGTGTCCGCCCTGGTGAAAAGAGTCCTCGTGAATGTGTGGGACAAGGTGGAAGCCGGAGCGCCGCTGCTCGAACTCGACGACCGCGACTTGCAGGCCCAACTCACCACCCAGCGCGCGGATCTGCGCGTTCGCGAGGCGGAACTCACCCGGGCCAAGCGGCAGCACGACCTGGCTCAATCGCTGCGCGCCAGTCGGCTGGTTTCGCAGGATGAAAGTGACACGCAGGCGGACGCCTTTGCCGTGGCGCAAGCCCGGGTGGATTCCGCCCGCGCCACGATGGCTCAAACCGAAGCCCTGGTGGAACGGCTGACGGTGCGCGCTCCGATTGACGGAACGGTTCTTCAAGTCAGCACGCGCGCCGGGGAATACCTGATGCCCGGAGCGAGCAGCGCGCCGATTCTGCTGGGGGCGATTGAGGAGGTGCAGGTTCGGGCCGACGTGGACGAGCAACTCGCTCCGCGGGTCAAGCCGGGCAGCAAGGCGGTGGGTTACCTCAAGGGCGACACGCAGAATCCCATCCCTCTGGAATTCGTTCGCATCGAGCCTTACATCACGCCCAAACGCAATCTCACCGGCTCCAGCGCCGAGCGCGTGGACACCCGTGTGCTTCAAGTCATCTACAAGTTCCCAATGGTCCCCACCCCCCGCGTCTATGTGGGGCAGCAGATGGATTTGTTCATGGAAGAATGAGGGAGGACAGGAGGGACCCGAAGGAAACCGTCCGTGCCAACGGTGGAAACGGCAGTCGACCGACCGGAAGGCACTGCTGGGGAAGGATGAGGGCCACCGACGGCCCATTGGCGGAGAGGGGGGGATTCGAACCCCCGGTGGGGTATTAGCCCACTCACGCTTTCCAGGCGTGCGCCTTAAACCACTCAGCCACCTCTCCACCGAAAGCGGACGGCGATGGTGAACGGCCGGGGGGCTTGTGCAAAGCGCTTTTTCTGAAGAACTAGCCCGGATGTTTTATACACCTTTGTCGCGAGACGCGGCGAGAGCCCGACTGGCTAGGCGGCCGAAGCTGCTCCGACCCGGGCTGTATGAGAACATACTGCCCGGTGAGGAAAGCGAGGCCAACAACGCCAGTCGGGCTCGCAGCAAGTCGCAGCAGAAGGGGTAGGAAACATCCGGGCTAGCCCTGGATGAAATAGCTGAGATTCTCGAGTTCGATGGCGAGGTTGACGTTGTTCACCATCACGTCCTCCGGGGCGTGGATGACGATGGGCGCAAAGTTCAAAATTCCGCCGATTCCCGCGGCGAAGAGGCGGTTGGCGATCTCCTGGGCGACGGCGGCCGGGACGCAGAGGATGGCCATGCGCACGGCCCGCTCCCGGATCTCGCGTTCGAGGCTGTCCATGGGAAGCACCTCGACGGGACCGCGGGCCCGGTGACGGGCGGGTTCGGCATCGAACGCGGCCACGATTTCGAAACCCTCCTGGGCGAAGCCGCCGTAGGAGAGGAGGGCGGAACCCAGATTTCCGGCGCCGATCAGCACCACAGGCTGGAGGGTCTGATTGCCCAGGACATCCGAGATCATCCGGGCCAGTTGGGAGACGTCGTAGCCGAGTCCTCGCGTGCCGAACTGGCCGAAATGGGCGAGATCCTTCCGCAGTTGGGTGGGTTTCACACCCGCAGCACGGGCGAGCGCCTCGCTGGAGACGGTGTCGATGCCGTTGTTTTTGAGGCGTTGGAGGCAGCGAAAGTACACCGACAGACGGTAGATCGTCTTTCGCGGGATCGTCGTCCGGGTGACGCGTCGACGGGGCATGGGCCGACTGGGGCGCGTCGGATGGGATGGTTTCGCCAAGCGTGCCTAAGGTGACGCTGGAAGGGGCACTTCCGCAAGCCGGAGCACCAGACCCTCCAACGCGTCCCGGCCGGAGGGAGCCGGTGGCTCGGACGCTGGAGGCGCGTAGGCATTGAGCATGGCGGCGAAAACCAGGCGCTGTCCGCTGGTGTTGGTGAGGAAGCCCGAAAGCGTGTGGACGTAGCGGAGGCTACCCGTCTTGGCGCGCAGGTTCCCCTCGAGGGACGTTCCGCGAAAGCGTTGGCGGAGCGAACCGTCGCGGCCGGCAAGGGGCAGCGAGTCCAAAAAAGCTTCGCGGTGCGGGTGCGCGTCCATGTGGCGCAGCAGCGCCACCAGAGCGGCGGGGGTCACCAGGCTGCTGCGGGACAACCCGGAACCGTCGTCGAGTCGGACTTCGTCCCGGGGAATACCGGCCTGTTCCACAAACGTCTGGAGGGCGTCAATACCCGCTTCCTCCGTGGAGATCTGCTTGCCCTGGAGGCTCCGGCTGCCGACCTGGAGCAAGAGCAATTGGGCGTAGAGATTCTGGGACGGCTTCATCATCGCGGTGACCAGCGAGGATACGGGAGGCGAAAGGACTGAAAGGGCGGCCGGCCTGGACGCGGTGGCGGGATGTCGTTGGCGGGCGCCCGGATCGTGCCGCGCGGTGCCACGGACTTTAATTCCCGCGGCGATCAGTTCCTCGCGCAGGCGATGAACGAAATACAGGGCGGGTTGCGGGATGGTGACGCTGCCTTTCCAGGGATCGGAGCCGACCGGGAGTGTGCCGGTGGCGTCGATCACGCGGCTGCCGGGATCGCGTCGGACGCTAAAAGCGCGAGGTGTGCCGGGTTCGGTGGTGACGGCGTTGCGGGTGTTGAACTCGAAATACGATGCGCCTGGGCCGGACAGGAGGGTGATGGGATCGCCGGAACGGGTGCCGGGGGAGAAGGCCAGTTCGAGGACGTTGTCGTCGAGCGACAAGGCGGAGACTTCGGCTCCGTAACTGTACTGAAGGTCATCCCAGGTCCAGCCGTTGCCAAAAGGGACCCCTGAGAACAGGGCATCATCCGCGATCAGATCACCGTTCACCTGTCGAAGCCCGGCCTGCTTCAGGGTGTCGATGATGGGTGCGAGGGTGGATCGGGGCGGGTTGGTTTCGGTGAGAAAACGGGCAGCGAAGGAACAATCGCCACCACCGTGGACGAGGAGGTCGCCATGGAGCACGCCGCGGGTGGAGACGGTGCCGGCGGGGATGAGTTCGGTGGCGAGTCGGGTGTGAGGGCCGAGCGCGTGGAGGGCGAGGGCGCCGGTGAAGAGCTTGGCGTTGGACGCGGGTTTGAGCAGGCGATGCTGATTGGTTTCGAAGAGCAGCGTGCCGGAGGCGACGTCGTGGATGGCGACGCCCCAGGTGGCGTGCTGGAAGGCCGGTTGATGCAGGTACTCCCGGAGGGCATCCGGGAGGGAATCGGCCTGGGTGCGGGAGGTGGTGACGGCTCCGCTGAACAGCGCGATGCCGAGAACCAGAACAAGACGGGTCAGGCCGAGCCGACGCGGCATCACGGTTCGATGGTGATCTTGCGCCAGTCGAGCCCGCTCCACTCGGCGTATGCGGAGAAGGCGCGTTCGTTCTGGATGAGCACGGCGCGGACCACGCTGGAATCGTCGGCCCGGCCGGTGTTGGGGATGAGGTCGGGGATGATATCGACCTTTTTGTGGGCGTAGGTGAGAGCGAAGACGGCCTGGGCCGCGGCGTAGAGCGGCAAATCGCGGTAGGCGCCTTCGGCGAAATCCTCGACGGCATCGGCGAGGAACTCGAGTTGGTCGACGAGGTGGGGGAACTTGGGGGCGGCGATCTGGGTGAATTCGAGTTTCCAGGAAGGCAACTGACGGGCGACGCGCACCACCATGGCGGGGGTGACTTTGGCGGCGCCGTGATTCACATAGGCAGCAAACTCAGACATGGGGTGGAGGATAGGAATGGAAGGGCGGAACCGCCAGTTCCAAACCGTGAACGGGGGAAGTCGAAGACGGCGGGGTGAAGTGGCAGAAACAAGAAGAGGCTGGCCCCGCGTGAGCGGAGGCCAGCCTCGTTAAAATGCCGACTGGAGGCTACTTCTTCTTGGTGGCTACCTTCTTAGCGGCCTTTTTAGCGGCCTTCTTTTTCGCTGGCATGAATTTCACCTCCAATCTCGGTTAGGGCCTAGGGCCCGGGCCATCCAGATGATGATTACTTCGATAAGCCCCGGGGCACGTCCTGCTGACGCAACCTTTGCGTCAGTGTTCGAACGCGCACGCATGTCATCAGGACGGTGTCGTGCTTGGGTTCGGGCTCTGACGATGGTTTAGCCTGTAGGCCGTGGTGATTTCACGACATTTTTTCGTTCGCGCTGCATTTTGATGCGATTAACGTCCCCGACTCGTGGCGGAACCCGTGCAGTTATCACCGATGATGGCGCAGTACCGGCGCATCAAGGACAGCCTTCCCAAGGATGCTCTCCTGTTGTTCCGGCTCGGCGATTTCTACGAATTGTTTTTCGACGATGCCCAGCGCGGGGCTGCGATTCTGAATCTCGTGCTGACGCGGAGGCAGGAGGTCCCCATGTGCGGACTGCCGTACCATGCGGCGCAGGGTTACATCGCGCGCCTGCTGAAAGCCGGCCACAAGGTCGCCATCTGCGACCAGACCGAGGAGGCGAGGCCGGGCAAGCTGGTGAATCGCGAAGTGACCCAGATTCTCAGCCCCGGCACTCATTTCGATGAACGCATGCTCGCCGCCGAGCAGAACAACTTTCTCGCGGCGGTCCATCGCGAAGGACGGCGCTTCGGCCTGGCACTCGTGGACCTCACCACCGGCGCGTTTCGCGTGACGGAAATGGACGGCGAAGCTGCGATGATGGCTGAGCTGGATCGCGTCCGGCCTGCCGAACTGATCTTTCCCCAGGGCGACGCGACGCTGTCCGAGCGATTGCAGGGTCTGATCCAGGCCGTGCATGGGCACGACGACTGGGCGTTCGAAGCTTCCGCGGCCGAGCCGGCGTTGTTGGAGCATTTCGCAGTAGCGACCCTGGATGGTTTTGGCATGGCGGGTCGCCGAGTAGGGACGGGTGCGGCAGGTGGTGTGATTCACTACTTGAAAGAGCATCTTCGACGTGACTTGGCGCACATCACCGCCCTGGCGTTCTATGAGACACGGCGATTTCTGCATGTGGATGCGGCGTCGCTTCGCAATCTGGAGGTGCTGGAACCGCTTCATCGCGACACCCCGGGAGCGCGTTCCTTGCTGACGGCCTGGCAACGGACGGTGACGCCGATGGGTGCGCGGTTGTTGCGTGATTGGCTGAGTCAGCCGCTGACGGAGCGGGCGGCGATCGAACGGCGGCAGGAAGCGGTCGCGGATGCGCTAGCGTGTCCGGCCGAACTGGAGGCGATTCGCGCCTCCTTGCGCGAAGTGCGGGATCTGGAACGGACGCTGGGGCGGCTGAGTGCGGGTTCCGGGAGCGGGCGTGATCTGGTGGCGCTGCGGCTGGGATTGCAGCAGGTGCCGGTATTGGCCGAACGCGTACTTTTGATCGACGGAGCGGCGGGTATCGGTGTCGGAGCGGTGGACGCCGAGGCTGGGTCTTCGCTTTATCGGGAACTGGTGGGAATGCTGTCGCCGGAGCCGGAACTCGTGGACGGCATCGCGCGGGCCATCGTGGATGAGCCTCCGGCCCTGGTGAAGGAAGGCGGGGTGATCCGCGAAGGCTACTCTGAGGAACTGGACGCGCTGCGGTCGGCGCGGCGGGACGGGCAGGATTGGATCGCGAAGCTGCAACAAGAAGAGATCGAACGGACCGGTATTCCGTCGCTGAAAATCCGGTTCAACTCCGTCTTCGGGTACTACATCGAAATCACCAAATCGAACCTGGACCGGGTTCCGCCGGAGTATGTGCGGAAGCAGACGGTGGCGGGTGGTGAGCGCTTCATCACCCCGGCATTGAAGGAGATGGAAGGTCGGATCCTGGGAGCGGAGGAGCGGTCGGCAAAACTGGAGTACGCCCTGTTCCAGGAAGTGCGGGAGAAGGTGTTGCATCGGTTGAAGTCGATCCAGGCGACCGCGGCGTCGATCGCGCAGCTGGATGTGTTGGGGTCCTTCGCCGAGGGCGCGAGGCAGGGGGGCTATATTCGGCCGGAACTCGCCGATGAAGGTCCGCTGCTCATTGAGGAAGGGCGGCATCCGGTATTGGATGGCACGCCGGGCATGGATGCGTTCGTGCCGAACGACACGGATCTCGATGTGGCGGGCGCGCAGATCGCGCTGATCACCGGGCCGAACATGGCCGGGAAAAGCACCTACATCCGGCAGGTGGCGCTGCTGGCCCTGCTGGCCCACACCGGTTCCTACCTGCCGGCGAAGCGGGCGCGGATCGGGATGGTGGATCGGTTGTTCACCCGGATCGGGGCGAGCGACAACCTGGCGCGGGGGCAGTCGACGTTCATGGTGGAAATGAGCGAGACCGCCAACATTTTGAACCACGCGACCCGGCGAAGCCTGGTGATCCTGGACGAGATCGGGCGGGGCACGAGCACCTTCGATGGTCTGAGTCTCGCCTGGTCCATCGTGGAACATCTGCACAACGCGATCGGCGCGCGAACCTTGTTTGCGACGCATTACCATGAACTGACCGAACTCGCGGCGCGTTTGCCCCGGGTTCGGAACTTCAACGTGGCGGTGCGGGAGTGGAACGACCAGATCGTGTTCCTGCGCAAGATCGTGGCCGGAGGCTCGGACAAGAGTTATGGCATCCAGGTCGCCCGTCTCGCGGGGGTGCCCCGGCCGGTCATTGATCGGGCGAAGTACATCCTGCGCGTTTTGGAAGAGGCGGAACTGGATCTTCAGCGTTTGGAAGGTGGCCAGGCGGATGCCGAGGTTTCCCCGGAAGCGGGCGGCATTCCGACGGAGCCCGAGGCTGTGAAATCCAAGCCCAAGGGTCCCCGGCAACGGGCCGAACGCGAGAAACTCCGCGGGTTGGATCCGAACCAGCAATTGGATCTTTTCCGATAGCTGGCGAAGGCGGATCGCACGACGGACGGGGACGGATGCTTGCAGGATGCAGCCTTGCTGCTCCAATCCCCTCGTGAAGAAATTCGACGCCGCGGCCATCCGAACTGCGCTGGGCACCGTGCCCGACTGGAAACGTCGGAAAGCCAGCATCGGTCGCACCTACGCCTTCGCCGATTTCCCTGCCGCGATTCGTTTTGTGAACGCGGTGGCCAAGGCTGCGGAGAAGGCGTGTCATCATCCCGACATCGACATCCGGTGGAACCAGGTGGGGTTGGTGCTGACCACCCATGATGCGGGCGGGTTGACCGAAAAGGACTTCTCCCTCGCCGCCCGTTTCGATCAGTTGGCGAAGTGAGCCGGGACGCGGGGTGTGGCTACCGGAGAGTGGGTGGCGTCGAGAGGGTCGGGGGCGGGGCGGGGGAGTTTCGGAGTTACCGGAACAATTGAAGGCTGGTGATGCCGGCCAAGAGCCAGGAGATCCCGATCAGCAGCAGGGCACGGTTCCAGGCTTCCATGGGGAAGCCCGGGGAGATGCCGCCGTCCAGGGCGGTGCGGATGGAGGTGCCCACCAATTCCACACAACGAACCAGGAAATACAGGAAGCCCGAGACGCTGAGAGCCAGTTGGCCGGCCCCGGCGATGCGGTGCCCTGCGATCCACGAGCCAAGGCCCGGAGTGGCCAGTTGGTTGATGACGATCGCTACCTGAAGACGATCCCGACGCTTATGCGGAAGGCGCATGGCGGGGCCCAAAAAATTCGTCGTGCGCACGGGCGCGGGCGCCGAGCACCCAGGGCACGGTGAACAGCAGACCGACCCCGCCCAAAAGCAGACCCACCCCGAGCAGGATCGCGCAGCCCGTGGCGAACAGCAGGCTGCGGAACGGGCGCAGCGAGGTGATGCGCCGGCTCAGGCGAAACGCCTCCCGGGGTCGAAGGCCGCGTTCGAGCATGAGCGTGGGCGCAAACCCCCAGAGCGCGAGCGGAACCAGCCCCAGTCCCAGGGTCAGCAAGGCCCCCGCAAGGATCAGGACTGCGGAAGTGAACGTCAGATTTTGGGCTTGGGAACCGGCATCGATTCCGGTGGCGATCAGTCCGATACCGGGCAGCAAGGCCAGCACTGTCGACACCACGAAGCCGCCCGCCGTCCGGAGGTGGGCGCCCAACGGTAGGCGGAAGCCGTTGAACACCTCCCGGATCCGAACCGCCTCACCCCGCCAGGCGCGCAGGGCGAGAAGACCGAGTCCTCCCCAAAGCGGTCCGGCGACGATGAGGGCCGTGGGCAGGGTGGCGATGACGGCGTAGGGGATGAAGCTGAGGGCGATCAGGGCCAGGGCGATCAGGCCGGCCAGCAGGAACGAGCCCGCCAGCAGAACAGGCCGACGCAGCACCAGCTTGAAGCCGTCGGCGAACGCATCGAGGACGTGGAACTGGATCGGCCGGGCACGGAGTTCTTCGATGGTGGGGAGGGGTGCTCTGGCCGGGTTGCCGGGAAGCAGGCGTCCCTGGGGATGAGGTGGGGGGAGGAGCGCGGCGAAGTCGGGAATCCATTCGAGCCGCGTCCAGGTGGCCGAGTCTTCGGCACGGATCGGCGTGAGGTGATCCGCTTTTCCGGCCCGAATCCATTCGAGAATCTGGTCCGTTGTGGCGGGTCCGTACTCGGCGAGGTCGCCACCACGGATTCGGAACAAAGTGGGCATGAACGGTTCAGCGGAACCGGGAAGGGCCAGGCTCAGCGCGGTTTCAGGGGATTCAGCACGACGAACCAGGCGTTGTAGTCCTTGTCATCACCGGCGATGACCACGGTCTCACCGGGCAGAATGCGCTGGCGCTTTTTGACGACGAGTTTGCCTTTGCCGAACAGCTGGATTTCGACATCGCCACCCGGTTGCTGGGCGACTTCGATGCGGCATTCCCGGCTCATGTCCACCTGGGAGGGTTTGGTGGCGGAGACGACGAAGTTGGTTTGGGTGACTTCGAAGTAGTTATGCCACTTGAAGATACGGCGAAGTCGCTTGTCGAGGTCCGGTGGGATGCGCTTGAGAGACTTGTCCGTGGGTTGGTCTGAGTCGGTGCCCCAGATCAGTTGGGCCTGCAGGTGCAAAGCCCCGGCGTCGGCGGCGAAGGTGCTGTTTCCGAGCAGGAAAGCATGGAAGCCGATGCTGGTGAGGAGCGCGAGGGCGAGCTGTCGCGTGGTCATGGTGGCGGTTCAGAGAATATCGGCTGGCCCCACCCAGACAACGGTCATTGCGTCGTTGGAGGAGTAAAAAGTGAGTGTGCTCACTTCCTCCAAGGGACTTTCAACGACGTGTTCGACCAGAACCGGAGCCTGGGCTTCGCGGGCGGGGACGGGGGTGGAGTCGGGTCGAAGGACGAACACGGCGGCGAGGGCCACGACGGAGGAGGGGATAAGCCAGGCCAGCCAGCGGGCCGGGACGGGGGACGTTTTGGGGGTGGACCGCGCGGCGTGGGTCGTTTCGGCCCGTTCGATGCCCTGGCGGATGCGGGACCAGTAAAAATCGCGGGACGCGTCGATGGCGCGTTCGGGGGGGTGCTGACGAACGACTTCCCGGAATCCGCGCAGGTTGTTGGCGAGGGCCAGGGCTGCCGGGTCGGACTGGGTGAGGTCGGCGATGCGCCGGGCTTCCGACGCGTCCAACTCCCCATCGACCCAGGCCTGGATTTTCTCCTGAAGTTCGCGGTTCATGATGGTTTTTCCTCGTCTTGGATGCCGGCAAGCAGCGTGGCCATGCGCCGGCGGGCGTAAAACAGTCGGGACATGACGGTGCCAATGGAGATGCCGACGCGCTCGGCGATTTCCTTGTAGCCCATGTCCTCGAATTCATGGAGGACGAGGACGGTTCGGTGGGCGTCGGAAAGCTTGGCGAGCGCGGCGTCGATGCGGGTGCGAAGTTCGGAGCGCTCGAGGCGTTCGGTGGGGTTGGTCCAGACTGGCGGCAGGAATCGGTCGATTCCAGTCCCCTCATCGGACGCATCGGGCAGGGGTTCGACCCGGTACCGCTGGTGACGGCGGAGATGGTCGAGGCAGAGATTGATGGTGATGCGTGTCATCCACGTCGCGAAACTGGATTCGCCTTCGAACTGCCCGATCCGTTGCCAACCCTTGATCCATGCTTCCTGGGACAGGTCCATGGCCTCTTCCTCCTGATGAACGATCCGAAAGGCCCGGGCGAACATCTTGTCGCGATGCCGGGCGACGAGTTCCTCAAACGCCGCCATGTCGCCGCGCTTGCACGCCTGCACCAGTTCATCATCGGTCAGGCTGGCCATGTCGGTGGAAGCCGGCATCAGAGTGGACGGCAGAGGGTGCGCCCCTATTCAGCCGGCATCAAAGTTTTCCTTTGGTGCTGGGAATCTGGCCGGCGATGCGCGGATCCGCCTGACAGGCGAAATCCACCGCCCGGGCGAAGGCCTTGAACAACGCCTCCACCACATGGTGAGGTTCTTCACCATAAAGGAGTTCCAAATGAAGCGCGCACCGCGCTTCGTTGCTGAAACCCTGGAAAAATTCCCGGGCCAGTCCGAAGCGAAAGGACGATGACATGTCCTGGTTCTTGTCCGCGGGGGTGATGCGTTTCTGGGAAAGATCCTTCATGCCCCGCCACGCCAGCGCAGGGCGACCACAGAAATCAATCACCGCCCGGGCCAGCGTCTCGTCCATGGGCACAAACGCCTCCCCGGTGAACGGGTTCCGGGGATCGAACCCGGCTCCATACCGCCGGATGCCCCGCTTTTCGCCCAGGGCTTGCAGGAATGCCTGACCCAGGGCGATGCCGCAGTCCTCGACCGTGTGGTGCGCATCGACCTCCAGATCCCCACGGCAACGGAGCTTGAGATCGACGACCGCATGCTTGGCGAAGAGCGTCAGCATGTGGTCAAAGAACGGAACACCCGTCCGGATCGTGGACCGGCCGCGTCCATCGATATCGAGGTCGAGGGTGATGCGGGTTTCCTGGGTGTCGCGTCGGATGCGGGAGCGGCGTGGCGGCATGATGAGGCGGATCGCAGTGGCGGCTTGGGTGGCGGAGCAGAAAGGAACAGGCGGCGGATGCCGCCTGGGATTCAGAATCAATACCGGGGCGTGGAGGGATCGACGTCGAGGGACCAGCGGTCGATGCCGCCGCGGAGGTTGATCAGTCGTTGGAACCCGGCCTGCCGAAGAATGGCGATGCCGTGCTGGCTGCGGACGCCGTGGTGACAGTAGACGACGATGTCCTCGTTCTGCCAGCCGGCGAGCTCATCGGAGCGTTCCGCGAGCTGGCCGAGCGGGATGAGGCGGGAACCCGGGATCGCGGCAAACGCGTGTTCGTCAGGTTCCCGGACGTCGAGCAACCGGGGCGGGGTAGGGGAGGCAAGGCGCTTGGCGAGGTCGGTTGCCTCGATGTGCGAGTTCACGCGTTCAGAGCGGCGAGGTGACGTTCGCAGTCGATGGCTGCTGCGCAGCCTTCCCCGGCGGCGGTGATGGCCTGGCGATAGACCGAATCATGACAATCGCCGGCGACGAACACCCCGGGGATGTTGGTTTCGGTGCCGCGACGGGTGCGGACATACCCGTTGTCGTCCATGTCGACCTGTCCCTTGAACACCTGGGTGTTGGGAACATGGCCGATGGCAATGAACAGGCCGACGCAGGCGATTTCGGATTCGGCGTTGGTCTTCAGGTTCTTGACGCGCACGCCGGTGACCTTGTTCTGGGCCACGTCATGGATGTCCGTGACCACCGAGTCCCAGATGGGTTTGATCTTGGGATTGGCGAGCACGCGATCGGCCATGATTTTGGAGGCGCGCAGGGTGTCGCGGCGGTGGATGAGATAAACGATGGAGCCGAAGCGGGTGAGGTAGGTGGCCTCCTCGCAGGCGGAGTCGCCGCCACCGACCACGACCAGCGGTTGGTTGCGGAACATGGGCAGGGCGCCGTCGCAGGTGGCGCAGTAGGTGACGCCGCGGGTTTCGAGCTTGTGCTCGCTTTCGAGGCCGAGATGCCGGTGGCCGGCACCGCTGGCGATGATGAGGGTCTGGGTTTCCACCTTCTCGCCATCGACGGTGAGAACGAGCGGCGTGCCGGAGAGATCGGCGGCTTCGACGGTGCCGTACTTGACCCTGGCGCCGAAGCGTTCGGCCTGCTTCTGCATGCGGGTCATCAGCTCATAACCGTCGATGCCCTCGGGGAAGCCGGGGTAATTTTCGACGATGCTGGTGGTGGTGAGCAGGCCACCCGGCATGGGGCCGGCGAGGACGAGGGGGGCGAGGTTGGCGCGCGCGGTGTAGACCGCGGCAGTGAGCCCGGCGCAGCCGGTTCCGATGATGACGACCTTCTCCATAGCTTGGGCCGAGCAAGCTAGCGTGGGTAACGGCCGAGGCAAGCTCCGCGGGTTCGCGGCGACGTCAGCGCCGGTCCGGTCTTTTCCCGGCCGCGTCCCGTGCGGACGCCCTCATGACGGGCACCCACCAGATGCAGAAGGTCCTTGACCGAACCAGCCATGGTCTCGCCCTGCGATTGAAGTTCTTCGGCTGCCGCGGCGCTTTCCTCGGCGATGGCGGCGTTGCTCTGGGTGACCTTGTCGATCTGGTTCACCGCGGCGCTGACCTGCGAGATGCCGATCGTTTGCTCGCCGGAACCTCCGGCGACCTCGGCGATGAGGGTGCGGACCTGCCTGACCTGTTCGGCGACGTCATTCAAGGCCACCACCACCCGGCCGCTGGTTTCGACCCCCTGTGCCGTTGCGGTCAACGCGCCCTGGATCTTGGAAGCGGTCTCCTTGGCGGCAATGGCGCTGCGCTGAGCGAGGCGCCGGACTTCGTCTGCGACCACGGCAAATCCCATGCCCGCCTCGCCGGCTCGGGCCGCTTCCACCGCCGCGTTCAACGCCAGGATATTGGTCTGGAACGCGATCTCATCGATCGACTGGATGATTTTGGCGATTTCGTCGCTGGAGACACGGATGGCTTCGATAGCCGACGACATGCCGCGCATGTGGTTGACGCCAAGTTCGGCGGCGGCGTTCGCCCGCTGGGCGAGTTCACTCGCCTTCCGAGCGCTTTCCGCATTGCGTCGCGTCATCGAGGACATCTGCTCCAGGGACGAGCTGGTTTCCTCGAGCGAGGCGGCTTGCTGGCTGGCTCCCTCGGCGAGCATTTGGCTCGTCGAGGCGATTTGCGACGCCGCTTCGGCGGTCTGGTCGGAAGCCGACGACAGGTGGCGGCTGACCCCTTGAATGAGGGTCATCATGCGAACGGTCGACCCGGTCACGAGCAGTGTTGCCCCAAATCCGCAGACCAACCCGCCCCCGAGCAGGAACAGAAACAGCCGGCGCAATCCCTGGTATCGCGCCTGCGCCGCCACGTACTCATCGCCGGCCACGCGGAGTTGCAGATCCACCAGCTCGGTGATTTTTCCGGTCACCGGGTCGATCACCCGGTAAAGCGGTCCATCAAACGCCGACAACTGTCCCTCAAGACTTCCCTGGTGCGCCGCCAGGAACCTCTCCAATTCCGACACCGCACCGTCGGCGGCGACAAACATCCCCTTCAACTCGTCGACCAGTCGGCTCTCTTCCGTTGTCAGGCGGGTGGAAAGATATGCCGTCCAGGTCTCTCGAATCCGCTGGTGGGCCATCCGGACCCCGCGAAGGGCCTCTTCCGCGGTGAAAAGCCCCGCATTCGCCTTGTTGACCGCATCGATGACGAACACGGCGTAGTCGTCGGAGATGGTTTTCAGCTGCTGCAACGGGATGACCCGATCCTGATAAACGGTTTTCAATCCCTCGTTGGTCTTGCGAATGCCCGTCAACCCCTGCATCCCCAGCAAGCCGGCCACCACCGTGAGCAGGACGCTGGGAACGATGAACTTGGCCGACATCCGACCCTTCGCTAAGAAGCGGCTACTCATGGAATTTGTATGAAGTGACAGGCCGGCAATCCGGGGTGCCTTCTTGTCGGGGCGCCCAATGTCTCGGGAGAACAAAGTACGTGTCGCTGCACACGGCTCATCGCGGATCTGACCGGCAAATCCTTCACACGCCTCCGGCGCCGGCTACCGTGCCTTCGGGCCAGGTTCAGGGGTCCTATCGGCAGTCTGTCGTGCCCCTTAACCGTCGGCTTGCCGGGTGCCGATGGTCTCCTGATCCCGGTGCTCTTTGCGTTCTTCAGAACCGATTGGCGAAAGGTTGGTAACATCCTGCTCCGGGGTGCCGCGATGCCACAAAGTGGGATGGAGGGTCGGGAACCTGGGGTGGAGACGACCTTCATGAGCTGCGCTTCATCAGCAGGGGCTTGGCCATGCGAGCTTCGCCCTGCGTCATTCGGCCCACTGATATCCTTTCCGGAAAACAGCAGGCCATTGACATCCAAGCTGCCAGTCTTTGAGAAGACTGCTTCTCACCCGATGCAGTACAACAACCCAAGCCACCAGGGATCATGAGCCAACCCAACCCAACCCGTCACCGGTTCTTGCCGGCGGCGCTCGTTCTCGCCGCTTTGACGGCGTTCGCGGGAACGAGCCGAGCACAATCCAGCGTCGTTCAACCCGGCGATCCCATCATCGCCTCGTCGTCCAACAGCCCCGGATCCGAAGGCGTGGCCAACGCCATCGACGGCAAGCCGACCAAGTACCTGAATTTCGACACGAGAACCGACGGCAAGCCCTCCGGATTCATCGTGACGCCGTCCGTGGGTGTCACCCGGATCACCGGAATCTCGATGCAGTCGGCCAACGACGGCCCCGAGCGCGACCCCAAGATTCTGACCATCGAAGGATCGAACGACGACGCGGTCACCGGTTGGGCCGAAGGCACCTGGGAACAGATTATCCGTTTCGACAACATTGCTCCCTGGACGGCTCGGTTCGAGACCAAGACCTTGAGCTTCAGTAACTTCAAGGCTTACAAGCATTACCGGGTGACCGTGCTGGAGACCCAGACCGTCAATGGTTGCTGCTTCCAGATCGCGGAAGTCGCCCTGCTCGGCACGCTCCTGCCCCAGGACGTCACCCAACCCGGCGACCCCATCCTCGCCTCTTCCTCCAACAGCCCGGGTTCCGAGGGCGTGGCGAACATCATTGATGGCAAGCCGACGAAGTATCTGAACTTCGACACCCGCACGGATGGCAAACCGTCCGGCTTCATTGTCAGTCCGTCGCTGGGCCGCACGCTGATTACCGGCGTGACGATCCAGTCGGCCAATGACGCTCCGGAACGCGACACCAAGATCGTCACGATCGAAGGTTCGAATGATGAATCCGTGACCGGTTGGGCCGAAGGCACCTGGGAGCAGGTCGTCCGTCTGGACAACATCCCGGCGTTCGCCGCCCGGTTCCAGACCCAGACCTTCCTCTTCGACAACTTCAAATCCTACCGTCACTACCGGTTCACCGTGGTGGAGACCCAGACCTTGAATGGCTGCTGCTTCCAGGCTGCCGAAGTCGAACTGCTCGGCACCGGAGCTCCCCAGGACGTGACTCAGCCGGGCGACGCCGTGATCGCGTCCTCCTCCAACAGCCCCGGCTCCGAAGGCGTGGCGAACATCATCGACGGCAAGCCGACCAAGTACCTGAACTTCGACACACGCACCGACGGTAAGCCGTCCGGGTTCATCGTGACGCCCTCGATCGGCGCCACCACCGTCATCGGCCTGACCATCCAATCGGCCAATGACGCCCCCGAACGCGACGCGAAGATCGTGACTCTCGAAGGTTCCAATGACGACGCCGTGACCGGTTGGGCCGAGGGCGTCTGGGAACAGATTGTGCGTTTGGACAATATCCCGGCGTTTCCGTCCCGGTTCCAAACCCAGGAGTTCAGCTTCCCGAACTCGAAGTCCTACAAACACTACCGTTTCACCGTGGTGGAAACGCAGACCATCAACGGCTGCTGTTTTCAGGCGGCCGAAGTCGAATTGCTCGCCGTCAGCCAGGGCGTGGATTGCGAAAAGGCCCGATTCCTCGTCCAACCCGAAAACACGCCGGTCCTGAATGGCGCGACCGCGACCTTCTTCACCACCGTCAACGGTCCGTGGCCGCTGCAATGGATGAAGAATGGCGAACCCATCCCCGGCGCCAACGCGACGGCCTACACCACCGGTCCCGTCACCGCCGCCAACGTGAGTGACGTCTACACCGTCCAGATCAAGGGTTGCGAAGTGAGTTCCCCGGTCACGGCTTCGATCTTCACGCCCTCCACGACCCGAAGCATCGGCATCAGCTTCCAGGGCGGCGGCGCGAATGGCGCACCGACGCTCGTCCGTTCCAATGACATCGCCGGCATCGTTCCCCAGGCGTACTGGAACAATACTGCGAGCGTGGCCAGCGGCGACCTGCCGGACTTCAACGTCGATCCGCCCCTCCCGCTGGTGGACAGCAGCAACCAGGACACGACGGTCACCTTCAACTTCAGCAGCTCTGGTACGTGGGGCTCCGGCACCGGGGACGCCACCGCCACCGGCCGCATGTTGAACGGTCTCAACCATCAAAACCCCGGCACCCCTGGCGTGTTGACCTTTGGCAATGTGCCCGCCGGCCGTCACACGGTCATCGCCTACCTGGTCGGCATTCCGCTCCAGTTCCAGGACGCGGACTACTCGATCGTGGGCAAGGCCACGGAGACCTACAACGTCCGGGTGATCAATGCCGACGAATACAACGCCGCCCCCGGTTTCTATCGCGGCATCAGCAAGGACCCCACCAAGCGCAGCCTGGCCACCTATGTGCGCTTCGACAATGTCGAGGCTGCCACGGACGGCACCATCGCGCTGAACTGGACCACGCTGACCACCGGTTTCGACCGTGGCGCGCCAGTGAACGCCATCCAGCTCGTGTTGAATTCCGCAGCAGCGCCGGCTCCGCCGACCATTGCAGTCCAGCCGCAGCCGACGATCGCCCCCGAAGGCGGCGTGGCGACGGTGTCGGTGGAAGCTGCCGGCGACGGCCTCACCTACCAGTGGCGCAAGAACGGCCGCAACCTGCCTGACGGCGGCAACATCAGCGGTGCGCGAACCGCGAAACTCACCATCCAGGCGTTCAGCGCCGCCGATGAAGCGATCTACAGCGTCGCCGTCTTCAACGCGGGCGGCAGCGTCGTCAGCGGGAATGCCTCGGTTCGCATCTCCAAGTACTCCATCACCGATCAATTGGTCGGCCATTGGAAGTTCGATGAGACCAGCGGCACCACCGCCGCCAATTCGGCAGCCGGCGGCCGCCCTGGCACCGTGACCGGCACCGCCAGCTGGGGTGCAGGCCAGATCGGCAACGCCTTCGCCTTCGACGGCGCGTCCCATCTGCTGGTCGAATCCTTCACGGCGGCCTCCCGCCAAATCAGCGCCTCCGCCTGGGTCAACATCCCGGCTGGCGTCGCTACCACCATGCCGTTCCTCCGCAACGCCCAGGGCGCCATCGGCATCGGCGCCGGTGCAGGCCCCGGAACCCCGGCTGGCCAATTCGAATTCGGCCTCGTTGCCGACGCCACCTCCGGCGAAGTCCGGGCCCAGGCCGTCATCGGCGCCGGCCCGAACCTGCTGCGTGCCACCGCCCCGGCGGTGTTTCCCTCCGGCTGGCATCACGTGGCGTTCAGCGCCGACGGAGCCCAGTTGCGCCTGTACATCGATGGCGTGGCGGTTGCCTCCACCGACTACATCAGCGCGCTCAACGTGCCCGAGGTGCCGTTCCTGACCTTTGGTGCCTGGCTCACCCGCGACCCCGAAAGCGGAGCGATCGTTCCGGATCTCACGGATCCTCGTTATCTCTCCGGCCAGCTCGATGACGTTGGCCTGTGGACCCGCGGACTCTCGGCGGAAGAAGTCACCAAGATCTTCGCCGCCGGCACAGCCAAGCAGTCGCTCACCACCGTCACCCTCGAGCCTCCGGCCAACCAGCCCGGCACGCTGGCGGTGACCAAGACCGGCGCCAACATCACCGTCACCTGGGATATTGGCGTGCTCCAGACGGCACCCTCTCCGGTGGGTCCCTGGACCGATGCCCCCGGCAACGGCACCATCACCGAAGCGGCTTCGGATGCGGCGAAGTTCTATCGCACCGTCACCCGCTAAGGTTGAAGACACGCAACTCGGGCGACGAAGCCCGGTTCGCTGGTTCTTTCACCTGACTTGACTCACGAAAAGCCGGGCCCGCGAGGGTCCGGCTTTTTCTTTTCCGAGATGCAAGCACCACCAGCCGGCCTTGGATGGTTCCCGCGCATGGGAGGATGGACGCTCGCCCAGGGTGGTGGGACCATCGCTTCACCGTGAATCATCGAGCCGACACGCCATGGCTTGGCTTGCCCCGCGCCCTGGCCCTCCTGGCCACCCTGTGCTGCTCGCCGGCGCTGCCCGCTCTCCAAGGCGCGTCATTGCCCATCACGTCCTCTTTACCCGGCGTTCGCTCAACCGAACTGCGGACAACCGTCCGGTCCCCATCAGCGCCCGAGGCTTCCCCCGGATTCGTTCTGGTTCCTCCCAGCCAAAGCGGGATTGCCTTCACCAATCGCCTCGACGAACTGGCCGGAGCCGCCAACCGCATCTTGTACAACGGAGCTGGCCTTGCCGCCGCGGACTACGACGGGGATGGGCGTCCGGACCTTTTCTTCTGCGACCTCGGCGGTCGGAATCGACTGTACCGGAACCTCGGTGATTGGCGTTTCGAAGACACCACTTCGGCGGCCGGACTGGATCAGGTCCTGCCCGAAACGCGTGGCGCGGTGTTTGCCGACCTGAATGGGGACGGTTCTCTGGACCTCCTAGTGTCGGTGAACGGTCGGGGTGTGCTGTGCTGGATCAACAACGGACGTGGACAATTCACCGACGCCAGCACTGCGGCGGGGATGCTGATGGCCGGGACGGGGCCGACCACGCTGGCCCTGGCGGACGCGGATGGAAACGGGACGCTGGATGTTTATGTGACCCACTACCGGCCGGACGACATTCGGGACCGGGGTCAGGTGAAGATGCGCCTGGTGAACGGGCAACCGGTTCTGCCCGGCGCCGAGACCAACCGCTTCACGCTGATCGATGGTCGTCTCGAGGAACGCGGGCAGGCGGACCGTTTGTACTGGAATGACGGCGCCGGCCGGTTTCGCGCGGCAGCGTGGACCGATGGAACCTTTGTCGATGCTTCAGGAAAGCGGCTGTCGGAACCGCCGCTGGACTGGGGATTGTCCGCGACGTTCCGCGATTTGAACGGCGACGGAGCCCCGGACCTTTACGTGTGCAACGACTACTGGACGCCCGACCGCTGTTGGATCAATGACGGTCACGGACGGTTCCGTGCTCTGCCGGAAGGTGCGATGCGCAAGACACCGGCAAGTTCGATGGGCGCGGATTTTGCCGACATCGACCGGGACGGGCGCATCGACGGCTTTTTCGTCGATATGCTGAGCCGTTTTCCGGCCATGCGGAAGCGCCAGGGGTTTGCCCAGATGATGCGTCCGGCACCGGTGGGCGGCTTCGGCGACCGAACGATTCAGGTCATGCGGAACACGCTGAGCTGGAATCGTGGGGACGGGACCTATGCTGAGATCGCGGGTTTCGCGAACCTGACCGCGACGGACTGGTCCTGGTCCCCGATGTTCATCGATGTCGACCTGGACGGGTACGAGGACCTGTTGGTGGCCGCGGGGCACTTTCGGGATGTGCAGGATTTCGATGGCGAGGCGAGGGTTCAGGCGTCGCAGAGGGCGCGGACAGGATTCGCGACGGACGCCGACCGCCAGAAAGCATTCACCCGGGAGTTGATGGAGCACTATCGGTACTATCCGAAACTCGACCTGCCCATTGGGGCCTTTCGGAACCTGGGCAATGCATCATTTGAGGAAACCACGGCGGCGTGGGGCCTGGATGTGCCGGGAGTGAATCACGGCCTGGCCTTGGCGGATTTTGACGGCGACGGCGCACTGGACGTGGCGGTCAACCGCCTCAACGCCGGTGCGCTGCTCTTCCGGAATCGGAGCGCCGCCGGGCGACTGGCGGTGCGTCTGCTGGGAAACGCCCCCAACACCCAGGCCATCGGTGCCCAGGTGACCCTGGTGGGGGGAGCCGTTCCCCGACAAACCGCCGAAGTGGTCGGCGGCGGGCGTTACCTGTCGGGTTCGGACACCTTGTTGAGTTTCGCGACAGGAACCTCCGGGGGCGACATGCGTCTGGAGGTTCGGTGGCGTGATGGGACCCTGACCACGGTGAACGACGTGCGACGGAACCGGCTGTACGAAATCCGACCGGTTGACCCGCGCCCGGGAGCTCCCATCGCCGATGCCTTGGCGTCGGCTCGTACCAACGCATCCCCGTTGTTTGAGGACCTCGCCCAGTCCCTGGACCATCGGCATGCGGATCTGGAATTCGACGATTTTGAGCGTCAACCGCTTCTGCCGTACAAGCTCAGTCAGGCCGGACCGGGTGTGGCCTGGTTGGACCTCGACGCCGACGGGGATGACGACTTGGTGGTGGGTGCCGGACGCGGTGATGCACCGGCAGCCTTCCGCAACGAAGGTGGCGGGCGTTTTTCAAGGATTCCGGCGATGGAAGGCGAAACCGTCGCCGATGACATGTCGGGACTGGTTGCCGGACTGGATGCCGATGGCTACCCCCAGGTGCTGGCGGCATTGACTGGGTATGAATCGGCGACGGATTCCCCCGTGAAGGTGATGGGTTTGCGGGACGCACGTATCCGATCGTTTCCCGCCGGAATTGCGGCACCGGGACAACACGGCGCGGGTGCCCTCGCACTGGGGGATCCGCTGGGGGACGGCCGACTGCACCTGTTCGCTGGCGGTGGGGTGATCCCGGGTCAGTACCCGGCCGGGGCGCCCTGCAAGATTTGGCGTCGGGAAGGCGGAGTCTGGCGCCTGGACGAACGCAACAGCGCGTTGCTGGTCAACCTCGGCATCGTCAACGGCGCCGTCTGGAGCGACCTGAGTGGTGATGGACGAGCCGAGTTGGTGCTCGCCTGCGAATGGGGGCCGGTCCGGATCTTTCAGTTCCGCGGCACGCTCCTGTCCGAGGTGACCGATGCGTGGGGACTTTCGCCTTTCACCGGTTGGTGGCGCGGCGTGGTTCCCGTGGACCTGAACGGGGACGGGCGACTCGACCTCGTCGTTTCCAATTGGGGCTGGAACAGTCCCTACCGCGCCTCCCGTGAACGCCCGCTTGTCCTGGTACATGGTCAATTGGCCCAGCCAGGCGTGGTCGATCTGGTCGAAACCGAATGGGTCGGAAACGCTCTCACCCCTCGTCGGCAATTGGCCGCGATGGCGCGGTCGCTGCCCTTTCTGCTCGAGCGTTTCGCCGCTCATCGGGACTACAGCGAAGCCACCCTGGATCAGGTTCTGGGCGATCGTTTGGTTCTCGCCCGTCGAGCAACTGTCCAAACGCTGGCGTCCATGGCCTTCATCAACACCGGCCAATCTTTTCGCGCCATGGAACTGCCACGGGAGGCCCAATGCGCCCCCGGTTTCGGCCTGGCGGTCGCCGATTTTGATGGGGATGGCCACGAGGACCTGTTCCTCGCCCAGAACTTTTCCGCCGTGATTCCGGAACTCACCGCACTCGACGCCGGGATGGGACTCTGGCTGCGCGGCGATGGCACCGGCGGCCTGACCGCGATGTCTCCGGCAGAGTCGGGCGTCCGGATGAGCGGCGACCAACGGGGCGCTGCGGTGTCCGACATGGACGGCGATGGAAGGACCGACCTGGTGGTTGCTCAGAATGGTGGTGCCACCCGGCTGTTCCGGAATCGCGGGGGCACGCCTGGGTTGCGGGTGCGCTTGAAAGGCCCACCCACCAATCCCTCGGGACTTGGAGCCGTGCTGAGATTCGAGGCCGACGGTAAGGCAGGGCCAGCGCGGGAAGTGCATGGCGGCTCGGGTTACTGGTCCCAGGACAGCACCGTGCCGGTGCTCGCCCTCCCCGCCGGAACCACCGAGGGCGTTCTGTCCGTGCGATGGCCTGGCGGAACCGTCACTCGCGCGCCTGTTCCAAGTTCCACCCGCGAAATCACCGTGGACCTGAACGGTGCGGTTTCCCTGAAGCCAGGCCCCAAGAACCGTTAGCGGTCGGCCGCCGTGCTGACAATCGGCACTCGGACCACGGGAAACCGGGGATGATTCGTGTGGAACAAAAGCTCCGCGGGCGAGTTCGTCGAAGGCTCGAAATCCGCGGGAAACCTGAGGTGTGCCACAAACAGCCGGCCGGGTTGCCTCGTTTCGAGGTCCACCCGAGCGCCCGGCGGATGCACCACGAGGTTGGAAACCACCAGCGATTCGTCCGTCGTACCCCGGAGGAACACCGTCCCTACCTGTTCCTCAGCCTGGCCCGACGTCCGTGGTGCCAATCGTATCTCCCGCGGAGTGACCGCCACCGCCGGCAACCCGGGGACATAGACGGTCACGGTCAGCTCCGGCACTTCCGCCGATGAGGTGCTCAGCTTGAACACCGCGAAGTGGTTCGCGTTCGCCAGCGGACGCGTGGCGCGAACGAACAATTCAGGGTCGGTACCCGATGCCCCGCGAACGAGCCGCGCTTCAAAGGCCGGGTTGTTGCCCCGGGGCTCGCCGATTTCGACCGGCTCGGGGCCATGATTCACGATCCGAAGGCGCACCGATTCGTTGGTGCCCGAGTCGGGCGTGATGGCGAGGACCGCGAAGTCGGGAATGGCTTCGATCTTCCGAAAGATCGTTCCCCGGAACTCGACCGTTCCCGAGGCATGGTCGGGGTCGTTGGAGGCAAAGGTCAGTGTTTCCAGGAACGGACCGGATGGGTCGGGCGCCAACACACCGACCTCGATGGTGCCACGCGATCCGGGCTCGACGGTCAGGGTTCGCGCCTCCGGTTGCAGGCAGCTGCAACTGACCTTGATATCCCGGATCACCAGCGGCGCCGTGCCGGAGTTGGTCCAGGACAGCGTCGAGGAGAGTGGCGTGCGCGGCGGGATGCTTCCGAAGTCGATGGGGGCAGGGACCTGCGCCAGCCTTGGGACATCGACGGCCAACGATTCCGGTGACAGCAAGGCCAGGCAAAACACCCGCCATACGACGGACAGGTTCGCGGGGTGTGCAAGGAGGTTCATGAATCGAAGCACGCTCGATGCTCCTCTTAAGAAACCCCCTCGCCAGCAGAATCGTGGTGGACACAATCCCGAACCGATGGCTGAAGCAACGTTTCGCGTGTTTGGCTTGGACCGGAATGTCTACGGTCCGGTCTCGGCATCCACCCTGGTCGAATGGGCCCGGGCCGGTCGGGTATTGCCCGCCACCTGGATCCATGCCGAGGCAGGCGACTCCTGGAGCCGTGCCGATGACGTGCCGGAGTTGGAGCCCGTCTTTCAGCCCACCGCACCGCTGCCGGACGCTCCCGGAAATGCCGACGGTCCGGCTGCCTCGAAGTCCGGGGTGGCCACCAAGGTCCTCACCCGCCTCAAGGTCTTTTCCGACATGAACGCCGAGGATCTGGCGCCCTTCGCCCAGGAAATGATCGAGCAGTCGTTCCGGCCCTTCACCTACATCGTTCACCAGGGCAGCCATGGAGACGCCATGTACTTCGTCATCCAGGGCAAGGTGGGCGTCAGCACCCGGGGCCAGGTCACCGAGTCGTTTCTGGTGGCTCTCAACATCGGCGAAACGTTCGGCGAAATGTCCCTGTTCGACCCAGGCCCGCGCTCCGCCGATGTCCGCGCCGAGAATGACGTTGTTGTCCTGAAATTGACGTCCGACGCCCTCGCCAAGGTCTGTCGGGAAGCCCCGGCGGCCGGGAACAAGTTCCTCTGGAACGTCGCCCGATTTCTCTCCGCGCGGGTGCGGTCCATGGACAAGCGGGCGGCGTCCGCGAAAGACCTCGACGCGGCGGGCAAAGGGATTCGCTGACCGACGCGCGAAAGTTGGGGTCGGTTATTTTCGAAGCTCTGAAGCCAGAAGGGCGGTGTACTCGGCGACCCCCTGGGCGTTCAAATGCGTGACGGTGGCGAAGGCGGCGTCAGGCAGCAGGGCGGGAAGTTGTCCGCTGGGCATCCTGCCCGGCGGAGAAATCGGGGGCACCCCGCTGGCCTGGACAGAGATTCCGGGGGGCGGGACGCCCTCCTCTGCGGCAGGCGGGACGCCCGCCGCTACGGACGAACGGTTCGCGGAAAGCGTGGTGGGAGCCGAAGGTAAATTCAGCACCCGGTCGGGTTGAAGCCAGGCGGCCCAGGTGCCCAGCACGGTCTCCATGCGGGCGGCGTGATCCGAGAGCGCGAGGGATTCGGGCAGCGGCGTGAGTCCCACCCACAGGCGCGCGCCCGGTGGGATGGCCGATCGGAAATCTCGGCTGGCAGGTTCCAGACGTGGATGGAGACGGAATTCGTAGCGTCCCTGAAAGGCTTCCGCATCGAAGCGGGTCGGATCGAGCAGGGTTCCGTTCTGCCGTTGCACCCGTCGGCGCACCTCCCAGGTGGTCCCGTAAGCGGTGGCGAAATCCCCGCGAAGAAGGCTCGGGATCCAGGGTTGTACGATCTGTTCTCGAATCACCACGCCCGCCAGCAGGCCTTCCGCCGGATGACGGGGAGCCGACCGAAGATTTCGCGCGTCCTGGGCGAGGCTGGCCCGGAGGAATTGGTCCAAGGCCGGCAGGCTGGAACCGCGCAGCAACGATCCCGGATGCAACAGGAGAACCACATCGCTGGGCGGGTTGGGCAACCGCTCGAGCGTATGCCGCAACAGGGCCGTGTGCGCTGCGAGGTCGAGGTAGCTCAAGGTGCCGAGGTTTAAAACCGGCCGACCCAGTTGGCGGGCCAGTTCGGGAGCGTCGACGTCCATCATGCAGGACGAATCACCCAGCAGCACCACGGAGGCCGGCGCGGTGCGGGAGGCGAGTTCGGCTTTGGCGGCGAGCAGGGTGCGGTCGAGGTCGGAGGGAACGGGATCGGGCAGGAGCCGGGTGAGGGAGACGGCATGGAGGATCGCCGCGAGCAGGGCGACTCCCAGGAGGGGAGGGAGCAAACGTCGGGCGAGGTCGCCGATCGAGAAATCGAAGTGATGGCTGGGGGTGGCCATGGCGGGTATCAGAACTGGAAGTAGAGGAAGGGAACGGAGTCGCGTTCCCAGTAGGCGGCGATGGCGAGCACGAGCAAGCCCGCCAACGCGCCGCGCGCGGCGTGGGGGAGTCGGCCGACGGCAGCGGGTGACGGGGCGGCGCCGGGCCAGAACTCGAAGGCGAGCAAAGGCAGCAGCCAGGGAAGGACGCCAAGGGCGGCATCACCGAACCAGCCGGGAGCGGTCCAGGTCAGGAGCGAGGCATGCACACGGGCAAGGCTGCCGGGGGTGGTCGCTCGAAAGAGCATCCAGCCGTAACCAACAGTCGCGGTGGTGAGCAGCCAGCCGAGCGGTCGGGGCATGGACCGCTTGAAATGCAGTGACCACTGACGTTGGACGATGAGACCGAGTCCGTGCCAGGCGCCCCAGAGCACGAAATTCCAGGCGGCTCCGTGCCACAGCCCGGCGAGCAGGAAGGTGATCAGCAGATTCGCGGAGGTCCGGGTCTCGGATCCGCGGTTGCCGCCGAGGGGCACGTAAACGTAGTCGCGCATCCAGGTGGAAAGGCTCACGTGCCAGCGACGCCAGAAATCGCGGAGATGGGTGGCGGCGTAAGGGCGGTCGAAATTCCGCATCAGTTCGAATCCCAGCAGACTAGCCGTGCCGCGGGCGATGTCGGAGTACCCCGAGAAATCGCCGTAGATCTGACCGGCGAAGGCGAGAACGCCGAGCAGGAGAATCGGGGCGGAACGAATCTCGTGATCGAAGGCGAGCTCGGCGAACGGGGCGAGTTGATCGGCGAGCACGACCTTCTTGAAAAGGCCCCAGAGGATCAGCCAGGCGCCGTTTTCGAGGTCCTGGAGGCGGATGCGGCGGGTTTGCTGGAACTGGGGGAGCAGGTGGGAAGCGCGTTCGATGGGGCCGGCCACCAACTGGGGAAAGAACGAGACAAAGGCGAGGAAGCCGACCCAGTCACGGGAGGGTTCGATCCGGCGATGGTAGACGTCGAGGGTGTAGCCGAGGGATTGGAAGGTGTAGAAGGAGATGCCGACGGGCAGGACGATGTGCCAGGTCCACGAGGCGTGCTGGACGCCAAGGGAGTCGAGCAAGGTGTGGAAGGAATCGAGGAAGAAGCCGAAGTACTTGAAGGTTCCGAGCAGACCGAGGTTGAAGAGGAGCGTGAGAGCCAGCCAGGCGCGTCGTTGCGGGGTGGTGGTGGCTCGGGAGAGACCGAGGCCGACCTGGAAATCGACGACGCTGGAGAGGACGAGCAGGCCGAGGAATCGCCAGTCCCACCAGCCGTAGAACAGGTAACTGGCGGCGACGATGAGCAGATTGCGGAGCCGGAGGTGGGCGCGGACGAGAACGTAGAGCAGCAGGAACGCTGCGAGGAAGATCAGGAATTCGGTGGCATGAAACAGCATGACCCTTGGCGCCGGGGCAGGGTTGGCCGGCCGTGGAGACGGACGCAAACTGGAATTCCATCGGCGAGGAAGTCTCCAGATGCCGGTTTTCGGGTGTTGTGATAGTCTGAGCGCGCTTGGAGCGTTCGTCCCCTGGAGATGGTCGGCCGAAGCCGCGGTTTCACCCTGGCTTCACCCTGATCGAGCTGCTGGTGGTCATTGCGATCATCGGTTTGCTCGCGAGTTTGTTGATGCCGGCGTTGGGGCGGGCCCGCGCGAAGGCCCGGGCGACGGAATGCCTGGGCAATTTGAGGCAGGTGGGATTGGCCTCGCTCATGTACGCCGAGGACCTCGGCGGCGTTCTGCCGATCGACTCGCCGTTGCAGAAGGGGATCACCTGGGGCGCGATGATCGCGTCCAATGCCGGCGTTCGACCCTTCCAGGTGTTCGTGTGCCCCTCCTACCGGCCGTTCCGCTTCACCAACTGGATTCGAATTTACGGGGTGCGGCTGGATCCTCCGACGAACGCGGTGCGGGGTGCCTTGCGGGAACGGTTGGCGGTGGACGCGGTGGAACGTCCCTCCGAGTACCTGCATCTGGCGGACACCACGAGCCGGGGGCGCGAAGGGCTGGGCGCTCAGCAGTTCTACTTTTTCCGGGCGGCGAGCGAGAAGGAAGTCCATGGGCGCCACGGTCGGTTGGCGAACGGGTTCCTGCTGGACGGGCATGTGGAAGGCATGAACGCGCCGCGACTGGAACGACTCGGGATTCTGGGGCTGTTCGAGGCGGACACGGTGCCGGGATACTTCCCATGAACTTGCCCTCCGTAGCGGCGGGCGTCCCGCCTGCCGTAGAGGGGGGCGTCTCGCCCCCCGGAGTGTCCCATGGTTTGTTGCCGGTGAGCAGGTCGATTTCGAACAGGGCACTCTCCATGAACCTTTCTATGGCAGTGATCGCGAGGGTTGAAACGGGCTCCCTCACCCCGACCCTCTCCCGGAGGGAGAGGGAGCCGCATATCCCGCACGGCGACATGCCTGTACTCCGTCCTTCCGAGCCGTCGCGACTCGTTCCGGCGAACGCCTGGCTCAACCC
>CAUJJW010000157.1 GCA_963205105.1 Verrucomicrobiota bacterium | reverse complement strand
AGGGCGTGTGGTGATCCCCGGGTATTCGAACCTTCGCGAGTTCAGCAAGGCATGGGCTGGCTTGTGCCGCGCTGAGTTGGGCGGAGCCTGGCAGAGCTACTTCCAACGGGGGCACTGGCGCATGATCCTGCCCTTCACGCGTGGGACACGCCGGCGCGAGGCACAGCGCCTGCTGACGTCGGTGCGCACCCACCTCGCTCCGGTGATCCACGTGTTCACCTTTCCGGCGCTGACCATCAACCATGCGCTGGTGGCCTTCGGAGCGTTTGAGGAGGAAGCCCGACTGCGGTTCGCGACCTACGATCCGAACAGCCCCGAGGAAGTCGTGGAGCTGTTCTTCGATCGGAGAACGGCTCGGTTCCATCTGCCGGCCACCGCGTATTTCATCGGGGGGGCGGTGGAAGCGTATGAAGTCTACTCGGGGTGGTTGCGCTGACGCGGCTTGCGGAGGGCCCCCGCGCCGAGGAAGACGATCCCGAAGAACACCGCCCCGGACAGGTTGACGCCGAGGGAGTAGCCGACCTTGTAGAACCGCCCGCGGTTGTGTGCCGCATAGATCTCCTGGTCCGAGCCGGCCATCAGGGCCGGCCACGCAGCGGGCATCATGGCGCCATGGAGAAGTCCTCGTCCGAAACCGGGCGGCGTGGCCAGCCGGGCATCGAACTTCATGGCGACACCGCAAAGCCAAGCCACTCCCAGGGCGAGGGCAATGGAGCTCGCGACGCGGATCACGCGGGGCAGCGGACGAGTGGGGGCTTGTTGGGCATCGACCATCTTGCTTAGGTGCCGACCATGTTTTTGAGGCGTCGGGCCACGCAAGTGGAATACTTCGACAGGCCTGGGCGGACGGACGCCGAGCTGCGGGAGGAATACTGGGGTCTGAACCGGATCAACCGCCTGGTCCGTTTCGATCGACCGTTTCGGGTTTGGATGCCGGAAGTGTTCGGCATGGACGCGTGCCGCAGCCTGGAGATCCTCGACCTTGGGGCGGGGGACGGGCTGTTGGGGCGCGAACTGTCCGCCTGGGCGGCGAGGCGGGGCTGGCGATGGAACTTCACAAATTTGGATCTGTGTCCGGTGGCCGCGGCGATGGATCCTGGTCCATGGCGTGTGGTGGGCTCCGTGACCGATCTGCCGTTTGCGGATGGAGCGTTCGACGTGGCGTTGTCCTCGAACATGACGCACCACCTGCCACGCGAGGCGGACGTGGTGCGGCATTGGTGCGAGGCGCGGCGTGTGGTGCGGCGCGGCGTTTTCTTTTGCGACCTACTGCGCAGCCTGCCGTTCCTGGTGGGCCTATGGGCGCTTACCCTGCTGACCGGGCAGCGTCGGTCGCTACGGCATGACGCCGTGCTGTCCGTCCGTCGCGGGTGGCGTCCCGAAGAATGGCGGCGCTTGGCTGGGGCGGCGGACCTGACCCATGCGCGTGTCTGGCGGGAGCATGGCACCCGGGTGCTGCTCGCTTGGACCAAGGAACGAGGTCATGCCATGTCGGAAACAGCAGGCCAAGAACCAGCCCATCCAGCGTAGCGTGTCCTGGACAGGGAGTATCTTGCTTCGCTCCTTGGCGTAACGGCAGGTCACCGGGACGAAGTCGATGGCGAGCCCCGCCCGTGCGAACGCAGAGCACATCTCCGACTCGATTTCATAATGCCGCGAGCGCAGCCGCAGGGCGAGGAGGGTGGGCAGGTGGGCGAGTCGAAATCCCGACTGCGAATCCCGCAGTGGCGTTCCTGCCACGATCGCCAGGCAACGGTTCATGACGCGGTTGGTCCAGCGCCGCAGGAGCGGCATGTCGCCGGCGCGTCCGAGGCGGTCGCCGATGACCAGCGGCGTTCGCGGGCCGGCCTTGGCGAGGAGTGCGCGAGCTTCGGCGGGATCGTGCTGTCCGTCGCCATCCAGCATCAGCACCCATTCCGTGCCGGCGTCTCGGCAGGCTTGCCAGCCGAGGGCCAACGCTGCGCCCTTCCCCTGACGTGCCGCGGAGCGGAGGACCTTGGCGCCGGCTTCATGCGCCCGGCGGGCCGTTTCGTCAGTGGAACCATCATCCACCACGACGATCATCCGCGGGCGGAGCGATGCAGCGGCGAGAACGACGGCGGCGATGGCATGCGCCTCGTTGTGGCAGGGAATGACGATTCCCAAGTCTCGGCCGGCGGCGGGCATGGCGCAGCGTGGCCACGACTCGGCGGCGCGTCCACCCCCTACTTCGCGGGGCGCTCGGGGGCGTGCCAGCATCCGGAGATGCTTCGACACCGCCGAGCCTGGGAGCTAAAGTGAGTAAGTGATCGAGGCTTGGACCCCAAACCTTTCCGAGGTTTATGCACTCGGAGCCGCCCAGGCCCGTCTTCATGAGGAGGCGCGGCAGGCGTCTTTCAGGCGTTTCGGGAACGAGGTGTTCGTGCGCGGGGTTGTGGAGGTCTCCAATTACTGCCGCGAGAACTGCCACTACTGCGGCATGCGCCGTGACAATCGAGGTCTCGACCGTTACCGGGCGTCGTTGGACAGCTTGGCGGAACTGCTGATCCACCACCGGCCAGCCTCGATCACGGATCTGAACATTCAGACCGGGGAGGATCCTCGCGCCGCGCAGGACATCGTTTTGCCGCTGGTGCGTCTGCTGACCCGCGAAACAACGCTTGGGGTGAGCGTCTGCCTTGGGACGCTGGATCGAGAGCTGACGCGCGCCTTGCGGGAGGCCGGCGCCACGCTCTACATCATCAAGTTTGAGGTGGCGGATCCAGATTTGTACCGAGCGCTGGAGGCTCCGGGGGATTTGCAGGAACGGACGGACCACATCCGCTGGCTAGCGTCGGAGCAATGGCGCGTGAGTTCCGGCTTCATAGCGGGGCTGCCGCAGGAGGGCCGGGAGATGCCCTTGCGCAACCTGGGACTTGCCGCCTCCCTTCCGCTCTGGGGGTGCAGCGTGAGTCCCTTTGTGCCGGGCGAGGCCACACCGTTGTCCCAGGCCGGGGCGGCACCGCTAGACCTGACGCTCAACTGCATGGCATGCCTACGATTGATGCGTCCCGACTGGTTGATCCCGGCAGTGAGCGCTCTGGATATCGCGGGGGCAGGCCAAGGCTATCGCCGCGGCCTTCGGGCCGGGGCCAATCTCTGCACCATCAACCTGACGCCGGCAGAAGTCCGTCAGGACTACCTACTCTACCGTCGTGACCGGCATATCATGAGCGAGGAACGCGTGTTGACGGCGTTGGCGGCCGAAGGATTGCACCCCTCCCGGCGCAGCCTTCATGCGGCACTGCCCGAGCTGGACCTGGGTGCCGCGTGAACCTTGCACACCTTCGGTTCGGTGGCGAAACTTTCGCTGCGGTGGAGCGGCCCGGGCGATGCCCGTCAGGCGTCGGACCTGGCCTCTTCGGAGGCTTCTCGTCGAACGGTGTTGACCTTCGGGCTGCGGAGCCAGGTGCGCCATCCTTCGCGGCACTCCAATGCCATCCACGCGCCGAGGGCCTTGAGCACCGAACCGGCGCCGGAACGTTCCGGGAGGTAGCCATTCAGGAGGCAGCGATGCCCAAGGTTTGACTTCCCAAAGCATCCGCGCTCGCGCCGGGCGCGGGCCATCGTGGCGAGACGACGATTGTAGGTGTGCATGAGCCGGAATGGCAAGTCGCTGGTGGCGAGCGAGAACACAGGTGTCCGCAGGGCCGCGGGCCCCAATGAGAACGGCTGCGAAACGATGCCGGTGTAATACAGCGAAAGGTCGAGACGGAATCCGATGGTGAGGAGGTCGAAGTCGCCGATCCACTCGTACTTGTCGCGGTAGATGGCTTCGAACCAGTGGTCGTAGCTGCGCCGGAAATCGCGGTTGTGGGCGGTAATGCGCTTCCGGCGCTCGGGTTCGGAGCCGGTGTCCAAGATGAGGTCGACGGCGCGGACCACGGTGTAGCTCAACCAGTCCATGCCGGGGCTGTAGAGGGGGTCGATGAACGCCGCGGCATCGCCGACCAGCACGGCGCCGTCGGTGGCGAACACCTCGCTGACATAGGCGAGGTTGGCGCGCCACTGCACGTCGCCATCGACAGGTTCCGCATGTTCAAGCAGTTCGCGTCCCACGGGGTGGGCGCACAGGAAATCCTTCAGGCGCCGGCCCAGTGGCCTGGGTCCGCGCGGCCATGACACCTTGCGCTGGTCAAAGACCACGCCGATGGACCAGTCGCCGCCGCGGAGGGGGATGCACCACGCCCACCAGCCATCGCCGACGAAATGGTTCGTGGCGGTGCCGCGGATGCCGCGGCACGCGGCGGCCCACGCCGGGAATCGCGTGCTCAACTCGAGGCCGTCCCAATCCCGCACGCCGCGCCAGCGCGCCCAGACCGCGGTGGTTGGGTGGCGATCGTTTCGGCGGTACCAGCCCTGCTGCCGGGCGAGGGCGCAGGTGAAACCGGTGGCATCCACCACCCATCGCGCGCTCACGGTGCGGGTTCCCTCGGCCGTTTCGTAGGGAACCGTCTGGCTTCCGCCTGGCTGCAGGAGCACCGGGCCGCGCACCTTGGCGCCACGCAGCACGGAGACGCCCGCCTGGACGGCGCGGCGCAGCAGCTCCTCGTCCAGCGTGCTCCGGTCCACCTGCCAGGAGGGAACACGCGCGAGGTAACGCCCGCCGATCTCGGAACAGGAGTCGAAGGCGTCAGTTTCCGATTGGTGCAACCAGAAGCGCATTCCCTGCTTGGTCATGTGCGCGTTGTTGAGGTACTGGGTGAGACCGAGCACGCGGCCGAGAAAGTAGGCGCTGATCTCGACTGTGGCTTCGCCCACGCGGCGCGGGAACTCGGTCGACTTCTCAAGGACCAGGACGGAGAGGTCGGGCCGGGCGCTGCGCAGGAGGAGTGCGGTGGCGGCGCCGGCGAGGGAGCCACCCATCACCACCACATCCCAGTGCTGCGGTGAATTGGGCATGACGCACCTTTCCCGGCGGACACCGCGCGCGACAAGGGGATTAACAGGGTGGGCGTCCTTTTTGCGGCGACGGTTGACCCGCCCGACGGTCGTTCTCTAGCGTGATCCGTGTTCATGAACCCGTTCCACGCATCGGGGATCGAAGGGGAAACCCGGGTCGTGGTCACCGGCATGGGTCTGATCACGGCGCTGGGCTGTGGCTGCGATGCGAACGGGCTGGGGTTCCGCGAAGGCCGACGCGCCTTCCGGCCGGTCTCGCGGTTCGAGGTGTCGCGCCATCGTGCTTCGGAGGCGGCGGAAGTGGATTTGCCCCCGCATCTGCCCCGCACACGCCTCACAGCGATCCAGGAAGGGCGACTGGATCGTGCGGCGCGGCTTCTCCTTCACGCGGCCGCCGAGGCTTGGGAGATGGCCGGCTGGGAGCCGGGCGTCGAGCCACTGCCCCTCGTGCTGGGTACGACCAGCGCCGGGATGGCGCTGGGCGAGGCCTTTTATCGGCAGGCGGCAATGGAGGGACCGCGCGGCCCGGGGCAGGCACGCCGGGTGGTGCACTACCAGGCACAACGGCAAGCTCTTGACCTGATGGATGCCTTCGATTTTGAGGGCCCGGTCACGGTGATCGCCAATGCATGCGCCTCCGGGGCAAACGCGGTTGGGCGCGGCGTTGAGCTGATCCGCTGCGGACGAGCCTCGCGGGTCCTGGCTGGCGGCTATGACGCGTTGAGCCAGTTGGTGTTCGCCGGATTCGACGCTCTGCAGGCGCTCTCGCGCACATCCTGCCGCCCCTTCGCGGTGGATCGCGATGGACTCGCACTGGGGGAAGGGGCCGCGCTGTTCTGCCTTGAACGGCGCATCGACGCGGCGCGACGGGGTGCGGAGATCCTGGGCGAAATCACAGGATATGGTCACGGCACGGATTTGCATCATCTGACCCAACCGCATCCCCAGGGGATGGCCGCTTTGGCGTGCATGAAGGCTGCCTGCCGGGAGGCTGGAGTCGCGCCGGAGCAGATTGGTTACGTCAACGCCCATGGGACCGGGACACCTCTGAACGATGCCGCTGAAGCCGCGGCGCTGTTGAAATGGGCCGGAGGCGGAGTGTCCCGGATTCCCGTGAGCTCAACGAAGTCCAGCATCGGGCACCTGCTGGGGGCAGCCGGTGCGGTGGAGGTGGGGGTCTGCCTTTTGGCGTTGCGAGGCCAATGGCTCCCACCACAGATCGGCACCGGGGAGGCCGATACGATGTGTCGCTTCCCGCTGGTCACGGAGCCGCGCGACGCGCGTCTCGACGCGGTGTTGACGAATTCCTTCGGCTTTGGTGGCGCCAACGCCTCGCTGGTGGTCCGGCGATGAATGCTGACGCAACACCATTGATTCACGTCCACGGCGCCGGCGCGGTCTCGCCCGCCGGTTGGGGAGCGGACGCCATGGTGGCGGCGCTCGAATCGGGAATCCCCCTGCCGGAGTCGATGCTTCCATCGGCTGCCTCCAGGTCGATGCAGGCGCGCAGGGTGCCGCCGTGGGCGACGCGCCCCGCATGGATGACGCACCCGCGCATGCGCCGGACAAGTCCCATCTCGCAGTTTGCCGTGAGCGCCGCCTTGGAGGCGCTGGGACCTGACGCCACTCCAGCCATGCGTGGGGAACGCCGGTTGGGCGTCATTTGTGCCGTGATGAGCGGGAGTGTGGCTTACTCGCGGCGCTTCTATGCCGAGGTTCTTGAGAACCCGGCGACCGCGAGCCCGATGCTCTTCCCGGAGACCGTTTTCAACGCTCCGTCGTCGCATGTGGCCGCGATACTCGAATCCCCTGGGCCGAACGTTACCCTGGTGTCGGATCAGACCGGATTCTTCTCCGCGCTCGAGATGGCGGTGGATTGGCTGGGTGCGGGCGACGTGGACGGCTGCCTCGTGCTTGCGGCTGAGGAGGCGGATTGGATCACCGCTGAGGCACACGCCCTGTTCGCACGGGGTGCGGTGACAGCCGAGGGCGCGGCCGCGATTTACCTGCGGCGGGAACCGTCTTCCGTCGTGCTCTCGACGCTGACCGGCACCGTGCCCTACCGGCGCGGACGCAGCACGGCCGCCGCGGTTCGGATGGTGCTGGCGAGGCTGCCTTCGAACGGACAGGCAGGCCGACTATTCGAAGCCAGCGCAGCGCGGCGGGGACCTGGACGCAGCGATGGGCTTGGCGTCGCGTGGACAGGTCGGAGGGTGTCGTGTCCTCCGGTTCTCGGTGAAGGTTTGGCAGCCTCAGGGGGGTGGGGGTGTGTCGCGGCGGCCCGGGCAGTGGGTGCTGGGCTGGACGAAGCCACGGCAGGGGTGGCGGGCAGCAATCTGGGCGTCGCCGCCGCGCGGTTCAGCCGTCCAAAGTCGGGCTGACATCGAATGATCGTGCCTGCGGCCTCGTACTGGGCGGGAACACTGGTATTCCATGGCGCCACCGATGCGTACCTTCCTCATCACCGGAGCCAACGGCGGTCTGGGACATGCCATTGCGACGCAGGCGCTGCAGACTGAGCCGGACTCGCGCGTTTTCCTGGGCGTCCGCCGCGGGCGAGAGCGGGCGGAAGCGCTGGCGGAGCGGTTTCCAGGCCGCTGTTCCTGCATCCCGTTGGACGTGACTCGGCTGGCGGAATGGGAGGCCATGGTCTCGAGAATCGTCAGCGAGTGCGGCCGCCTGGATGTGCTGGTCAATAATGCCGGCGGCCATGATGACGGACTCCTGGCGATGATGCCGCCGGAAAAGTGGTCCCAGGTGATCCAAACCAACCTCGACTCGGTGTTCTACGGATGTCGGGCCTGCCTGTCTCCGATGGTGACGCAGCGCAGCGGGCGGATCGTGAACGTGTCTTCGCTCAGCGCATTGCTGGCACCGCCGGGCCAGACGAATTACGCAGCAGCCAAGGCAGGGGTCGTGGCGCTGACGCAATCACTTTCAAAGGAAGTGGCCCGACTGGGCATCACGGTGAATTCGGTTTGTCCGGGATACATCGAGACCGACGTTCTCGCGATGGCGGCGGCGGCGCGGCAAGAGACAATCTCGCGCATTCCGATGCGGCGGCTGGGGCGACCCGAGGAGGTGGCGATGGCTGTTCTGTTCCTGGCAAGTCCGGCCGCGAGCTACATTACGGGCGCGATCTTGAAGGTCGACGGGGGCATTCTTTGATGGCAGCTCCTGGTTTTGCTTTGTTAAATGCATGCCACACATGCCAACCACCAACCAGGCGCTTCGCGGTGAGGTCCGCGTCCTGATCGTCGAGACGCTGATGCTCACCCTGCCCGCCGAGGAGATCACGGATGATGTCCCGCTGTTCGGGCCGGGCAGTCTCGGGCTGGATTCCGTGGATGCGCTGCAACTGGTCGTGGCATTGGACAAGAGGTTCGGTCTGAAAATCAGCGACGCCGAGGTGGCGCGACGGATCCTGGGCTCCGTCGCATCGGTTGCCGATGCGGTAGCGTCTCACATAGGTCGAGGTGACACGAAAGCTCAATCTGCTGACTAAAGCCCTCTATTTGGTGGTTTCTTCGAGTCAAGTCTCAGGGCATCGAAACTGGGATTCTTGACGCAAAAGCGGATATCGAAGCCGGCGCACCGCGGGGCCGGACGGGGTTGAACCGCTGCAAACTGGAGCTGCTGTCGGGCTCTATCCTTCAGAAAAGGGGCACGGTCCAGAGCGCGTGGCTGGAGTTCTCTCGATCGAACTGGAAGTACCAATCGGGAACCCCGTTGCTCCTGGTGGTTGTCTGCGAGCGGCGGTGGGCGCCGCTCGACATTGCGACCAGAGGTTCGCCGTCGTGATGTCCCTCTCACACGAAGATGCCGAGGTGGATCTCGATGCCAAATCCAGCAAAGGGTCGGCTTGTTCGTCCGGGAGTGGGCGCAGGTGTGCTCATCGTACGGTGCAGAGCCCCGAAGACCGATTTGGGCATGGGCCATGGGCGTTGAGCCCCTCAAAGAAGCGCGCCGCCACTCCGCTTCTGCTTGGCAGCATGCTTCATCACACTCCGCGCTGCTGCCACGCATGGTGCTTGGCGCGGGCGCTCATCAGCGCGGGTTCCTTCGCGAATTCTCCGGCTTCGGCGCGGCGGACGAAGTCACGGCAGGCCTCTTCCGTCACGTATACCCGTCCGCAGATGTTCACGGTCGTGAGCCAGCCGCGTCGGCGAAAACGCCATGCTGTCACCGTCGAGACCCCGGTCAGGCGGCACCAGCGGGTGAGGGACGTCAGTCCGGCCGAGCCAGAACTGCCTCTGGGATGAACGGGTAGACTCGGGCGGCTTGGAGAGTTTTGCCCAGGTGGTGGACCCGTCCTGGTTTGGCTCAGACTCTGGTTCCGGCTGTGCTCGGTCACGCAGCAAGGTTAAGCAGGCTATCCTGGCTCTTGGGTGTCGTTCCTGCACAAACGCAGCAGGGTGACTTTCGATGAGACGTGGTGGAGCGGGTGACCATGACCATCGTTCGTTCGGGCACCACGCACCCATCCGCGTGTCGGACGAACAACCCCGGTGTGGAAGGGTGCTGAGAAAGTGGTGACACTTTGGGTGACACTTCGACCTCTGGAACCTCGGCCCTCCGAATGGCGTGCCTCAACTGAGTTTCACCCAATAAAATCAGGGTCGGAGCCTGCTTTTTGTGAAGTGCGGAGAAGGGCCCAGAAAGGGCGGAAAGGCGATTCCTAAGTCTGGCGCGTCTGCCAATTCCGCCACGCGCGCATCGTTGATTCAGAACATGTTACAGATTGGAATCGCTTCGTGTTTTTCCGGTTGTATCCCGGCTTTGTATCCCGAAGCTGTCGCCCGTGAACGAAGCCCCTCCAGCCCCTGCTCCCCAGAGGACGCGAGCCCGCTCCTCCACAAAGCTTTCCAAGGATGGAAAATGGCGTTCATTCCCGAACCTACCCAATCTGCTTCAGTACGTTCCGACTGAACAATACTACGGACGCCTCAAAATTCGCGGCAAGCTCATTCGGAAATCGTTGAATACCAACGTCTGGACCGATGCCAAGCTTCGGTTGCTCGACTTTCTGAAAGGCGAGCGGACCCGAGAATCGACTCCGGGAGCGCCAACCTTCACCGCGGCCCTGGCGCTGTACACCGAACGTCTTTCTCAGGATGCATCCATGAAGCCTCGCAGCCGCGAGTACCGCCTGATCTGCATCCGCAAGATCGAACTCTCCTGGCCTGACCTTTGGAAACTGAACCTGTCGGACATCACGCCCGAGGCCTGTCGTCGATGGGCCGCCAACCTTCGCCCCACGCTTTCCGCCCAGTATTTCAACAACACCATCGACACGCTCAAGCTGATCCTCGCGGACGGCATCAAGCGCCACCAGGAGTCCGGCGGAAATCAGATGGCGAACCCGGCATGCGAAATCGCACGTGCTCGCGTCCTGCCGAAGCAGCTCAATTTGCCGGAATCTGCACAGTTCAAGACCATGGTCGCGAGTATCCGACGACACAGTGGCGGCTGGAGCACCAAGGCCGCCGATCTGGTGGAGTTCCTCGCCTACAGCGGCCTCCGGCTCTACACCGAGGCCCAATGGGTCACCTGGGAGGATGTGGACTGGAAACGGGGAGAGATCGTGGTGCGAGGTGATCCAGAAACCCGCACCAAGAACTGGGAGCTTCGACGAATTCCCATGCTCCCCGACATGAAACGGCTGCTGGAATCGATCAGCGCAAGTCGCGGCGATGCACCTTCTGGACGCGTGTTGGAGATTTCCCGCTGTCCGGAGTCGCTCAAACGCGTCTGCCATGCGATGGGGATTCCACGAATCTCTCACCACGATCTTCGCCACCTTTTTGCCACCCGTTGCATCGAGTCTGGTGTGGACATCCCGACGGTCGCGCGTTGGCTTGGGCACAAGGATGGCGGAGCCCTTGCCATGAAGACCTACGGGCACCTCCGGAACGAGCACTCCCAGGCCATGGCCCAGAAAGTTCAATTCTGACCTGACGCATCCCGGGCCGGGTCAGGATGCCATCGAGAGTCACTCGCTGAGCGAACGATCCGTTTGTGTATCTGGGACACCCAACGGTCGGCCTGACTCTGATTGAATTCGCCGGTGTCGAATCATCGTGACTCCGATACCAATCCCGTTGGACCGAGCGCCTTGGGTCCTTTCGCGGCCTGGACAACTTCGCCAGTGGCGATTCGAGCAGCCGGATCAAGCGCGGCATCGTGTGACGATTCGAATCAGGCACACGAGAACTCCCGGCTCGCGCTGAGTGTCGATGAGACAGCTGCCCTGCTGGGGGTAAGTTCGAAGTCCATCCGCCGTTTGATCGCCCGAGGACTCCTACGCCCATCGACCGCCCTGCGTCACCTGCTGATTCCGAAATGGGAAATCGACCGCTTTCTGCGAGACACCATGCTGTCGATCGAGTCTCCCCGACGAAACGAAGGCCGACGCGGAAACTGACCAATTCCGAAGGTGAGTTGTGTCATAAACGCACCTGATTCGATGTGATATTCGAATGCAGACTCGTAGAATGTGTCGTTCGGGAAGGACAGTGCGTGAATAATCCAACCGCTCGGGGTCCGACTGGCGGTAATTGGTTGGAAGCCGGGAACCACCTCACTTGTGAACGGCGGTTGAAACGTGCGGCGCTTACGCTTTCACCCTGTTCGGCAAGAACCGCCGGCTGATAGACGGCGCTGAAAGCGCAGGCGGAATATCATAACTGGCAGGCTCAAGGCGCCCAACTCATGGATCCGAACTCTGCCAGGGAGCAACTGTGGTTCTATCGCGACTTTCCAAGCCGGCTTTAATTTGGCTCGGCTGAAACGGCCACCTGGAAGTAGCTCTGGGAGCCGGTTATCGCCGGGAGCGCCAAACGCACTGGCCGGCCATCCCCGGGAACTGAATCACCCACGGGCACCCACGCCTCGCCCAGACTGGCTTTTACTTGAACTCGGTATGTACGTCCCGGCTCGGTCGTCCACGAGAGTCCGGCGACTCCCCTCCCGTCGATCGTCGCCGCGAGGCGGAAGACGCTCGCATCGTTGATCGGCGAAGTGCCGGCGACTTGTTCCGCGATTTCGCTGAGACCATCGCTGTCATAATCGCCGCGCCCATCTCGAAGAAGGTTCCCAAACCAGGCGAGTTCCCAGAGATCATCAAGCGTATCGCCGTCGGAATCGGCCCATGCCGAGGGCGGCAATTCGGCGGCGAAAACATCGCCGAGCAGGTTGAAATCACCTTCTGCCAGTCCGTCGGACCAGGAATTGAACGCGACGGTTCGACCGTTGGCGCTCATGGCCGGCGAAAAGGAACCCTCACTCGATGAACTTTTCCCAGCGGAGCCGCTCAACAGTGTGGTCCGCTGAGACTTGAGATCACGCAGGAAAACGGCGGTCGGGGCACGCTCACCCACATGGATGACGCCGGCATCGACGCTCTGAAATACCGCCAGCCGATTGTCAGCGGACAGGCTCGCCGATCGCGAGAGCGGTTCGTTCGACGCCGTGCCATCCGGCAGGACGGCGAGGTTTTGCAGACCCCCGGAAGCCAAGTCCACCAACCAAACAAGCCCGCTGGAACCGGGCCGAAGCCCCAGGCTTTCACGGACGACGACAAATCGTCCGTCGGCAGACAAGTGCTCCAGGGAGTACGTCGAACCAGGGCGCGATTCAAAGCTGACGCGGTGCCAGGGGCCGTCAG
Source organism: Verrucomicrobiota bacterium (assembly GCA_963205105.1). Classification (GTDB taxonomy): domain Bacteria; phylum Verrucomicrobiota; class Verrucomicrobiia; order Limisphaerales; family CAIMTB01; genus CAIMTB01. The sequence continues at coordinate 28,932 of CAUJJW010000157.1, read as the reverse complement.
GCAGGTCCTGCCAATTCAACCCTGGATTCACGTTGAAACGGGAAGAAGGCGTTAGAATCGCGACGCGGCGCCCGTCACGGCTGAGGACGGGGATGCTACCCGGTTCGCCAGCGGCCCGATCCCGCCGGCCTGTCGTGGGGTCGAAAAGAGTCACCCGGACATTAGATTGGGAGCCAGCGGCGGCAACCGCCCGCCCCCCCAATCCCGCAAGAGCCAACGCCTGGCCGGAATACGAGAAGGAAGGCATGATCAGGTAAGTCATGCCCAACGTGAGATCACGAAGTACGGCGTTGTCGGCGGACGTAGAGGGGACCGAGCCAGCCACGAGGTCCGTCGCGCTCGTAAAGAAGGCCACGTAGCGACCATCGGCACTGAGCTTCAACTGGAATGCGCTATGGCCCTGGGTCGGCACGCCGTTGGTGTTCAACATCGCCCAATGCGTCTGCCCGAGCGCCAGATCGCGAACAAAGACTTGCTGCGCTTTGAGGACCACCCCCGCGTGGTTGGTGACGGGCAACTCCGAGTTGAACGCCACGAACCGTCCGTTGCCGGAAAGGACGGCTTCGGCAAACGGAATCCGGGCCTGGTCGAAAGCATCGCCCAACACGTTCGCGAGCTTGATTTCACCTGTCGCAAGGTCGCGAACGAAAAGGCCCCTCGCCCCACCTGGGTCGCCCGCAACCAAGTCGGTCGAGGTACTGGCAAGCAGGATGTACCGACCGTCGAGACTGACGCCCGGTGTGACGAGAGAGCTCGAGCCCGCAGCAGTCGCAGTCGGCGACGCGATCGGTTTCACCAAGAGCGACACTTTCCTGGCGGCGATATCGTAGCCAAAGATGTCCGTCGCCTGGTTCCGGTCATCGGGCACGAGCCCCGCCGCGTTGGACTGGAAGACGAGCACCCGACTGTCTGGACTGAACTGAGGCGACGCGTCGTCCACGCCGCCGACTGGCTGCCCGGCCGCATCCGCGCTCACCAAAATCATTCCACCGGTCGCCAGCTCCATCAGGTATAGCTGATAGGTCAGCGGCGGGGTGGGTGCCGATGCGCCGAGCAGGTTCGTGGAGGTACTAGTGAAGGCGACGTAACGAGCATCCGGACTCAAGGTCAGTTCACCCACACGCAGGAAATCCCCGGTCGCCGCGTTGGTCACCGCCACCAAACCGCGTTCCTGGTTCCAAACCCGAAGCACCGGGTCCTGGCCCAACACCGATGCCTGAACGAAGGCCATGGTCCGGCCGTCGAGGGCAAAGCCGATTATAGGAGGAGCCGTCTCCTGCCCACCCAGTGTCGGTTGCCCAGGGATCAATACTTGGGTCTCAGCGTCCCAGTCGACCCGACACACAACGTTCGATGGCGCGAAAGCTGGCGGAACTCGGAAACTTGTCCGAAACGCGAGCAAATGCCCTCCCGGCGCGAACGCCACGGATTCGACTGTGCCGACGTCAATTGAGGGGTTCTCCGTTCGGGGAACTCCGTCGAGGACCAACCGGCTCGTGACACCGGACCGACGGTCGTGAACGAATCCGGTCGTCAAGAGGCCAATCGTTGGCGTGGCGACCTGATTGGTTCCCGCACTCGAGAACGCCAACAGGGTGCCGTCATCACTTAGGGAGTAATCTTTGACATCAGCCGGGTCCGCGAGCCGCTCCAGCTTGCCTTGGGTCAGCCCTTCAGTCCGCCCCGATTTCAGATCCCTCACGAAGAGATTGAGCTGCGGGTTCCCCTTTCCCTCGACCAGATTCCTGGCGCGGCTAGCAAAACAGACCACGAGCCCGTCCGACGACAGAATCGGCGCGGTACAGTCGGCATCCGCGGGGCCGCTGTCGGACGCGATCGACACCACCTGGCTCGATCCTTGCTGAAGATCGCGAACGAACACCTCGGCAAACCGGTTGGTGTATCCCGCGATGAGGTTCGAGGCCCGGCTCAGGAAAGCCACATAACGGCCGTCCGCCGAAATCGACGGCGCGTAGGAAGCGTCATTGCCGGACTCGCCGTGGGGAGTCGCACTGACCAGGGTGATGTTGCGGGTCGCGAGATCCTCGACGAAGACATCCATCCGGGAACCGTTGTGATCGTTCGTGACTAGGTTCGGAGCTTCGCTGACAAACACCAGAAACCGTCCATCACGGCTCAACCGTGGCGCTATCGAATGACCGCCCGGGGTCGAGGAGGATGCGATAGATCGGTCTTGGGAACTCACCAGACGAATCGGTGACGACTGAGACCAGGCTGTCTCCGCGAGGAACACTGCAACGAACCAACCCGTCATTCGAAGGGCTTGCATGAATTGCTGCGGGCGGTGGGCAACACTCTGGGTATTCACCGTTGCACAAGGGAGCTGGCGGCGCTCTGGAGTCGCAGAACGTCGGGATTGTTGGGGCTTGGCAGGCCCAACGGAAGGAGCTGACCCGGCCGAAGGGCGGGACGCGTTCGACCGTCCTGCCAACGCCATAACTCGACGTGGCCATCGACGAAGCTGAGAACCGCTCCGCCGTCATGGTACTCCCCCGGATAATCGACGATGACCGCGTCTGCAGGACGCGCTGGAATGTAATTCGACATGTCGATCGGGAACCAAGGATCATTGATGCTGTCCTCACGTTCCTCGATGAATACAAAGCACTTCGACGGAGAGGGATCGACGATCGATGCCAGCGTCAGGAATTGGCGGTACCCTGCGGTATAGGGGCGGTTCTCGCTGCCTGCGGCTCCGTTGAAGCGGGTTCCCACGTAGGGGTTCATCGCGACCGAGCGAACGCGTGGATCCCCTCTGCGACCCCGGCTGAGGCTCAGATCCGACGGACACTTGAAAATCGAAACAGAATCGAAGTAGGGCCCGAGTTGGGAATTCCGGAGGATCGCCGTGTTCGTGTTGTCGGGACGGAAAGTCGAATTGTCGAGCCAGCCCACGACCCAGAAGAGGTTCGTATTGGCCCAATTCATGGCGTCACCGCCATCGGGGTTTCCGGGTAGGCTCCCTGAATGATCTTCGGCAAAGAGCAACCACGCTGTGATGAGCTGCCGCTGATTGCTAAAACAAACCTGGGCAGTACTCAGCGAGCGTACGCCGGCGAGGCCCGGCAGGCCAAGCGCCAGCAAAAGGGCACCACCGGCGAGTAAAGCCAGTGCCTCGATTCGCGTGAACGCCCGTAGGGATCGATGCCGATGTCGGCTGAAAAATGGGTTCCTCGACGTTTTCGTTCGGCGTGTTGTGGGCACAAGCGGCAGCATGCCAGAACAAGGCTCTACCTTAACAATTCTGTGTCAACGGAATCTTGGCCAGCCAAGATTGTGTTCTAAATTGTTGACGTCGGCGGACTTCCTGCAGAAGTGCTGGGAGCAAGTGAATCTCATGTAGGTGAAATGTCCTCCGACATCAACTCGCAGGTTTCCAAGCGGAGCGCCTTCCGAGCCGACTCACTCGTCAGCCAGCTCGCGTCCACCACGATGGTAGGATCCTTCCGGGCCACCAGCGCCAAGAGGCGGTCGCCGTGACTGGAAACTCCTTTGACATGATGCTGGGGTCAACATGCCGGTGATCCGGAACGCCACAACACCCTAGCGGATTGGCTGAATCGTCGAACAACCCGCGATCGACCACTTACGCGAGCGCCAGGACCCGCCGACCGACGATCTGATCGCAATGGTCACCATCATTGCGGTGAAGGGCCACCTGCTGGTCGAGAATCGGTCGGAAATCCTCCGGCGGAGCGGCATCGTCGGTTAGATATCGGCCATCCAGGGAATCGAGCATGGGACTGAGGTATTCACCATGGAGGTCAGACTTCACGACGTCGGCGAAGAGAAGGACGGCCAGTTGCATTCGACCATGCCGCCACCTTCCTTCATCCGATCCACCAGCGAGGGCCCGAGGTTTTGTCTCAGCTCCTGCAGGGTGAGGTAGCAGGTCAGGATCGAGTCCGACATGTCGTAGTAACGGGCGTTGAGCACCTTGAAGAAAGTACGATTCTCCCACTCGGATTCCGTCCTCTGCCCAATCTCGTCGAGCACGAGAAGGCTTGGCCGTCCAAGGCTTTCGAGCACCTGGAGTTCGGTGCGCTTGAGCCCGGCTCCTTCGTTCACCTTTTTCGGCTCGTTGTCGACGGGCCTCTGCCTCGGCGTCAGGGATGACGAGCCGCCCGAGTCGTGCGGCGATGGCGGAAACAGTGGCAGACGTGTGGCGGGTACTCATGGCTAGGGCGTGATCTTGCTGGGGTCGAAGAAGATGGGCATGGCGATGTCCTCGTCGATTTGGCGTGGCTCCGGCACCCCACGAGGGCGAACGCTTCCGCCACGGCCATGGCGGTCGCGCTGGTGGTTGGCTCTCCACGCCACTGCGTAGGCTTGGAGGCTGGATTCCCACCGGGTGATCGCTTGCCCCCGGGCGTCAAGACCGCCTCGGGCATCGTGGTCCAGCCACCATTTCTCGGCGCAGTCGGCGGGGATCGACCGAAGCTCAGCGACGGCCAGGGCTTGAGCGAGGGTCGGCCAGACCTCGGCTCGCGTTCGGTTGGGGCTTTGGTTGCCTTGCGCGCGCGCTTCAGAGGCACACCCAGAGGGCAATTCCTCCTTGGGTGTAGTATTTCTCTTCTCTGGAGACAGAGACAGAGACGGAGAGTTGGGTTTCGGTTGGGGGTGCGGTTGGGGTGTTGGTTCAGGTTCCGGTTGGCTTGCGGTTCGAACCGGAGGTGAACCGCTGTTCAACTGCGGTTCGTTTCCGGTTCCTCGAGCAACACCACTTTGGATGCCCTTCTGTCGCTGTTTCTCCCGGTAGTCGGTTTGCTTCCGGCGCTCCAGTTCGAGGCGTCGATTCGCGAGTTTCCCGTCTCCGGCCGGTTTGAATTTCGCCAACACGTCCGCAGAGACTGGCCCGCCGACGATCCGCTTGAGCTTCTTGGGATCATCGGGAATCGACCCGTTCGACCACTGGTAACAAAGCAGTCGAATGTACGCCCCGACTTCAGCGGGGCTCATGGCGATCGTGCCGGCAAGATACTCGTCGGCGTAGAACTGGAACGCTGGGGGCTTCATAGAGCTTCCCTGGATCGAACGAAGTCGGCGAACCGAACACTCATCATGGTTCCTTTGAGGACTTGGGTTGGGTTGTTGCGTGTCCCGGCGTTGCCTCTTCCGGGTTCTTCACCTCGCTGACCGAGATCTGCCGAATAACGGTCTGACCCTTGGCATAATAGTCCCCGACCGCCAGATGCTCGGCGAAGTACGAGCGGGGGTTTCCGAGGCTGTATTGGGTCTGAGCCGTGAGCACTGACCGGAGACGCTACACGGCTTCGTTCCAAAGAATGTGTAGATCCTACACCAAATGCAGAGGGGACCTTTGTTGGACTCACGGCCGGGGATGAACACGAGATTCGGCACTCGACCGACGGATGGGTGCATGACCGTCAACGATGGGTGGAAGGCTGGATGGGAGGGCAGCGGGACAAGGCGCCGAGGCCAAGGCGAATCCGGCTCATGCATGTCCGACGATGCGAGGACCGAGATTCAGTGTGCATCACAGACGCCACCTACTCCCCAGTACAACAGCCCGGACCTACCGTCTCTTCCGCTCGCCTACACGCCCGATTTCCCGGTCCAGAACCTCCCAGATCTGCATCACCCCATTCGCTTCCAGGGCGACCAGAACGCATCGCAAACGGACCCAGAATCGCATCCGCAACGGCCGGACACTCGGCATCGATCCCGAGCAGTCTGAGCGCAGTCCGAATTTTCCTATTCAACATTTTGGCAAGGCACGCCGAACCCCTTAACAAAATAAGGTGTTGGCGGACACGAATCGCGCAGCTTGCGCACACCCGGTGTGCACCAATCCGGCACTCGCATGCGCACTCTGGCGGAAACCGGGGAGTGCACTTGAGCGGACACGCACTTAGGCAGCGCTTTCGAAAGGACCGCGCTCGTTGCGGTGGCGTCCGTTCGGACTCCAGTCCGAACCCTCGCGCACACCTTCGTGCGCATGGATGCTGCCAGGAGACGGATGCCCGCGTGCACGATGTGCAGACATCTCGCGACTGTTTATGTGCACCCGGGTCGAGCTCAGGAGCGCGCCTTCCTCATGGTTTCGTGATTCACAACGGTGTTGGCGACGAGCGCACAGCATTCGCGCTCGGGGGTGCGCACCCATGATCGAACCTGATTCAAAGTGCCATGAACCAGTCATCGAATGACGAAATCGACCGTCTGCTCGCAGAGCATGGACCCAAACAGCCAGCTCGTTTCGCGGCCCTGACGCCGTTAACGGATCTGATTCAGAGACTTCGCGAACGGGGTGGGTCGTTCGAGACCATCCAAGCCATTCTGAGGTCCAAAAAGGTCGAGGTCTCGAGAACCACTATTCGGAAGTTCTGCCGCGAAGTTTTAGGCGAAGTCCCCGCTCAGGCCGCCAAGGCGACCCCACGTCCTCGCCACAAGGTTGCTTACGGTCCGCCCCAAAGGCCCGCCCCCAAGGTGATCTGCGCCTCCCTGGCCCATCAGGTTCCATCAACACAAGAAGTTCGAACCCCACCGGTGCCAACACCGACTCCCCAGGCTCGAGGTCCCCGAGTAGCCCGGGTCCGATTGCTCTCCACATCAACCCCAACCACATCACCAACCACCAACTCATGAAAGCGGATGCCCGGGAGAGAAAGCCAGTCCTGCCGGGTCTGGATATAGGTGATGACAGCCACCCAGATTTGATCGGGCTGCATGGCGCTGGGAGCCACGGTCAACCGATTGAGTGATCGTGGTTGCTGTAGGTCGGCTGGACCCGATAACGACACTTTTGACGTCTGCGCAGACCTCGGTCCTCTATGGGACCTGCGACGGGGTTGCGTCCGAGGCCACGGCCGTGGTCGGGGAGCGCGAACACCCTGCGGGGGCTGCCATAGATCTGGTGACTCTGGGTGTAGATGCTCTCGATTCTGAGGTCAGGTCATGATTCTCCAGGACGCGAGTTCCGGGAAATTGAAGATGTGGTCGGGCTTACCGGGGTCGGTGTTCCTAAAGACCCCGAACAGCTGGTCCCACGTGAAGCCACCACTTTCGTCGTACCAGAACGGTTTTGGCGTCGTTTGCCAGCGTTCGAGCCGGTTGTCGACGAACGCGGTGGAAGGCGATTCGAAAGAGGCGTTTAGAACGAACAGCAGTTGAGACCGTGCAAGGGGGACCGACGCCAGCAGGGCCCCTATGGCGGCAGCCCAGCAACGGTGTTCATTCTGCAAGCGCATATGTGCCTAATCGTGCATAGATGGTGAACACAGATCAAGGCGCCCTGCCCAGCGCCGGTACGGGCACCCTGCAGGGCCAAAAATAATTCATTGGGGGATGTTCTGCCTCGTAGCAAACATCGTCTGGCGTCTCGCAGCTTCCCAACTGGACAGCGCGCTGCTAGACATCCCTGCATGAAAGGCGAAGCCTGCCTGGGCGCGATGAAGGCCATGGGCGAGGAAAATCGCATTCGCATCCTACGACATCTCCTCGCGGGCGAATGCACGGTGGGTGGACTTTCCGAATCCTTGGACATCTCGCAATACAATGTCTCCAAGCACCTGGCCATCCTGCGTGCCGCAGGCCTGGTCACGAGCCGAAAGGCTGGACGGGAGCGGTTCTATTGCGTCGCTGCCGACTGCCGAATCCGGACATCCGCCGGATTGAAGGTCATGGATCTTGGATGCTGCACATTCCGAATCGACGATCTGCCGAAGTAGAACCACTCGCAGCATGCTGCATGGACTGGGAACGCGTCTTCAGCTGATGGAGCTCATCGCCGCGAAAGAGTTGAAGCCGCCCGCCGGTCGCGGTTCCATCCCGCCCAACCGATGCATGCCCACGGACGCATATTTCAACGACCCGGCATGTCCACCCCGGTTCACCTCAGAATCCTCGGGGCGCTTTTCCGACGATTCCTGTCCCTGGGGGTCCTTGCCATTCTTGGCCTAACAGGGCTGCCTCCTGTCCGGGCAGCAGACACGAATTCGTGGACAGCGACTCTGGCGGAAGCCCAAGGGCAGACCGTCTACTGGAATGCCTGGGGCGGTGATGATCGGGTCAACGCGTACATCGCGTGGGCTGGCGTCGAGGCGAAGAAGCGATTCCGGATCGAGGTGCGTCACGTCAAACTGGGTGATACCGCCGAGGCGGTGTCCCGGGTCCTCGCCGAGAAGGCCGCTGGAAAGGATGTTCGCGGTTCCGTCGACCTCATCTGGATCAACGGGGAGAACTTCTCTGCCATGAAACAGCATGGCCTGCTCCACGGACCGTTCGTCGATCGGCTTCCCAACTTCCGATGGGTGGATACCGACAACAAGCCGACACTGGTTGATTTCACGGTTCCGGCGGAAGGCTTGGAGGCACCGTGGAGCATGGGGCAATTCGTTTTCCTGCGCGAGAGCCGACGAGTTCCCGATCCGCCCCGGTCGGCCGCGGCTTTGCTGGCTTGGGCCAAGGTCAACCCCGGTCGGTTCAACTATCCACAGCCCCCCGACTTTACGGGCACGACGTTTTTGAAGCAGGTGCTCCTTGAACTTGCTCAAGACCGGTCCGCCCTCTGCCGCCCCGTGGAAGAGGCGCAGTTCGCAGAAATCAGCGCGCCATTGTGGGATTACCTCGACGAACTCCATCCCGTGATGTGGCGCAACGGACGGGTCTTTCCAGCGAACGGTCCCGCACAGACCCGGCAGCTCGCGGATGGAGAGATCGACATCGCACTGTCCTTCAGTCCCGAAGCGGCTTCGTCGGCGATCGAGAGCGGGCAGTTGCCTGATTCGGTGCGCACCTTCGTCTGGAAGGGAGGAACGATCGCGAACGCCAGTTTTCTGGCAATTCCCTTCAACAGCCGAGCCAAGTCCGGGGCAATGGTGCTGATCGACTTCCTGCTCTCGCCCGAGGCACAGGCGCGCAAAGCGGATCCTCGCCATCTGGGAAGTCTGACCGTGCTCGACGTGGACAAGTTGAGCCCGGCTGACCAAGCGATCTTCAAGGCTTTGCCGAAAGGAAAGGCAACGTTGTCCCCGGAGGAACTGGGCACGCCACTACCCGAACCGCACCCGTACTGGATGGATCGGCTCGAAAAGCAGTGGCTGACGCGGTACGCGGCCGGCAGGTAGGTGGGATGCAAGGCGCCTAGTTCGATTTCAATGCTCCGCTTGTTCCCACCTCTCGCCGTCGTCTTGCTCGTCGGTCCCGTGCTCGCGGGATTGGCGGGGACGCTGCTGCCAGCGTTCGATTATCTCCCGGTCCTTGGACACCGAGCGGCCGGGCTTCAAGCATGGACGCAGTTGCTCGAACTCCCTGGGCTTCGGACTTCTGTCTGGCTGTCACTATCCACGGGGCTCGTCACCACGATTCTCTCGGTGTTGTTGGTGGTACTGCTGTGCGCTGCCTGGCACGGGACTAGAGCCTTTGCGGCCATGGAGGCCTGGCTTGCGCCGCTGCTCTCGGTGCCGCATGTGACGGTCGCGTTGGGCCTCGCGTTCCTCATTTCGCCGAGCGGCTGGATCATGAGGTGCCTTTCACCGTGGCTGACCGGGTTCAGCCAACCTCCCGACTGGCGAATCATCCAAGACGCGAATGGCCTGAGTCTGATGTTTGGACTCATTGCGAAGGAAGCGCCGTTCCTCCTCTTGATGACCCTCGCCGCACTCGGGCAGGCCGATGGCGAACGCGGAAGCGTGGTCGCACGAACTTTCGGCTACCGGCCGATGATCGGGTGGCTCAAGGCGGTGTTCCCGAGGGTCTACCCACAGATACGCCTGCCTGTACTTGCCGTGTTGGCTTATGGGGTTTCGGTCGTTGATGTCGCCATGGTCCTCGCCCCGACGACACCCGCTCCGTTGGCGGTGCGCGTAGTCAAGATGGCGAACGATTCCGACCTGAACCTTCGTTTCATCGCGTCGGCGGGCGCAATGCTTCAGTGCGCGTTGGTTTTAGGCGGGGTTCTCTTCTGGTGGATGCTGGAACGAACGGTTCGATGGTGGGGCAATCGGTGGATCACCACCGGGTGGCGTGGCGGGCGCGAGTCAATTCCGCGTTGGATCGCTTCCGTTGCAGGGGCAACGCTGGGGCTGGCGGTGATCTTCGGTTTGTTGGCCATGGCCGTGTGGTCGGTAGCGACCCATTGGCGATTCCCGGCCGCCATCCCGGCCGGCTTGACCTCGGCGAATTGGAAACTCCACGCATCCGGGGTCACGGACGCAGTTTGGAACACGCTCTCTCTCGCTGTGTGCACAACGGCCTTTTCCTTGATTTTGAGCGTCGGTGTCCTGGAATTCGAAGCCGCCACGGGTCGTCGCACGGCGTTGAGCAAAGTGGGACTTCTTTACGTTCCGCTCGTCCTCCCTCAAGTGGCTTTCCTCTTCGGTGCCCAGGTCCTGCTGGCGCTGTCGCGCTTGGACGGCGAATGGATCGCACTGGCGTGGCTGCACCTCGTTTTCGTGTTCCCCTATGTGTTCCTGGCGCTTGCGGACGCCTATCGTGCCTGGGACGAACGGTATCGCCGCACCGGGCTTTGTCTCGGCGCATCGCCGCTTCGAGTTCTTTTGCGGATCAAGCTTCCCATGCTCCTGAGGCCCATCGCCGCGGCGGGGGCCGTTGGCTTCGCGGTGAGCGTCGGCCAGTACTTGCCCACGCTGTTCGCAGGGGCGGGCCGGTTTCCGACTCTGACGACTGAAGCGGTGGCGCTTTCGGCGGGAGGCGACCTGCGTTCGGTCGGCATCTACGCGATGCTGCAAATGGCGCTTCCCCTTGCGGCTTTCGCCCTCGCATTGGCAGCGCCCGCCTGGTGTTTTCGCCATCGACGCGGCATGCATGTCATTCGATGAATCCGGCTGCCCTGGAACTTCAGCAGGTGACGATCGAATTGGGCGCGCGAACTCTGATCGCGGGCCTTTCCCTGATCGTTGAACCGGGGCAGGTCGTCACGCTGATGGGTGAGAGCGGCGTCGGAAAGTCGAGCTTGCTGGCTTGGATGTGCGGCACGATGCCGGAGGCGTTCCGGGCCTCCGGTCGGGTGCTGCACGGAGCCACCGACTTAAGTCTGCTGCCGCCGGAGGACAGGCGTTTGGGCATTCTGTTTCAGGACGACCTTCTGTTTCCTCATTTGTCCGTGGGGCAGAATTTGGCTTTTGCACTTCCAGCCGCCCTCCGATCACGCGCGGAAAGGCGGACAAAGGTCGAGGGGGCATTGGACGAAGCCGGGTTGAGCGGCTACGCCGATCGAGACCCGGCCACTCTGTCCGGTGGTCAGCGAGCCCGGGTGGCGGTGATGCGGGTTCTTCTGTCGGAGCCCAGGGCGCTGCTCCTCGATGAGCCGTTCTCCAAGCTCGACCATGCGACCCGGCAGCGGTTCAGGCAGTTTGTGTTCGATCATCTGCGCGAGGCCAGGTTGCCAACGCTTCTGGTGACCCACGATCCCGAGGATGCGCTCGCTGCTGCGGGAATGACCCTCGAACTGCCGTCCGTGGGTTCGCCACAGGTTCATTGACGCAGAGGAAGAAAACCGTTGCCCGGACCGCAGGGACATTATATGCCCGTCTGCGCATGTGTGCCACTGCTTGTGGGCGCGCTGCTGAACCCCAGCTCTTCAAACCATGACGCGCGTCTCTGCAGACCGTTATTCATTGCGCACACGAAGATTCCGCCTGCGGGATGCTTGCACCGAATGCCTCAGCCTCGGGTCGGACGGTGTCCGGCCGGCTTGGCGTGCTGGGAACCACCACCGGGAGTGCGGCTTTACGTTGATCGAACTGCTCGTGGTCATCGCAATTATCGCGATTCTAGCGTCGATGCTTCTGCCCGCCCTGGCCCAGGCGAAGCAGCGGGCTTACCTCACAACCTGCAAAAACAACCACCGGCAGTTGGTGCTCGCCGCCACGGTTTATGTAGACGACCACAACGACACCTTTCCGGCCGCCACCTACAACAACAATGGATCAAGCTTGTCTCCCCACGCCACAGGCAAGCCAGTGGGCACGGACCTTGGAGGCGGTCGCCAGGTCTGGAACAGCAGCGGCGGCGCGTTGCAGCCGTACCTGGGCGGTGATCCCCAAAAGATCTGGCGCGACCCGGCCGCGGCCGCATTCCAGAAGAAGCCCGACGACACCTGGAAGTACTCGGGGAAGAATCCGCTCAGCGGCACCGAGGCGGATGACATCTTCAGCCCGAACTACTTCTTCATGTCCACCGCTGAATGGATCGAGTTGCCCCCGAGTCCCTCCTGGTTTCCCGAACGTTGGGCCACCCGAAACATCGCCAACGTGAAATCCACGAGCCTGCCATCCCCCACCCGGGCCCTGGTGTTCGTCGACGAAAGCACCACGCAGCACAGCGGGAACTCGGATATTTACGGGCGAAATTCAGCCAAAGAATTGCCACCCAGGAAGGATATCGACGTTTACGGCTGGGCGGACGGCCACGTGGACCAGAAGTCCTTCGCCGACCTCAGGGGATACTTGATCACGCTCGGCGAGGCGATTCCGCAAACCCAGTTTGGCATTTCATTCGAATCGACCCCCATGTGGCTGATGCGGGACAATCTCCCGGATCCGATTCGATGATGGACAGGTCGGAAAACGCGCCTCCTTTACCGAGTACCACCTTCAATGAAGCTCAACGAATCTCCCGCCGCCGAGGGCACACTGGAAACACTGGTTAGGAATGGCCTACTCAAGGACTATGAAGTCGCGGTCATCCGAGATTTCAGCCAACCCGGGTCGCGTTTCCACGACGCGCTCCAGCTCGCCGAAACGCTCCACCTACACATCAAGGTCGACAACACCCACCAGTTGCCGGTCAACGGCTTCTTCAAGGCCGGGGCCGAGCTGGACCACCAGAAGGACGGCTTCGTCAAATACCGCTTTCCCGGCGGCATCAACGCCATCTTCTCCCACATCAAGGTCTCCCAGGACGAACTTCTGGAGACGGAAACCACACGGCGCGCCCGCCCATTCCTGGATCACATCGGCATCGACCTGCGGCAGGAAACATCCGAGGTCCGCGCCGTCTTCGACGCTCTGCCCTCGATGGCGGTCGTCGATGGGATTCCCCACGCCTCCCAGGGCGGTCCCGGCAAACCTGTCTTCTGCTGCCATGTGGAGGTGTCCGAGAAGCATTGGCTCTACCCAAGCAATGCCGGAGAGCATCCAGCCATTCCCCTGGAATTCGCCTACGGGCCGTTGAAGGTGAATCCGGACACGAGCGGATGCGACCTTCGCCCCGCCGACCCGAGCCGGGTCGACCCTGCATCGATTCCTTCCTGCTGTGGGACGCCCGCCTCAGGTGGGACCGCCAAGCCAGCCACAGTCGCTTCTTCCAGCTACTATCGCCCTTCGGACCTCGGCCGGTTCGGCGATATCGGCCGAGCCAACCCTGCCTCCACCCGGGCGTTCTTCGACTATTACGCCAAGGTCATGGAGGACGACCGCCTCACCCGACGGGAGAAGAGTCTCGTCGCCCTCGGGGTGGCCCATGCCTTGAAGTGCCCCTACTGCATCGATTCGGTCTCCAACACCTGCCTCGACCTCGGCTTGTCCGAGGCCGAGATGATGGAAGCCGTCCATGTCGCCGCGGCGATATCGGCGGGAGTCACCCTGGTCCATAGCACGCAATTGCTGGGCCATGTGGACGCCCGCACTCCCGCCGGCGCAGCCGGGGCCCATTGAGTCTCTGTCGTCATCACCCAAGGCGACCCAGGTGAAGAAGCAGATCCGGCTCAATGCTATCGACATGATGTGCATGGGATGCACGCCCGGCATCTGGCGTCATCCCAGGGACCAATCCGCGGGCTACACTTCCCTTCGCTACTGGACCGACCTCGCCCGCCTGCTGGAGCGGGGAAAATTCGACTGCCTCTTTCTCCCGGACATCTTCGGAGTGTACGACGTGTACCGGGGAGGACCGGAGTCGGCGTTTCAGCATGCGGTCGAGTTTCCGGTTTGTGATCCGATGATGACGGTGCCCGCGATGGCGCTGGTAACAGAGCATCTCGGGTTCGGCGTCACCGGAACCATATCCTATGAAGCGCCGTTCTCGTTCGCCCGGCGGGTGTCGACTTTGGACCACCTGACCGGTGGACGTTTCGCGTGGAATATCGTCACCGGCTATCTTTCCAGCGCGGCACGAGCCTTCGGGCTCAAGGATCAACTCTCCCACGACGAGCGCTATGACCGCGGGGATGAGTTCATGGAGGTGATGTACAAGCTTTGGGAAGGCAGTTGGGAGGATGACGCTGTGGTTCGAGACAAGGCCGCCGGGGTGTTCGCCGACCCAGCCAAGATCCATCGGATTCAACATCAGGGACGATGGTTTGAACTGGATGCCTACCACCTGTGCGAGCCCTCGCCCCAGCGAACGCCCGTCCTGTTTCAGGCGGGAGCTTCGCATCGCGGACGGGATTTTGCCGCGACCCATGCCGAGTGCGTCTTCATCGGAGGGCGCAAACGGGAAGCGGTCGCGAAAACCGTGGCGGACCTCCGCCACCGCGCGGCGGCCCAAGGGCGGGACCCGGCCTCCGTGCTGATTTTCGGTGCGCTCTCCGTGATCGTGGATGAGAGCGACGCTCTGGCTCAGGCGAAGCTGGAGGATTACCTTCGGCACGTGGATCTCGAAGGCTCGCTGACCCTCATCAGCGGTTATGCGGGGGTGGACTTCTCGACCTACGATCTCGACGCGCCGCTGGTGCATTTTCAGAGCAACGCCATCCAGTCGTTCGTCAACGGCTTCACCAGCACCGACTCAGGTCGGCAGCGGACCGTGCGCGAACTGGCGATGCGTGCGGCCATCGGGGCCCCACACGAAGTCGGCTCCCCACAGACGATCGCCGACGCGATGGAAGCCTGGATCGATGAGACCGGGTTGGATGGATTCAACCTCGTCTATTCCATCACCCCGGGGGATTTCACCGATTTCGTGGATTTGGTGGTCCCGGAACTCCAGCGTCGTGGCGCGTATAAGACGGAATACGCGGGAGGCACATTCCGGGAGAAGCTGTTTGGACAGGGCCGATCCAAACTCGACACGCAACATCCCGCTGCAAAGTTCCGGCACTCGCGAACGCACCAACCCTGAAGCCATGAATCCGCCAAACGCCGTACCTACTGACACCCGAGCCCGCTACGTGATGATCGGCGGATTCCTGGGCGCCGGCAAAACAACCTCCATCAGCGCGTTGGCCCGTCACTTGGTGGCCCAAGACCGGCGGGTCGGACTGATCACGAATGATCAGGCTGGCGGCCTGGTCGACACACGGCTGCTGCGCAGCCAGGGGTTTGTGACCGAAGAAATCGCCGGGGGCTGCTTTTGCTGCCGGTTCAACACCCTGATGGAGGCCGCCGGGAAGCTCACCCATGCCAATGCCCCGGACGTCTTCATCGCCGAGCCGGTGGGAAGCTGCACCGACCTGGTCGCCACGGTGACCTATCCGCTCCGACGCCTGTACGGCGACGCCTTCACCATCGCTCCTCTGAGTGTGCTGGTGGACCCGATCCGCGCGATGCGGTTGTTCGGACTTGCACCGGGGGGCAGCTTCTCCTCGAAGGTGGCCTACATCTTCAAGAAGCAATTGGAAGAGGCCGACATCATCGTCCTCTCGAAGAGCGATCTCGTGACTCCCAATCAGGAACACTCGTTGCGTGACGTGCTGGCCCGCAACTTTCCCCGGGCGAAACTCCAATCGATATCGGTCCGAAAAGGCGAAGGTCTGGAGGAATGGTTTCAGCTCCTTTCGGATTCGGAGCATCCGACCGGCACGTTGATGGCGCTGGACTATGACGTCTACGCCGCGGGAGAAGCCCAACTGGGCTGGATGAATGCCACCGTGCAGACCGTGGGAGGCGCCGAGTTCAACGCCAACGCCATGATTCAGGCCATTGCGGTTGGAATCCAAAACCGGCTGCGGACCGCTGGAGCGGAGATCGCGCACCTCAAGCTCACCTTCACTCCGGATGACGCTCTGGCCGGTGAAATCGCCTCGGTGAATTGCGTGCGAAGCGACAGCCTCCCCGAGCCGGGAATGGAGCTCGAAAGCCTCACCCGTGGCGGGCAGGTCATCGTCAATCTGCGGGCGGAGGCAGACCCTCAGTTCCTTCTGCAATGCCTGAACGCGGAACTCACGGCGCTACCAACCGCCTTCCTGGGTATCCAATTTCGACTGGAGCACGAAGAACACTTCCGTCCGGGGCGACCGGAGCCCACCCATCGGGAGGGCCAGCCCGCGACCACCGCGGGATCAGCGTGCTGCACGCCCGAGGCTCGCGCTCGCTCCATCGCCGCGGGGGCGCCGTGCTGCTGACACCTTCGCCCAAGCGACGGTGGGTCTATCAGTCAACCCATCGGGCACCAGGTGCCACGGAACCGTGCGAAAGGACCGCCCTTGATGGAGTTGATCAACTATATGGTCTCCTGGCTGTGCCACTGGCATTGCCCCCGTTGCTACGAGTATCGATTTTGACCCTATGTCGGGATGGAGCGCTAAGCGGCTCTCAGCGTTGCCCGCGTCATTTTCCCAAGGATCGTTGAGCGCCTGCCTGAACGAGTGGGACGTCGACACGAAGGTGAACTACTTCGTCACGCCGAACTCTCGGTTCACTTACGGACACCAGAGCGTCGCCCTGAACGATGCCTGGCGCACCCATTCCACGATCTACGGCGTCCTCTGGGAGGGAACGACGCGCGGCACCGACCTCAAGCGGTCGTTCGATCAGCGCCGGGGTCTCGACTACCTGCCGTATGACGCCCGGGAACCCGAAGTAGGAATAGTAGCCACTGGTCTCCCCATTTCGGGTTCGGGTACTTCGGTTTCAGTAGAAAGATGAGCGCAGTTGACCCTGGGGCAACGAAACCTGGCGTCTTACCAGGCCACCATAGGGCCGGTAAGACATAGCGCTGCACCCACAAGACGACTCTCGTTTGTTTCTCGACGCCCGTGAGCGCGAAATTGTTGACCCAGACCGGGTACTCATCGATTCGGCATTTCGATCGGTGATCGCCCAAATCGACTGCATAGTGGGGGAAGACCAATTCGTTGTGGGCTCGCCACCAAACTTGCGGGTGCGGAGATTGGTGCTCTTTCTTTGTATCCCCCATTGTATCCCGCAGCGCTTTCGAAGAGGCCAATTGAGTCTATGTGGGACCGGTGCGAAGCGAGGCGGAACTTCCTAAGTCCTTATGGGGCCGCACGGTTCCAAATAAGTCCTTGACAATCCTTGAATCCTAAGTCTGGCGCGTCTGCCAATTCCGCCACGCGCGCACTCTGATTACCAATGACTTAAGCATGCCCCATCGAAGCTTGCCGGCCCGGGTGACACTTGGCCCGGACCAACCGCCCTGAAACGCCATGCAATCACGGGACAGCTTGGTACCCAAAGCCCGTCGGTTCGTCAAAGTGTTAGATGGCCAACAACACCCCATCCGCGGCCTTTGGATGCGGGGCAGCCGCTATGACGCCCGCCTCAGTTCGGAGGACACGTCGGGAGAGATGCGTACTCGCTGGGTCCCCCTGATGGGGCGGCGTCCGCGGCCGAAGCCCGGGACCAGCTCCGCAGTCTCCAGGTGAAGAGGGAGCAGGCGGAGTCCGGCAGGCCGCTGGGACACCACACGTCGGCTTCCATGATCTCAGGCACCATTTCATCTGCTACTCCGCCATGAGCGGAATCGACTTCATGACGATGGCCCGCTGGATTGGTCACCAGGATGGCCGAGTGCTCATCGGAGAAAACTACGGACACCTCGCCGAAGAACACCGCAAACGCATGGCGCAAAAATTCTCCTTCGGGCTGCCTGCAACCTGACCCGCCCACATCCACACCCACAAACGCTGCATCATCGAGCGCGGCGCCGACTGGCTGCAGGTCCAGGCCAGCCAGGTCGATCCATCTTCGGTCCGACGGCAAGAACCACCTCTCACCGGGAATAAGGGTCGGTGTTTGTGGCAAGGCAGGTGGCGTCATCAGGTGAGCGCGTGGCTCGCGTCGTCGTTACATCACTGGCCGGACCGGCCAACCGACGACAGGACAGTTTCACCTTAATAGGTTGTTGAATTAGTGCTCGTAACTGATGACACGCGTCATCTGCCACACCCCATCCTTGATCCGCCAAAGGTGCACAAACTTCGGCGTCGACATCAATTGATCGGGTTCGCCAGGGACCACCCTCCAAAAGCGGTGTGTACCCAACTGCACCGCGCCAAAGCCCTGGATAGGATGTATCTCGACAGTGCTCAGAACGATCTCCCGCCGAAGCTTCGCGACGTTGTTCGTGCCGCAACGGGACTTGAAGGAGCGCTCCAAGGCCTCTCGGCCCTTTGTTACGTCATCATTGTCCTGGTAGAACTCGATGTCCTCAGAGAGGTACCGCCTCCAGGCCGTGAGATCGCAGGAGTTGAAAGCATCAAAGAACGCTTTGTCTTGCGCAAGGATGGTGGTGTGCAGTGCCGCCTTCTTCTCGTCTGGAATTGGCGCAGTCGAGGCAATGCAACAAGCGAGTAGGAAAACAATGCTGCCGATGCTGGTCCTTCGTATCGTACGTTTCACTGGGATGCCTTTGGTTGGGTCTATTGATTCGATGATGAACGTTCCACCGGTTCAGCCCGCGGGTGATCAGCCTGCAAGTGCTAGCTGACCCGCCTTCGCCCCTGGAAACCTGCGGTCGTTATCCACGACAGCCACAGTCCATGGCGATCTCCAAGCCCGAGGATCCCCGCGATTAAATTCTGTGGTATGGGTGGCGAACACGAGATCCAGGCGTTGCTCCGATCCCGAGCTACTCGTCCGTTATGGGTTCTCCGGTGGCGGGCTGCAGTACCCGCCAAGAGTTTACCCTCCTCCATTCCGGGAACCTCCTTTTGGTCCGTGCTCCTGACGGGCCCTCCCTTCAGCGACATCCCCCGGTAAGCCGCATCATCCCTGAGCCGGAACCATGCAGTCAGATCGGTCGAGCTGGCTTGATCTTCTTGTGCAAGAGCTTCGTCGTTTGCTCGTTACGCATCTCCGTTCCGATGCGCGCCTCGCTCACTCCTCGTCTTGCCCAAGAATCTGCTGCGCCATCACTTCCCTCCCGACTGCATACTTCCGGCTGAGAGCCTGTCTGAAACGAAAACCGCCGCCCGCAGCCCTCTTGACAACTGGCTACGGGCGTCGCCATGGTGTGGCGTCACCTGTAGCCATCCAATGAAGCCGCCACTTCGAATTTCCCCGGCAGAACGAGACGTGCTCGCCGTGCTTTGGAAGCGCGCCCCGCTCACGACAGCTGAAATCGTCGAAGCGCTCTCTTCATCCAAAGGTTGGAGCCGGGGAACCACACGGACCCTGCTCGCCCGGTTGGTTCGCAAGAAGGCGGTGGGTTGTCGGGTCGACGGACATCCCCACCAGTATCGTCCGCTGATCGAAGAGAAGGTATGCGTACGCTTGGAGAGCCAAGGCTTTCTCGAACGTGTGTTCGCAGGACAATCGGCCGACATGCTACTGGCTCTGGTGGAGGAAACCCACCTGACACCCAGCCAGATTCAACGCTTCCGAGACATTCTCGACCGAAAGGAGCACTGAGATGAGCATCCCGACCTTCGAGTTTCCGCCTCTCTTCGAGCTCCTCCTGCGGGGCTCGTGGCAGGCGGGTTTCCTGGTCTTCGTCATTCTCGGGCTTCAAAACCTGCTACGACGTCACCTGGCCCCTGCATGGAGGCATGCGCTGTGGTGGGTTGTGCTGGGGCGACTGCTGATTCCCGCCACCCCTCCCAGTTCTTGGAGCCTGTTCAATCTCATCCCCACCTCGGTTCACCAACGTTTTGTGCCACCCGGTAGTCTCAGCGTTTCGTCTGTTTGGCAGCCTATCGGAGCCACGTCCGTGACGGACACGTCCGCCAACAACCTCTCCCCGACTTTGGTGCCGCCTGTGGAACTCGAGGTAGCGCCACCGACTGCAGCCCTTAAGACTTCGCCTACATGGTCGATCGGCGAGGCCATGGCGTTGGCTTGGGCTGTTGGTGCGCTCGTTCTGCTCGGCCGCATCGGCCTGCAGAGCTTGTGGTTTGCCCGCCGGGTGCGTGACTCAATGCAGCCAGCAGATTCCGAGCTCCTTGCTGTCCTCGATGATTGTCGTGCCCGAATGGGCATTCAGCGCCGCATCGATTTACTGCAGGGCGACGTGGTGTCATCGCCCGCAGTGTTTGGAATCCTTCGGCCGATAATCCTGCTGCCTCGGCGGCTCGCCATGACGTGCCCGCCGGATCGGATGCGGCACATTCTCTTGCATGAACTTGCCCACGTTCGGCGCGGGGATTCCTGGGTTCACGGGCTGACACGCGTGCTTCAAGCCCTGCATTGGTTCAACCCTGTTCTTGCATGGGCCTTTCGGCGCCTCCGCGCCGACCGGGAAATCGCCACGGACGCCCTGGCTCTCGAAGTCGCTGGTGAGCATGAGAGCCGTGCCTATGGGCTGACCATCGTGCAGCTCCTCCAGAGTTGGGCTGCCCATCCCGCAGCTCAGCCCAACACGGTCGGAATTCTGGAGGACAACACGTGTCTGGAGCGACGAATCCGAGCCATCGCGACCTATCGACGACCCTCGCGCTGGGCCCCGTTGGCATCCTTCCTCATCGTTGCGCTTGCCGCTGTGTCATGGACCAACGCCCAAACAGACGGACCTCCCCAGGGGGCATCTCTAAATCCGCTGATCGAGACCGATTCCACTTGGCTACCTCTCAAAGAGGCAACGCAGCTGATGGAGGCCGGCGACCTGGACGCGGCCAAGGAAAAGGTTGAAATGGCACTCAAATTGGATCCACGGAACGAGCGTGCCTACCACCTCCTCAGGTCGATTCGGGAGGGGTATCGGTCCGTTGAAGCAGGACGTCGCAACAGTCTCGGCGAACCTGGACTTCTTGGGCTTGAGAAGACCAATCAGCCGGTTTCGGGTATTCAGGCCGATTTCGTGAGTCGCCAACGCATGATGGCCCTCTTGGAGTCGATTCGCATCCCGGAGGTGGGCTTCGACCGACTCCCCCTCGAGGACGTGGTTCGACAGCTCGGAGACTTGGCCAGCGCCCATGATCCCGAAGGCAAGGGGATGAACTTCATCATCAACCCCTACCTCGATAGCGTGCAACGACCCGATCCGAGAGCCGTGATCGACCCTGATACCGGGACAACGCATCCGCCGAGTCCGCACGAATCCCTCCCGTTGAACGATATCCTCGTCCGGATTGATCCCCCACTCAGGGACGTCCGCTTGATCGATGTGCTGCGAGCGCTGACGTTGTCCGCCAGCGTGCCCATCCAATTCACGGTCGAGGACTACGCCGTCGTGTTTGCCCACAAGCCACCCCGACACGCGACGCTTGTGACGAGAGTGCTTCGAACGAATCCTGAGCGGCTTTCAACAGGGCTTGAGTCGACCCAGCGCATCCTCGGGAAGACCAACGGGCTAGCGTCCGCGGAGGTCCACGCCGCACCGCCGACGATTCAGGAGAAGGTTCGTCAATTCTTCCAGGACTTGGGCGTGAGCCTGTTGCCGCCGAACGCCTTGTTCTTCAATACACGCTTGGGCCTATTGATGGTCCGTGCGCCAATGGATGAAATTGAGATCGTTGAGAACGCGATTGAAGTATTGAATCAAGGAACGGTGCCGGTGTGGCGTGAGGATCTAGCCAATCCACCGCCTGCGCCAAACCGGGCCCAGCCTGATGGGACCATGCCCGGTACCAATCAGCCGGCAGCAGGACCTGCCCAAGGCACGCTTAGGACAGGGGCGACTGGGCTCCGCGACGCAGATTTACCTTCTCAAGATTCCCGCGGTGCGTCGGCGCAGTCGGAGCCCTCCTACGAGGGAAAGACTTTGTCCGCCTGGTTGAAGGAATTGGTAGAGTCGCCTACTTGGAGCCTCTACGGGGTGAATGAGTCCAACCAACCACCTCTAACAGCGATTCGAGCGATTGGGCCGCAGGCTGTCCCATTCTTGTTGAGTGGATTCGGATTCGATACTGAGTCCCTGGTACGGAGCTGTCATGGATTCAGGGCTCTCGGTCGAATGGGTGAGGCTGCCATCCCCAGCTTGCTGCGGTTGGTCGACCGATATCCCGGGTATGCTCCCTCCGCACTGGCGTCGATAGGGTCACCCGCCGTGCCTGCACTCCTAGAGTGCCTCAACAACCAGAGGGCGTTCGGTGACCTTGTCTTGATTCCTGGTAACACCATGGGAGGCATTCTTAACGCCATTAGCCTTGGCGGCCATTCGGCTCATGATTTTCTGCCTTTGCTTCCGGCAACTCGGAAATTGGCGAAGTCTGATAACTCACATGCCGCTGTTAATGCAGAAAAACTCCTGAAGCTTTTGGAGGCTGAGTTGGATCAACGTAAAGATGGGGCATCGGTTGAAAGCAGGTTCGAGTATTGTGCGCAGGTCGAGATAGCCGTCACGCCGCTTCAGAATGTTCCTCATGTGCTGCGCAAAGACTTCGAACAATCAGTAAAGCGGGGTGATCGGCGGATACTCCGAACCGCTATTTCCACAGCAAGAAGTGCCACGAGAACGGATGCGAACGGAATCGTGCGGAGTTGGACTAACAACCCTGTCTTTGTCCGAATTTGGGTCGGCGGGGATTCCGCTGAGGACGCACTGCAAGGGGCGCGCGATTCGGCCAACCACCTCGCCAAGCGCCTTCGGAGGGGCACTGGCACGGAGGTCGACCTCGTGGAGGCGCCCTATGCCGCCCGGCCTGTATCATGGCGTTACGATAAGCTGGAACCCTTTCTCGGGCGCGTCTCCGAGAACTTGAGGTAGCGGGCGGAGCAAGGAACCCGGCTACAGTGCACTGCTGGCGAATGCTGCGGGCCTGCCTTGATCAGACCCTTCTCGACCAACGCTGCCCGCAGCTCGTTGGCACGGCTCCTGATCGTCGTTGGTCTTTGGGCGCACTGGGGACGCGTCTCCATTTTTTGCCAATGGCTTGGCGCCAAAAGCGGGGCCAATCGCAGGTAGACTCCAAGATCGAAGCCCCTGAGTTCCACTGAACATTGGGTCACCCATTGCCTTTTCAACTCGCTCGCTTGGGTCCGGGCTTTAGCCCTTTTCGGGCGGGCGTTTTCTTCGTGGGTTTGCCACGCCCGGAGCCGCTCTTTCGTCCGCCGCCAGTGAGCTTGTTGACCGTCGCCCAGGCCCGCGCCTCGGCTTCTTTTTCGGAAATGCCCTGAGCCTTGTAGCCATTCTCAATATGTGTGGCCTGGCGTTTCTGCTTGTCCGTATAGCTCGATTTTTCTCCGCGCGGCATAGCTTCCCTCCCTTGGACTCGAATGTTTCGCCGCCATCAGCCCATCCACGGCTGGCCGTATCGCTCAACATGCACAATTTCCCCCAGAACCATCTGCGAGGCGGAATTCTCGTCGAGTGACTCTTCGGCGAAACCCATCGCCAGCAGCGCCACATCCTCGGCGTCGGAGGGGATTCCAAAGGCTCCTTTCACAGCCTCGGCGTCAAACCCCACCATCGGCTCGGTGCCCAGTCCGTAGGCCTCGGCCAGCAGCATGATCGTGGCCAGGGCGATCCTCGCCTGGCGGTTCCCGGAGTCTGAGGTCGATGCCCCGTTTCGGAACGCCTGGTCGATCTTCATGGGCTGCAAGGTGAAGGTGATCAGGACCACGGGGGCATCCGACCCCTGAAGCCTCTCCCGGGCATCCACTTCGCGCACCACGATGAAACGCCACGGATGCGGCTGGCTCTCCGCTGGAACCTGGGCCGCCAACCGCAGGATGGCTTCCAGATAGTCCGTTGGAACTGGTTCCTGGAGAAATCGGGTGCCGTTTCGACGTCGCCGTCCATGGTCATCGCGGAGTCGGATCGGGCTGGGTTCCATGGGTGTTTCCTTTTCGAAATCAAAGAGCGCCGGTTGGGTCAGCATCAGGAGGGTACGGGTTGGGGTTCCTCGCGGCGTTGCAGGCTGCAACCTTGCCGCGTTGCAATCTGCAAGGGGTTCCATCGATACCGACTCATGACTGACAGGTTCGTTGCCAAGGGTTAGCGGGTCTGGCCTGCTCTATCATGGAGACGGGACATTTGCCTTGGCGCGTGAGAGACGGTGGAGGATCGCTCACGGATTTCTTCACCTTTAGAAGACGAAACGACGTCCGTTTTCGCAGCAACGGGGGAAACGCTGCCGCCTTCAGCCACAAAGCGGGATAACTCCACCTCCAGGACGCCGTTGACATCTCTCGGTGCTGGCTTTGCTTCTGCTGCTTCACGCAGTGCTTTTTCGGCACGGAACCAATGTTCCTGGTCCCTCCCCACGGGACGCCCTTCGTCGAGAAAGTACTGGTAGGCAAGGCCGGAAACCGAGTTCGAGGCGACCGCGGAAGATGTCGACGGATTGTTCATGCGCATGCCACCAGCAAGAGCCATGCCCAGTCGGAACCTTTTAGTTCGTCCATGCTGTTCGAACATCGATCCGCAGGTGCAACGGTCGCGAGGCCAACAGCGCGTCCAGCAACCCCAGCGCTTCCGCGAGTGTCGATGCAGGTCTGCAAATGCCGGGATGCGTGGCGATGGCGATGAACTCATGCACGCATGGCCAAGGGATCGCCCAAGGTGAGAAGTTTGGCTGGGGCTGGGTGTCGAGGTGGCGTAAGGAGATGGCGATGCGCAAGACTTGGTTCCTGATCCTGGGGTTGTTGTGCGGTGGCGGTGGGGTGAAATCCGCCACGGCGGACGGACCGTTGGAGATCGAGGGGAAGGTGACGCACGGGTACGCGACCAACAACGGCGTGCGCCTGCATTATGCGAGCCTTGGAGAGGGGCCGTTGGTGGTGATGGTGCATGGTTTTCCGGACTGCTGGCTCACCTGGCGTGACCAGATGCCGGCATTGGCGCGAACCCATCGCGTCGTGGCCATGGATCTGCGTGGTTACAACCTGAGCGACCGCCCCGTCGGGGATGAGCACTACGACATGCGGGTGCTGATCGAGGACGTGGCTGCGGTGATTCGTGCCCACGGGCGGGATCGGGCGGTGGTGGTGGGACATGACTGGGGCGGGGCGATCGCCTGGAGTTTCGCGATGGCGCATCCCGAGATGACGGAGAAGCTGGTGGTGCTGAATTTGCCCCATCCCCGGGGCATCTCGCGGGAGTTGGCGAGAAATTCGGAACAACAGCGGAACAGCGCGTATGCGCGGAACTTTCAACAACCCGGAGCGCACACCAACCTGACGGCGGCGGGTTTAGCGTTCTGGGTGAAAGATCCGGCGGCGAAAACGCGTTACCTGGAGGCGTTCGGGCGATCGGATTTCAACGCGATGCTGGCGTACTACCGCCGCAACTACCCCCGCGAACCGTATGCGGAGGACACCTCACCGGTGGTCAAGGTTCAGTGCCCGGTACTGCTGATCCACGGGTTGAAGGACAAGGCGCTGCTTCATCCGGCGTTGAATGGAACGTGGGAGTGGGTGGCGAAAGATCTGACCTTGGTGACGACTCCGGATGCTGACCACTGGGTTCAACAGGATGCGGCGGACCTGGTCACGCGCAGCATCGTGGCGTGGCTGGGGCGGTGAGCCGTTCGATGCTTTTGAACGCCCTCCCCGTCATCGTTCGGGAGCTGACCGTGGCCTCCCGGCATCGGTCGACCTGGAACCTTCGGCTCCACTTCGCCTGCGGACTTGGGATGGCATTCGTGTTCGGCTTGTTCCTCGAACAGGCCGGCTCGAGCCAGCGCGGCCTGGTGACGCTCTGGTGCCAGGCCATCACCGGGCTCGTGCTGTGTCTGGGAGCAGGCCCCTACCTCACGGCTGACGCCATCAGTGCGGAGAAGCGGGAGGGAACGCTGGGTCTGTTGTTTCTCACCCCCCTGGATGGTCTCCAGATCGTGATCGGGAAGATGGTCACCCACTCCCTGCAGGTGACCTACGCGCTCCTGGGCGTGTTTCCATTTCTGTTTCTCCCCATTCTCCTCGGTGGGGTGCTCTGGGCTGAGGTGCTCCGCGTGGTGCTGGTTCTGCTGCTGACGTTGTGGGTGTCGCTGGCGGTGGGAATCCTTTGGTCCGCGCTGGGTGACGAAGCCCGCGCCACCGCCATGGGTTCGGCCGCGAGCTTGTTGTTGCTCTGTTTTCTTCCGTGGCTGGTTCCGTACATCGGTTTTCTGATGTCCGGCGGGCCCTTGCTCTCCTCCGGCCTGCCCCAGTTGTCGCCCATCACTTTGCTGGTGACCGCTTTCGACACATTCCATCGGAGCCAGGCTGGAGTCGGGGTTGGGGCAACGTCGGGCGCCAGCGTGTATGCGACCTCAGCGGTGATTCAGCTCGCGCTCGGATTCATCCTGGTGCTCGCCGCAGGCCGCCTGCTCCCGCGTGTTTGGCGGCGCTCTGCACTTTCGCCTCCTGCCGCAACACAAGTCGCGACACGGAAACGACAGCGTGACTCATCGGTCTGGAACCGGGAGAAAAAGCGACGTCATGCGCGACCGCCGGATCGAGAGGCAACGCGCCGGTTGGCGCCCGAGGATCCGCCTCTCGTCTGGCTCGCCTCCCGGAAGCTCACCGAAGGAACTCCCATCCGGCTCCTCGAAGGGCTGATCCTGGCCTTCTTTGCGAGCATGCTGGTGGTGGGGGTGTCGACCCGATTCTGGCGGGAAGGATTTCTCGCGGCGTGCCTCTCGGCCTTCGGACTCCATCTGCTCACGCGCCTTCAGTCGGCATGGAGCGCCACGCAATGGCTGCATGAGGAGCTTCGCACAGGTTCCCTGGAGTTGATTCTCACCACTCCCGTGGAATCAGCCGAGGTCTTCGCCGCCCATCACCTTTCCCTGCGCCGAGTGTTCCATCGGCGGATGCGCCGCCTGTGGGTGATCAATGCAGCGCTTCAGGCGGCGGCGCTGTTGTTTTGGGATCATCTGCACATGGATCACGATGCGGCATCGGTTTTCAGCACCCTCTTCATCGGCGGAGCGTTGGTGACCCTCTCCGACTTCGAGACCCTGCGCTGGCTTGGACTGCGGGAGGCGTTGCGCCAGCCGACACCCGCGCGGGCAATGGGTCGGGTCCTGGGCACGCTTTACTCGGTGGCCTGGCTGACCCTGGCCGGGACCATCGCGGTGATATCGAACCTACGGTCTAAATCTGAGCTGTGGTTCACCTTCGCCGTCTGGTTCCTCGTTTGCATGATTTGGAACCAGTTCTTGATCCGGCGATGCAAGCAGGCTCTCGCGCCTGGTCTCAGGGCCTTGTGACAGGGAAGTGGTTTCTCCGGAGCGTCACGCTCGCTGCCACGCCAGCCACTTTCGGAACAACCCTTGCACCATCGGCGTGAGCCGGGTGCGACCGTACTGGTCGCCAATCCGGCGAATCGCTTCCGCCTGGGTGGGGTACGGATGGATGGTGGCCCCGATCGTCTTCAACCCAAGGCCGCCTTTCATCGCAAGCGTCAGTTCGGAGATCAGATCGCCGGCATGGGATGCCACGACGGTCGCGCCAACGATCCGATCGGTGCCGCGGCGCACGTGGATTCTGACAAACCCTTCCGTCTCGCCATCGAGGATTGCGCGGTCGACGGTCCGGAGTTCCTGCGTGAACGTGTCCAGGGCAATGCCCTTCGCTTCGGCCTCTTGTGGGTAAAGGCCCACGTGGGCGATCTCCGGCGAGGTGTACGTGCACCAGGGAATCAGCAGCGAACTGGCCCGCGCCCGCCCCTTGAACAGGGCGTTCTGGATCACGATGCGAGCCAGGAAATCGGCGGCATGGGTGAACTGGTAGGCGGAGCAGATGTCCCCGCAGGCGTAGATGCGTGGATGGCTTGTTTGAAGCCGGTCGTTGACCTCGACGCCCTTGTGGCCGAACTGCACGCCCGCCGCCTCCAACCCGAGTCCCTCCACATTAGGCGCCCGGCCGGCCGCCACCAACAGACGGTCGACGATCACCTCCTGACTGCTGGCCTGTTGTTTGAACTGCAGTCGCACGCCGTCCCCGGTCCGTGACAGCTGGAGGTTCCGGCCGTCGGACAAAATCCGAACGCCGTCTCGGAGCAGCGCCGTTCGGACGACCTGTGCGGCGTCACGTTCTTCCCGTGGGAGAATCCCGTTCGCCGATTCGACCAGGAAAACTTCGGCCCCGAAGCGAGCGAAACATTGCGCCATCTCGCAACCGATGGGCCCGGCGCCGATGATTCCCAATCGCCCGGGCAATTCCGTCAGTGAGAACACCGTTTCATGGGTCAGATACGGGACATCCGCCAATCCCGGAATCGCAGGCGCTGCGGCGCGAGCTCCCGTCGCGATGACCGCCTTGGCGAAGTGAAGCGTCTGCCCACCGACGTTGATCTTGTCCGGCCCCACAAATCGGCCCGCACCGAGAAAAACGTCAACCCCCAAGTCCCGGAAGCGCGCCGCGGAATCATGGGGACTGATGTCGGCGCGCAACCGCCGCATGCGCTCCATGACGGCCCCAAAGTCCACCCGAACCTCCCCCTCCACACGAACGCCGAAGGCCGCCGCCTCCCGGACACCGGCCGCGGCTCGGGCCGCACGGATCAGCGCCTTCGACGGCACGCAACCGACGTTGAGGCAATCCCCGCCCAGCAGGTGCTTCTCCACCAGGGCAACCCTGGCTCCGAGACCGGCGGCGCCTGCCGCGGTGACAAGACCTGCCGTGCCGCCCCCGATCACCACCAGGTTGTATCGGTCCGCGGGCTTCGGATTCGACCAATCGCCGGGATGCGTGTGGAGGCGCAGCCTCTGGTTGTGGTCATCCCAGGGCTGGAGCGGCGGGAATGCCTCGGCGTCGAAGGCGGAGCCGTCGCCGCTGGAACGGGAGTTCGGCATGGTCAGGCAACGGATTGGGTACGTTTCGCGAGGGCGCGGCGGGCCATACGGGTCATCATCACGGTGACGGCGAGCGTGGCCAACAGGCCGACGCCATACAGGGTCCACTCGGCGGTGGTGCGCTGCCGACCCGCTGCGCCGGCGCG